>NZ_CP130318.1:687500-987500 GCF_032268605.1 Paenibacillus aurantius
AACACGCACTGGAGGCCCGAACCCACGAATGTTGAAAAATTCGGGGATGAGGTGGGGGTAGCGGAGAAATTCCAATCGAACTCGGAAATAGCTGGTTCTCCCCGAAATAGCTTTAGGGCTAGCCTCGGGGGTTGAGTCGTGGAGGTAGAGCACTGATTGGGTGCGGGGCCCGCCAAGGGTTACCAAGTCCAGTCAAACTCCGAATGCCATGAACTTGGACCCCGGGAGTCAGACGGTGAGTGCTAAGATCCATCGTCAAGAGGGAAACAGCCCAGACCATCAGCTAAGGTCCCCAAGTGTGTGTTAAGTGGGAAAGGATGTGGAGTTGCCCAGACAACCAGGATGTTGGCTTAGAAGCAGCCACCATTGAAAGAGTGCGTAATAGCTCACTGGTCGAGTGACTCTGCGCCGAAAATGTAACGGGGCTAAACACGCCACCGAAGCTATGGCTTGCAGAAATGCATGGGTAGGGGAGCGTTGTGTGTACGTTGAAGGTGTACCGTAAGGAGCGCTGGAGAGCACACAAGTGAGAATGCCGGTATAAGTAACGAAAAGACAAGTGAGAATCTTGTCCGCCGAAAACCTAAGGGTTCCTGAGGAAGGCTCGTCCGCTCAGGGTAAGTCGGGACCTAAGGCGAGGCCGAAAGGCGTAGTCGAAGGACAACAGGTTGACATTCCTGTACCACCGTAAACCGCTACGAGCGATGGGGTGACGCAGAAGGGAAGAGACGCAGACGGATGGAAGAGTCTGTCCAAGCAGCGAGGCTGGTGTGTAGGCAAATCCGCACACTGTAAGGCTGAGCTGTGACGGGGAGGGAAAATTACAGTACCGAAGGTCTTGTACTCATGCTGCCAAGAAAAGCCTCTAGCCAGGTGAAGGTGCCCGTACCGCAAACCGACACAGGTAGGTAAGAAGAGAATTCTAAGGCGCGCGGAAGAACTCTCGTTAAGGAACTCGGCAAAATGACCCCGTAACTTCGGGAGAAGGGGTGCCTCGGTAGGGTGAATAGCCCGAGGGGGCCGCAGTGAAAAGGCCCAAGCGACTGTTTAGCAAAAACACAGGTCTGTGCGAAGCCGCAAGGCGAAGTATACGGGCTGACGCCTGCCCGGTGCTGGAAGGTTAAGGGGAGCGGTTAGCGCAAGCGAAGCTGTGAACCGAAGCCCCAGTAAACGGCGGCCGTAACTATAACGGTCCTAAGGTAGCGAAATTCCTTGTCAGGTAAATTCTGACCCGCACGAATGGCGTAACGACTTGGGCGCTGTCTCAACGAGAGATCCGGTGAAATTTTAATACCTGTGAAGATGCAGGTTACCCGCGACAAGACGGAAAGACCCCATGGAGCTTTACTGCAGCTTGATATTGGACTTGGGTACGATCTGTACAGGATAGGTGGGAGCCAGAGAGTCATGAGCGCCAGCTTGTGAGGAGGCGACGTTGGGATACCACCCTGATCGTATCTAGGTTCTAACCTCCTCCCGTGAATCCGGGAGAGGGACCGTGTCAGGCGGGCAGTTTGACTGGGGCGGTCGCCTCCTAAAGCGTAACGGAGGCGCCCCAAGGTTCCCTCAGAATGGTTGGAAATCATTCGCAGAGTGCAAAGGCAGAAGGGAGCTTGACTGCAAGACGTACAGGTCGAGCAGGGACGAAAGTCGGGCTTAGTGATCCGGTGGTACCGAATGGAAGGGCCATCGCTCAACGGATAAAAGCTACCCTGGGGATAACAGGCTTATCTCCCCCAAGAGTCCACATCGACGGGGAGGTTTGGCACCTCGATGTCGGCTCATCGCATCCTGGGGCTGAAGTAGGTCCCAAGGGTTGGGCTGTTCGCCCATTAAAGCGGTACGCGAGCTGGGTTCAGAACGTCGTGAGACAGTTCGGTCCCTATCTGTCGCGGGCGCAGGAAATTTGAGAGGAGCTGTCCTTAGTACGAGAGGACCGGGATGGACGTACCGCTGGTGTACCAGTTGTTCCGCCAGGAGCACCGCTGGGTAGCCAAGTACGGACGGGATAAGCGCTGAAAGCATCTAAGCGTGAAGCCCCCCTCAAGATGAGATTTCCCAATTAGTAAGACCCCTTGTAGACGACGAGGTAGATAGGTTCGGCGTGGAAGTGCTGTAAGGCATGCAGCGGACGAATACTAATCGGTCGAGGGCTTATTCATGACCCCATTAGGGGAGCAAAAGGATGAACAAACGTAAGCTTCGATTCCAGTTTTCAGGGTGCAAACCTTGAACTTGCGGGCCTTTTACAAGGTAACGTATTTTGCTGAAGCGAAAGCGGGAAGCAGAATCAACCGCAAAAACGTTTGGTGATGATGGCGGAGGGGAACCACACGTTCCCATCTCGAACACGACCGTTAAGCCCTCCAGCGCCGATGGTACTTAGATCGCAGGATCTTGGGAGAGTAGGACGTTGCCAAGCGGAAATTTTCTCCTGCGGATGGTACTTAGAACCATGTAAGATGCAGCTGACCAAGCAATCTTACATAGGACAAGCGCATAACGGAGAAGCATAAAGCAAGGCCCGTTGGTCAAGGGGTTAAGACACCTCCCTTTCACGGAGGTAACAGGGGTTCGAATCCCCTACGGGTCACCACATCATATGGAGGCTTAGCTCAGCTGGGAGAGCATCTGCCTTACAAGCAGAGGGTCGGCGGTTCGATCCCGTCAGCCTCCACCATATGAAACACACTATCGCGGGGTGGAGCAGCTCGGTAGCTCGTCGGGCTCATAACCCGAAGGCCGCAGGTTCAAATCCTGCCCCCGCAACCAAACATGGAGCTGTGGTGTAGAGGCCTAACATGCCTGCCTGTCACGCAGGAGACCGCGGGTTCGAATCCCGTCAGCTCCGCCATTTTTTACCTTTTAATGCCACGTATGATTCGCGACCTGAAGATTTAACCTACTTGAAGGAACTTAACGGTTTCTCCTTATGGCGGTCGTGGCGAAGTGGTTAACGCACCGGATTGTGGCTCCGGGATCCGCGGGTTCGATTCCCGTCGATCGCCCCATTTTAGCATGAGCCATTAGCTCAGTTGGTAGAGCACCTGACTTTTAATCAGGGTGTCGAAGGTTCGAGTCCTTCATGGCTCACCACTTTACCTCTTATGGTAAAGACAACAGAATATGCGGTCGTGGCGGAATTGGCAGACGCGCACGGTTCAGGTCCGTGTGGGCTAACCCCCCGTGGAGGTTCGAGTCCTCTCGACCGCACCATCTTTATGCGGAAGTGGCTCAGCGGTAGAGCATCGCCTTGCCAAGGCGAGGGTCGCGGGTTCGATTCCCGTCTTCCGCTCCATCTTCATATGGATGTTCCCTTAGCTCAGCTGGATAGAGCGTTTGACTACGAATCAAAAGGTCGGGAGTTCGAATCTCTCAGGGAACGCCATTTTTTTTATTTTCTGAAGTTAATATACTTATTGCAATTGGCCGGTGTGGCGGAATTGGCAGACGCGCGCGACTCAAAATCGTGAGGGAAACCGTGGGGGTTCGAGTCCCTTCACCGGCACCATACTTAGGATCTACAAGCTCTCGGGGAAACCCGGGGGCTTTTTTGTTATTGTTGACCGGCGGCTTTGCTGAACAGAGGGACCGGAGCAACTTAGCTGAACCGAAGGCTCGGAGCAAGCAAGAAATAAAAAGAGGACAAGCCGGCATAGCGAACGGTTAAGGGGCATAAAGATATGGGTAAGAAGTAGTATTCCAGAAAAAGGAGACTTCCTCTATGAAAAAACTAACCCTATCCCTTGTCACTCTGGTAGCTTTGGCCTTCGCTCCCGGATGGGCAAAAGCCGATTCCTCTATTCCCGTAACTATTAACGGTCAAGCCGTTGAGATGAATATGCCTCCTGCTCTCTATGATGACACCTTGCTGGTTCCGGTCGAGTCGATCGTGGATCGGCTTGGGGCTCAGATGAGCTGGGACGACCAGCTTCAGTTGCTCACTTTGCAAAAAGGAAGTTCTTCCGTCCAATTGATGATCGGCACCACGAAATGCATGGTGAATGGGAGGGAGGACCTGGTGGAAGCCGCCCCACGTCTCATCGAGGGGCAGAAAATGGTCCCCCTTCGCCTTATCGGAGAAGCCTTAAATTACCGGGTCTCCTGGAACAACACCGACAGGTCGGTCAACTTGGAGCCGCTGCAGTAGAACGGGCGAAAGGTTATCGGTTGGCATCGGCTGCCATTTAAAAAAGCAAAACACAGATCGCTCTCCAGGATCTGTGTTTTTTAGTGTGCATGGGATAGGGCGTGGACCGTAGCTTACCCCAGTACGTTTTCCAGTCGCTCGGCGGCCCATTGGAGCTCCTTGCGTGTAATGATCAAGGGAGGTGCGAGGCGGATGACGGTCTCATGGGTATCCTTGCAGAGCAGCCCTTCCTGAAGAAGCGCTTCGCAGTAAGGCCTCGCAGGACGGTCCAGTTCAATGCCGAGGAAGAGGCCCCTTCCCCGGATTTCTTTTATGGCGGGGTTGTTCAGTTGGGACAACCGTTTCAGCAGGTACTTTCCTTGATTCCGCGATCGTAAGGAGAGGTTTTCGTCTTCGGTCACGTCCAGGGCGGCGGACGCTACGGCACAAGCAAGCGGATTCCCTCCGAAGGTGGAACCATGGCTGCCAGGTTGAAAAAGGGACAGGATCTCCGGATCCGCGGCGACGGCCGATATGGGGAGCACGCCGCCACCTAAGGCTTTGCCTAAAATATAGACATCGGGAATGACATTCTCCCAGTCGCAGGCAAACCGCTGGCCGGTCCGGCCAAAGCCGGTTTGGATTTCATCGGCGAGGAACAGCACCCGATGATTGCTGCACAGGTCGCGAACGCCTCTTAAATACCCCTCCGGAGGAATCCGGATGCCGGCCTCTCCCTGAATCGGTTCCAACAGAATAGCCGCGGTATGAGGCGTTATAGCCTTCTCCAGCGCTTGCAGATCGCCATAAGGAATCATGCGGAAGCCAGGAAGCAAGGGACCAAAGCCTTCCTGGTACTCCGCTACACTCGAGAAGGAAATGACGCCGAGGGTCCGGCCGTGGAAATTGCCTTCGCAAACGATAATTTCCGCCTTGTTCTCGGGAATCCCTTTGACTCGGTAGCCCCATCGGCGGGCGGCCTTAAGAGCGGTTTCCACGGCTTCGGCTCCCGTATTCATCGGAAGGACCATGGACTTCCCGGTATAGCGGGATGCTTTTTGCAGGAAGAGGCTTAAGGCTTCGGAATGGAAGGCGCGGGACGTCAGGGTTACCTTGCCGGATTGCTCCTTGAGGGCCCGAATAATCCGAGGGTGCCGATGGCCTTGGTTAAGGGCCGAGTACCCGCTCAGCATATCCATATAACGGCGGCCATCCGGGTCCTCCACCCAGACCCCTTTGGCCCGTGAGATGACAATGGGAAGCGGTTGGTAGGTTGGAGCGGCCAAGGTTTCCGCCAGGTCGATCAGCTCGGATGAAGTATACATAAGCGATCCTCCTTCTCCGGATGGACATATAGGGGGTGGGAGTCAACGAGACGTCACCAATGCCTCCTTAACCGGTGGCTTTCTGCCATAGCCTCAATGGAAAGCCGGAAGGCCTATCCCGCCTCCGCTATAGGAGACGCTCACCCAACAGAGCGGCGATCAGATCCACAGCCAGTTCTGCGGTCTGGTTGCGGAGGTCAAGCAGAGGATTGACTTCAACGAAATCCGCCGAGCTCACCAAACCGCTCTCCTGAAGCATCTCCATGGCCATCCGGGCTTCCCGGACGGTCAACCCGCCAGGAACCACGGTGCCGGTGCCCGGGGCGGCCGAAGGGTCCACACTGTCCACATCGAAGCTAAGGTGAATCCCATCCGGCCCGCTTCCCGCTGTGGCAATGGCCTCCTCCATCACCGTCCCCATCCCCCAGCGGTCAATGTCCTGCATGGTGAAGCAGCGGATGCCGGTACGGCGGATAAACTCCCGTTCCCCTGGATCCAGATCCCGGGAGGCCACCAGGACGACCCGGGCAGGATCCAGCTTAGGGGACGGAGGGCGAAGTCCGGTCAAATGGGGATGTCCGAAACCAAGGGAAGCAGCCAAGGACATCCCATGAATGTTGCCGGTCGGACTCGTGGCTTCGGTGTTGAGATCCGCGTGGGCATCGATCCATAGAACCCCCGGCTGGCGTCCGTTGAGAGCCAACCCCGCCAGAGAGCCGATGGCCAGACTGTGGTCTCCGCCTAGCAACAGAGGGAAATGTCCTTTGGCCACCGCTTTATGAACGGCGGAAGCCAAATACCGGTTAAAGGAAACCGTCTGGGGCAAATTCAGAAGGGGGAGATTGCTGAACACCACTCCTTTGCGGGGAGAAGGGAGGGAAGGCTCGGAAAGAACGGTATGCCCCAACGCCTCCAGTCGTTCGATTAGACCGGCATGCAGAATCGCTTCCGGGCCCAGGCAGGAGCCTCTGGTTCCAGCCCCCAAGTCAAAGGGTGCCTTAAGCAGAGAGACCGTTTGTCGGGTTGGCATCAGGCATGACCTCCTTTTGGCCGGCTTGACGGGAGAATCGGGTAAATTCAGCTTCTTGGACGGAGAAAAGGGGGATATCCAACTTCTTGGATGAAGAAAAGGATATAACCAGTTTGGAAAACTAGTGGATAACAAAGCGGGAAAGCGGCTTGGAACGGCAGGCTTACTTTTTACGCAGCGACTTTAGCAGGAAGGCTACATTCGCCGGTCTCTCGGCAAGCCGGCGCACAAAATAGGGAAACCAGAGGCGCCCGTAGGGCACGTAGCAGCGGACGGTATAGCCCTCGGCAGCCAGTTCTTCCTGCAGCTTCATTCGGATGCCGTACAGCATTTGGAATTCAAAGGTGTGCAGAGGCACCTGGTGAACCTCCACGAACCGTTTGGTCCATTCGATGATCGGTTCATCGTGGGTGGCGATCCCTGTATAGAGGCCGGACAACAGACGGCGCTTGATCAGCCTCTTGAACTGGATGTCGACCTCGCTCATTTTCGGGTAGGCTTTGTCCTTCGGCTCCTTGTAAGCTCCCTTGACGAGACGAACATTCCCTTTCTCCGAGGAGAGGCGGCGGATATCATATTCGGACCGGTAGAGATACGCTTGGATCACCACCCCGACGTTGCCCATTCCTTCCGCATGAAGCCGGCGGGCCACCTGCAGGGTAGCATCGGTATAGCGGGAATCTTCCATGTCCAGCCGGACAAAATTGCCAAGTGCCCTGGCCTTGTCGACAATCTCTCGAATGTTGCGGTAACCCGCCTCCGGATCCAGGGCTAAGCCCATCTGGGTAGGCTTAAGGGAGACATTGGCTTTAGCTTCCTCTTGGCTGATGTCTTCCAGAAGCGCCAGGTACTCGTCCCGGAAGGCTTCTGCCTCGCTAAGGTGACGGATGCCCTCTCCCAGATGATCAATGGTGGCCAGAAGGCCATTGGCGTTCAGTTGTTTGACGGTCCGCAGCGCCTCTGCCCGCGTTTCGCCGGCTACGAATTTGTCTGCTCCGAGACGAAGGCCATACTTTAAGGCAAGGGCTTCCGCGGCACGGTTACCGGCAAGGGCAAGCAGAAGAGAGCGAAAAAGCTTGGTGGTCCAATCCATGGCCAATCCCTCCAATCGGGTGGGGCTCTGAAGACTATGTAAGAGGACTAAGGTTAGTGAAGTACTCTATTCTATTCGGGACAGGGGGCGGGGCGTGACAGTGGGAAGAGAGAAGAATGAGAAAAACATCGGCCGGGAGAGAGGAAGGAGGAGGAGAAGGAAAAGAGGGGAGAGGCCGTGGAGACTAAAGGATAACGCAAAAAACTCCTCTGCGGCCGGAGCAGCAGAGGAGTGAAAAGGGAGCGAAAACCAAGTGTATCTATAAAGAAGAAGGTTCGTATTATTCCGTAGCGACCGACTGGTCCGCCTGAAGGCCAACCGGGGCGATGCGCACGAAGTGGGTCGGGAGGTCGGCCAAAAGCTTATCGACACTCGCCGCGGCTTCGGATTGACCCGATGCCGCCAATTCGTTGCGGTAAGCACCGAGCAGCTCGTTCAGGTCCTTGATGCTCTGCGAACCCACTTGCTCGATCTTGACTTTGGCGCCTTTGGCAATCCGGCGTTCGATAGCCGCAATGTCAAAGCCCATTTCCGGGTTCAGGCGCTGGTAGATCACGCCTCCGGTCATCCCGGCGCAAATCCATGGACCCGGATCACCGAGCACGACGGCACGGCCGTTGGTCATGTATTCAAAGGCGAAGCCTTTCAGGTTGGCCCGGCTTGCGATGGCCCCAAGCTCGTCTTGGATCGGTGTCGTAATCTCACCGCCGAAGACCACGTCCGCCCCCGAGAACCGGATGCAGGCACGCGTATCGGCACTGCCTTGGATAAGGAACAACCCACGCTGGGCTCCATACCCAAAGGATTTCCCTACCGAGCCGTTGATGAGCTCCTTGTTCTTGCCAGGCGACTTGAGAATGGCCACTTTACCGCCGTTGGACATTTTGCCGACTCCGTCTTCCGCACCGCCGTCTACGGTAATGTTGACTCCGTTCGCGTTAAAGGCACCAAGCCCGTTACCCGGTACCGAACCGTCCGTCAGACGGAGGGAAATGGCCGGAAGCTTGTCGTTGTCCTGGCTGCTGCGCACCCGGTGGCTGGAGTAGCGGCTTCCGATAATCCGGGTTTCGCCCGTTACCTTGGACCAGGTACGCTCCACTGGAGTGGCGAAGGACAGGGACTCAGGGAAGAAGGCCTGGCCCTCTGCGCCCGCCGCAACTTGGATATCCGAAGAGGCGACGGCGGCTTCATCCAGAGACTCGCCGATGTTGATGAACTGCAGCGGAGCCGGACGAAGGATTTCGCTCAAGTCGATCTGATCGAGACAGTTCACCTGCTGCAGAAGATCGGAACGGCCGACGAGATCCTGGGCATCTTTAAAGCCGAGTGCCGCGACAATCTCGCGAACCTCTTCTCCGATGGCACCGAAGAGGCGGACCAGGCTGTTGACCGCGAGGTCGTACTCCCGCGGAACGAAGCGGCGAAGGCCTTTCTCTTCGGCTTCCTCCATGGAGTCAATCTGCGTGGCAATCCCGACGTGACACGTATCCAGATGACAGCCGCGGCAGGTCGTACAGCCGATGGCCTGCATCGCGATGGAGCCGAAGCCGCAGCGGTTCGCGCCGAGCATAAGCATCTTGACGACATCGGCCCCGGATTTCAGACCGCCGTCAGACCAGAGCTCAACGCGGTGGCGCAGACCGGCTTCGATCAGAGCTACGTGAGCCAGCTTCGTCCCGATTTCGGTCGGAAGCCCAACATGCGTGATCGAGTGGATACGGGCAGCACCCGTTCCGCCGTCGAAGCCGGAGAGGGTGATGACGTCGGCGCCTGCTTTGGCTACCCCGACGGCAATCGTTCCGATTCCCGGTACGACCGGAATCTTCACAATGACCTTCGCCTTGCGTCCGCTCGCTTCCTTAAGCTCGGAGATGATCTGCGCCAGGTCCTCGATCGAATAGATATCGTGGTTGTTAGAAGGCGAGATCAGGTCCGATCCGATGGTGGCGTTACGGGCCGCGGCGATTTTGGCCGTAACCTTGGAGCCCGGCAGGTGACCGCCTTCTCCAGGCTTGGCTCCCTGGCCGATCTTGATCTCCAGGAAGGCAACTGCATTGGCAAGCTCGGCATTAACCCCGAAGCGGCCGGATGCGACCTGGGCCCCGCGCGTTCTGCGATAGCGGCCGAGCATATCCTTGATCTCGCCGCCTTCTCCGTTCATCGTGACCATGTTCAGCCGTTCGCCGGCTTCGGCGTACGCCCGGAAAGCCGTTTCGTTCTGCGAGCCGAAGGACATGGAGGAGATCAGCATAGGCAGATCATGCCCGCCGATTCCGATGGATACATCGGACGGGTTAAGAGGCTGACGGCCCTCCAGCGCTTTCTCGTAGTTAAAGTCGGCTACGTGGCGGATGGAGATCGGGTTGCGCTTCTCTTCCTCACGAAGCTTGTCGCGGTAATCGCTGTACGGCGCCGCTCCCGAGGCCGCTTCACCCAACGCCTTCCACATGCGCTGGAAGAAGTGGAAGTTGCGGGCGGCCTTGGCCTTCGGATTCGTGAAGTCCTCGTAGCGCTTCTCGGCTTCGGCTTCCAGCTTGGCGAAGCCCGTTCCGGCCTTGTCGCTTCCCAGGTAGTTCACGATATCGAGCACCTCCGCCACCTCCGGATTCAGACCGATGGAGGAGAAGAAGCGGGTGTATCCGCGCAGCTCGTGGGTTCCGATGGTGGAGATGACTTTCTCCAGGCCTTTGTTCAAGGCCGTATAGACTTTCTTCGCGGCGGGAGCCCCGGATTTGGCGGCAGCCGTAGCGAAGAGCAGGTAAGGCGAAATCACGTCAGCCCCTAGACCGCAAGCCACTGCGATGTCATGCAGGTTGCGGACCGCCGCTGAGCGGAGGACTAGGGAAGTCTGGCGGCGAAGGTTGTCGCCGTGTCCCAGCTTGTGCTCCCGCAGGGCAATGTCGACCTTCGATACCGCAAGATGCGGGTCGAGCCACAAGCGGTCGTTCCGGTGGGCTTCGGAATCGTCCAGCACCACCAGCATAGCGCCGTTCTTAACGGCTTCCACCGCTTGAGCGGCAAGCTCGTTCAGGCCGTCCTGGATGGACGTGCCGCGGGCGAACGTGGCGGACAGAACGGCTACAGCGTTCTCTCCTTGGGCACGGAAGGCTGCGAGCAGCTGCTCATAGGAAAGCTGGTTCAGGTCTTTGTCGCTGTCCACGCCGTTCAGGCTTTCGAGAACGAGCGGGGCCAGCAGCTCGATGCGCAGGCGGTTGTCCGGCTGTCCGTAGAGAACCGGACGAGGGCCGACGACAACGCGGGTGGAGAAGTGCTCCATCTCGCGGTCGCGGTCGATGGCCGGGTTGGTGACCACCGCTACGCTTTCCTTGATGAAATCGGGAATGTTCTGGCGCTCCCAGTTGATGGCCGCATGAGGGCCGTCATGACCGAGGGAGCGGATCGGCTCGGCGCCGGTCTCGGACATCGACTCGATCTGCTGGATGCCTTCGCGGTCCCAGCCGTTCGCGCTGTACAGCGCATCATTCACTTGAAGCACTTCGTTCGCAGAGGCAGTGATGCCGGATTCGACGGAGCCGAGGTATTTGCGCATGCCGCTGAAATCCACGCGCTTGCTTACGCGCTCATGCACAAGCGACTGAACAGTTGTATACGGAAGCACTTGAACGTATTCTCCCGGGGTCAGCACGACGCCGACTTTCTCGCCCGGAGCGATCGGCTTCGGCTCGGCGATCATCTCGCCGACCGTTACGACGCCTTGCTCGGAGGAGAAGTACAGGGAGTTTTCCGTTTCCACCATCCATACCGGACGAAGGCCCAGTGCGTCCACACTGAAGATGCACTCGTTGCCGTAGCGGGACACGATCCCGGCCGGACCTTGGGCATAGTGGCCCCAGATTTGGCGGAAGTACACGTACATATCCTGAAGCTCTCCGCGGAACAGCTTCATTTCGTTGTGAATCGGAGGGAAGACCACTTCCATCGCTTCAAACAGGCTCATGCCGGAGCGGTGAATGAACGTCTCGATCGTCCGGTTCATGTCCTGCGAGTCACTGCCGCCGTCTACGAGCGGAACGCCGACCATGTCGGCCTCGAGGCGGAGCTTCTTGACCGTGTTGATTTCCCCGTTATGGCCGAGAAGCGAGAACGGCTGAACCCGGAAGAAGCTGGAGAGCGTATTCGTCGAATAGCGGTTATGGCCGATCGTTACCTGGGCGGCGAACAACGGATCCCGCGTGTCGTTGAAGTAGAGCGGCAGAATGCTGGCGGCTCCCATCACCTTGTAGGCGGCGGTCGTATTGCTGAGCGTTGCGACGTGCACGGTAAACCGGGCTTCGATCGCCACATGAAGCTCAAACAAATGATCGGCCGTGTTCACGCCTTCCTTCTCGCAGAGAGCGGCGACCTGCCAGAAAACGGGCTCGTCGTTCAGACCGTTCGGTCCGAGAACGGAGTTGTCGACCTGGTTCTCCTGCTCCGTCACAATGCGAACGCCGTGCTCCCGGAACATTTCGCGGATGGAGGCCTGCATGTCGGCGGCGGAAATAGCCAGCTTGCGAGGCACGAAGATGTGGGCGATGGAGAAACGCTTATCGTAAGCCAGCTTCCCGTCCAGACCGGCGTCCTGCAGCTTCTTTTCCCAGAGCGCGCGGGGGATGTCGGTCAGAATTCCGCAGCCGTCGCCTTCTCCATTGATAAAACCCGAACGATGTTCCAATTTAACAAGGGCATCAATCGTCTTTTGTATGTTATCCCTGGAAGGGTGGCCGTTTTTCTCGATAATGCATACAATTCCACAGCTGTCATGTTCGGTTTCTAGCAGATTGCGGAAGCGGCCTTCGTTGATCATGGCTTGGTTCATAGTAGTACAGGTCAGGTTCCTGACCTCCACCTCCCGTTTATAAAATGAATAAAAATTCAAAATAACTGTATAAAACCAGTTGTCACATCTGGGCATAGCCGGGCTGGTGCGGCATGTCGTCTTAGGGGAGTAAGACTCGAAAAAAGGAAGGTTTACCCGGTGAAGGGATAAAAAAGGGGATTCTCTCTTAATCTATAGGTATAAACAGAATAACACGAATATTGGCATCTAACAATACTTCCTTGTCGTTTTCAAGAAATGTAAGCGCTGTCTATATTGCATAATGGTGAATAAAGGAAATGGACGGGGAGGGGTCTGTGCCAAAAGCGAACGAACCCTTTCCGAATGACGGAAAAGGTTCGTCTTTGGCAGCTTTTTAGAAGAAAGACCGGTTCCTGCCATACCGTTATCCGGCTTGGGAACCATAGCCTCAGAAGGGGCGTACGGAGCCGGAATAAAAGGCTCAGCCGCGCTTCGCCATCTCGGCGAAGGCCCGCTCCGCGGCGGCCAGCGTGGCGGCCGTATCGTCCTCCGTATGAGCCGTGGTCAGGAACCACGCCTCATACTTGGACGGGGCGAGGCAGACGCCCTGCTCGAGCATCAACCGGAAGAATTGCGCGAAGCGTTCTCCATCCGTATCCTGCGCCTCGTCATAATTCGTGACGGGGTGATCGCAGAAATGGGTGGAGAACGCGCCGCCGATCCGGTTGACGGTCAGGGCGATGCCGTGCCGCCGCGCCGCCGCGGAGAGGCCGTCGGCGAGAGCCGCCGCCAGCGATTCGAGCCGGGCGTAGGTCCCCGGCTCGCGGAGCGCCTGCAGACAGGCGATGCCCGCGGCGATGGAGGCGGGGTTGCCCGCCATCGTCCCGGCCTGGTAGGCCGGACCGAGGGGAGCCACCTGCTCCATGATCTCGCGGCGCCCGCCGTAGGCGCCGATCGGCAGCCCGCCGCCGATGATCTTGCCGAGCGCCGTCAGGTCGGGCTGGACGGCGTCCCACCCGCCAGGCGTCTCCAGCGGCAGCCCGGCGTAGGTCTGGGCGGAGCCGTAATGGAACCGGAAGGCCGTGATCACCTCGTCGTAGATGACGAGCGCACCATGGGCCCGCGCCAGCCGGCACAGCCCTTCGAGGAAGCCGGGCTTCGGCATCACCATGCCGAAGTTGCCGACGATCGGCTCGACCATCACCGCGGCCGTTTCTCCGCCCCAGACGGCAAGGGCTTCTTCGAGCGCCGCCAGGTCGTTAAACGGCACGGTGATGACCTCGCTCGCCAGGCTGAGCGGGATGCCGGCGCTGTCCGGGATGCCGAGCGTGGAGGGCCCGGAGCCCGCGGCCACCAGGACGAGATCGGAGTGGCCGTGATAGCAGCCGGCGAACTTGATGATCTTGGCCCGCCCTGTGTAAGCGCGCGCGACCCGGATCGTGGACATGACGGCTTCTGTTCCCGAGTTGACGAAACGCACCTTATCCAGGGAAGGGATGGCCTCCTTCAGCATTCGGGCGAAGTCGATCTCGAGCTCGGTCGGCGTGCCGTAGAGGGTGCCGTTGGCCGCCGCCCGCGTGATGGCCTCGGTCACATGAGGATGGGCATGGCCGAGAATGATGGGCCCGTAAGCGGCCAGGTAATCGATATAGCGGTTTCCGTCGACATCCCAGAAATAGGCCCCGTTGGCCTTTTGCATGAAGACAGGGGCGCCGCCGCCTACCGCTTTAAAGGACCGGGAAGGGGAATTGACTCCTCCTACTATATGCTGAAGGGCTTGCTCGTACAGCTCGTTGGATCGGGTTCGGTTCATTAGGGTTAGCCTCCTGATAGGGGATTATGGCGCACAGCGCATAAAAGAAGCCCGGCAGCATGGCCGGGCTTCGGGACAAGGCAAGAACCCTGCCTGTATTCTCGTTTCCGTCTTCCTTACCGGCGGGAAGTCAGCTCGGAAGCTTCCTGCTGCTTCCGGTGGCTGGCCGAGGTAGGGGAGGGCGACGGGGAAGCGGAAGGATCAATGCCCTCCAGCTTGTTCTGGATAAAGGTCTTCAATTTATCCGGCTTCACGGAAATGACGGACGCTCCGCCTACCGTTCTCTCCTCCAGCAGTTCCATGGGCGGAAGCTGTTGCGAGTCGATGCCTTGGCCTTTGGCTTCCATGCCGAGAGAAGCGAGCTTCATCATATCGCTGACCGGAAGGTTGGTATCGATGTAAGGATCGACGGCCTGCAGAACTTTCGGGAATTTCAGGATGTTCGAGGTGGTCTGCATCTTCTCGGCCACGGCGGTCAGGAATTTGCGCTGACGTTCCGTCCTTGTAAAATCGGAGGTGGCGTCATGACGGAAGCGGACGTACTGAAGAGCCGTTTTGCCGTCGAGATGCTGGTAGCCCTTCTTCAGGTTAATGTCGAATTCATGACCGTCCCAGGCATCGCTGTATTTCATATCCTTCTCTACATCGAGGTCGATGCCGCCGATAGCGTCCACGAGAGCCATGAAGCCTTGGAAGTCCGTATAGACATAGTATTGAATAGGAAGTCCGGTAAAATCGGAAACGGTCTTCATGGCCAGGCTGGCTCCGCCGTAGGCGAGAGCGGCGTTGATCTTATCACTGCCGTACCCCGGGATCTTCACGTAGGTATCTCTAAGAATGGAGAAGAGAGTGGCCTTCTTCGTAACGGGATCGATGGATGCGATCATAATGGAATCCGAGCGCGGAGGCTCGCTGTTCTTCTTGCCGCGGGAGTCTCCTCCGAGCAGCAAAATGTTCACCCGGTTCTTGCCCTCCCACTTGGGCGGCTCTTCCTGGCTTATGGGAGTGGCGTGATTCGGATTGGTAAAAATCGAATCCTTTCCTTCTTTGCTCAGTCCGTTCAAGGAATTGTATATGGATAGACCGTAATAGCCTCCGTATCCGAGCACACACAGACAAAGGGTCAGCATGACCCATTTAAAGAATCGGCGCATATAAAACTGGCTCCTCTCCTGGATTTGGCGCGTTTTACTCGTCCGTTATTTGATGTATCATATTGTATAGTATTTTATAACCTTTATTCCCTTCGACAAAACTTGTCATTTAGTCATTATAATGGGTTTCTTGCAGGGTTAGCAAGGAAAACCGAAGGCCAATTTCTGACACGGGAGGAAAATTGATTGAACGCCATAGAAGTAAGCCGCCTCCGCAAGGAATTCAAAGTCCAGCGCAACCGGGAAGGAGTTAAGGGAGCGCTGCAGGATTTATTCCGCAGGGAGTATCGTCACGTGACAGCGGTAAACGACATCAGCTTCACCATTCCCCAAGGGGAAATTTGCGGATATATAGGAGAGAACGGGGCAGGAAAATCGACAACGATCAAAATGCTTACGGGCATTCTCGTTCCGACATCGGGGGATATTCGCGTTAACGGATTCATTCCTTATAAAGAAAGAGAAAAATTCGTCCGCGGCATAGGCGTCGTGTTCGGCCAGCGGAGCCAGCTATGGTGGGACATTGGGGTCATCGAATCGTTCCAGCTGCTGCGCAAGGTGTACCGGGTTGGCGCCGAGGATTACCGGCAGCGCTTAAACGAGTTGGTGGAGCGCCTTAACCTGGGGGATTTGCTGAACCGGCCCGTCCGCAAGCTTAGCCTGGGACAGAGGATGCGCTGCGAGCTGGCCGCTTCCCTCCTCCATAATCCGGCCATCGTCTTCCTGGACGAGCCTACGATCGGACTGGACATTGTGGTCAAGACGGAAATCCGGGAGTTTCTGAAGGACTTGAACCGGCGGTACGGCACGACCATTCTGCTCACGACGCATGATCTTCAGGATATTGAAGCGCTTTGTTCGCGCGTAATCATGCTCGACGACGGGAAGATTATCTATGACGGGGGGCTGGAGGAGCTTAAGAACCGCTGGGGACAGGGCAAGGAAGTCGTATTTCGCTTTCCCGAGGCCGCTGCCCTCGATAACCTTGAACGGCTGACCGAAGGGCTCCGGGTTCAATGGACGATGGAGAACAGTTACACGGCCAAGGTGTGGGTTCCGGCCGAGCATGCGGGAATATCGGATGTTCTCGCCAGGGTAGTCGGGGTGATGGACATTGCCGACATTCAGATTATTGAGACGAACACCGACGACATTGTCCGGGAAATTTATAAATCGGGCTCGGCCTCCTATAACCGGTCGTCCCGGGGGCTGGAATTGTCTCCGCGAAGGGATGAAGGGGAGGGCTCGAGAGAGCTTCAGACGGCCGGGAAGGGCGGGTCCAAGTCATGACCGGCGCCTATCTCGAGCTGATCCGGATGCGGTTTCTCATGATGCTTGCCTACCGGGTCAATTATTACAGCGGCATTCTCATTTATGTGCTCAACATTGGAGCCCAGTATTTTCTATGGAAGGCGATCTATCAGGATAACGGGACGCTCGCCGGACTCGACATGACGCAGATGACGACCTACGTGGCGGTTTCGTGGATGGCCCGTGCGTTCTACTTCAACAACCTGGACCGGGAAATCGCGGGCGAGATCAAGGACGGGAGCGTGGCGATTCAGTTCATCCGGCCTTATCAGTACTTGCTCGTCAAGGTGATGCAGGGAATGGGAGAAGGCATTTTCCGCCTGCTGCTGTTCTCCATTCCGGGGATGATCGCCGCTTGTTTGATCTTTCCGGTGAAACTGCCGGCGAATCCGGGAACCTGGCTCATTTTTCTGCTGATGCTTGGTATGGCCTTCCTCATCAACTCCCAGATCAACATTCTGACCGGGCTCTTTGCCTTCTTCGTGGAGAACAACGAAGGCATGATGCGGATGAAGCGGGTGGCGGTCGACCTGTTCTCGGGGCTGATCATTCCGGTGACCTTCTTCCCGGGTTGGGCGGAGACGCTGCTTCGGCTGCTTCCCTTCCAGGCGATCACCTATCTGCCGGGTGCGGTGTTTACGGGGAAAGTGACGGGCGGCTCGGTCGGCGGGGTGCTCGGGGTCCAGCTGTTCTGGTTCCTGGCCCTTCTTATTCCGATCTATGCCATGTGGCGGCGGGCCCGCTACCGGCTGTTCGTACAGGGAGGGTAAGGCGATGTTCTATGCGGCTTTGTTTACGGATTATATGAAGAATTACGTCAAAACCAAGCTCACCTACCGGGCTGACTTCTGGGTTGAGGTGCTGTCGGATCTGCTGTTTCAAGGGATCAATCTCCTGTTTATTACAGTAGTATTCCTCCATACTCCGGTGCTCGGAGGGTGGACACAGGCTGAGGTGCTCTTCATTTACGGGTATTTTATGGTGCCGTACGGCATCTTCAGCTGCTTCTTCAACCTGTGGGGCTTCTCGGAGCGCTACATCGTCAAAGGGGAGCTCGATCGGGTACTGACACGCCCGGCGCATAATCTCGCCCAGCTTATTCTTGAGAACATGGATCCTCCGGCGCTTGCGGGCTCCATAGTCGGTCTTGTCATCATGGGATCGGCTTGGCACTCCGCCGGGATGGAGTTCGTCTGGTACGATCCGTTTGTGTTTGTGCTGCTGACGCTGGGCTCCGTTCTGATTTACGGAGGAATCTATTTGATTTTTACCGCCATCTCGTTCTATATCGATGCGCCGACAGGAATCCTTCCGCTGATCTGGAACCTGCAGAACTACGGGCGTTACCCGGTGACCATCTACAACCGCCTGCTTACGGCCCTGCTCACCTGGGTGCTGCCGTTTGCCTTTGTAGGCTTCTACCCGGCAGCCTACTTCCTCGATAAGACGAACTGGGGCGCCATGGCGCTGCTGACGCCGGCCGTCGGCGCAGGCTTTGCGGGGGCCGGATTGCTGTTCTGGAATTACGGCATCCGCCGCTACCGGGGAGCGGGCTCGTAAAGAAGGAAAAGCCGGACGCCGCTTGCATGATAAGGCTTTCAACCAAGAGTTGACAGGAGTCCACAGAGAGAGCAGAATATAAGGAAATATGGAAAATCGCGGGAACTGGACAATATAAGGCAGAATTGCAAAACCTTGTTGCTTATCCGGTGGTCATTTCGGAAGAGCCACGACAACAGGAGGAACGTCATGACGAACGCCCAGCATCTGCAAGAGGGGCAACCCATTCCGGACTTCAAGCTGCAAGCGTCCAACGGAAAATCGGTCTCCCTTGAAGATTTCAGGGGAAAGAAGCTCGTGATTTACTTTTATCCGGCGGATATGACGCCGACGTGTACGCAGGAATCGTGTGATTTCCGCGATCTTACCCCGCAAATCCGCAAGGCAGGCGCCGAAATTATCGGCATCAGCCCCGACGATTTGAAGTCCCATGGAAGATTTATCGAGAAGCATCAGCTGCCTTTTCTTCTGCTATCCGATCCGGAGCACCGCGTATGCGAGAGCTTTGGGGTCTGGCAGTTGAAGAAGATGTTCGGAAGAGAGTATATGGGGGTGGAGCGCTCCACCTTTCTTGTCGACGGGGAAGGGAAGCTGATCAAGGCCTGGCGCAAGGTAAAGGTGAAGAACCATGCCCAGGACGTGCTGGATGCCGTGAACGGATCGTAAGATCCGGACGGGCTGTGGACTCGATACAGACGGCATAAGGCAAGGATACGGGGGATGGTCGGGCATGGAAGAGAGAAAATGCCGTGCGGACGTACATAATCAGGGAGAGAGCCTTATTGAAAAAGCGTTCCGATACGCTTCGTTCGGCATGGCTGTTGCCTCGCTGGAAGGGGATGTGCTGGAGGTAAACCCTTCTTTATGCCGCATGCTCGGCTACTCGGAACAGGAAATCATTAAGCTGAACTTCACGAGCCTGACCTATCAGGAGGACTTCCCGATTGACGTTTATTACATCCTCCTGATGGGCAAAGGCAAGCAGGATTTCCACCAAACCGAAAAGCGGTTTCATCATAAGGACGGGACAACCGTTTGGGCGTTGATGACCGTGTCCCTCGTCCGGGATGATAAGGGGACCGGCACGGGCTTTCTGGTCCAGCTTCTCGATATCACCCAGCAGAAGCTGGAGGGGAACCGCACCCGCCCCGGCGCACAGCCGGCTCCCGAACGAAAGTGGGGAGGATGGGAGGTCAACCTGGGAGAATCCCGGGTATATTGGTCCCAGGGCATGTACGACCTGCTGAAGATGCCAATGGACAATGAACCGCCCGCAGGTTACGGAGAGAAATATGTTCATCCCGAGGACTGGGAATGGGTCCTCCGGAGTTTTAAGGAGGCGGTCGCGGGAGTACCCTGCCGGATTCAGTACCGATTGATCCGGCCCGACGGGACGGTCCGGACCGTAGTCACGAAGGCGGAGGCTGTCCTTAACGAATCGGGCAAGCCCGTAAAGCTGGTAGGAACCACCGAAGATGTGACGGACCATTACCAATACGACGAGGAGCTTCGCCAAAGCGTCGAGCTGTACAACCTGATCTCGGAGCATGCCCAGGAGCTGATTTCCTTTGTCTCGGCGGATGACGGGATACTTCGGTACATTTCCCCTTCCGTCCGGACGCTCCTCGGCTATGATGCCGGTGAAGTGGTAGGCACCCGGGCCATCCTGTATGTACATCCGGACGATGTCTGGCTGCTTCAGGAATTCCAGAGGCAGGAGGGCAATCCCGCTGCTCCCTTGACCTATCGGGTAAGACACAAGGACGGGCATTACATCTGGTTCGAAACGAACCTCCGGAAAATCCGGAGCTTCAAGGGCGAGGTCGACAAGATTCTGACGATCGGACGGGATGTGACCGAGTCCAGACAGACGCAGGAGATGCTGCGCAACTCCGAGAAGCTGTCAATTGCCGGAGAACTCGCCGCAGGAATCGCCCATGAGATCCGCAATCCGCTGACCGCCATCAAAGGCTTCGTCCGGCTTATGCAGACGAGCGGGGCCAAGGCGGGTTATCTGGACATCATCACGTCCGAGCTGAACCGGATTGAATCCATTGTGGGAGAGCTGCTGGTGCTTTCGAAGCCGCGGGAGGCGAAGTTCAGCAGGCAGGACCTGATCCGGCTTCTAGAGCATGTCGTGTCATTTATCGAGACCCAGGCCATCATGAACAACGTCATTCTGATCAAGCAGTTTAATTTTCTTTCCCGCGTATACATAAACGGAGACGACAATCAAATCAAACAGGTATTCATCAACCTTCTTAAGAACGGCATAGAAGCGATGCCTCAGGGCGGAGAGATCCTTATCGACGTAAGATTAGAAGAGGGAATGGTGGCGGTCAGCCTGACGGATCAGGGAGTCGGCATTCCTCCGGACAAGCTCGCGAAGGTAGGCAGCCTGTTCTATACGACCAAGGAGAACGGAACGGGCCTCGGCATGATGGTGAGCCATAAAATCATCCAGGATCACCGGGGAACCCTGCACTTGACGAGTCAGGTGGGACTGGGAACTACGGTTACCGTACGCCTTCCTCTTATGGGATAAGCGAAATTTGTTCCCCGCCTCCAAGAAAGGTAAGATAGAAGAAACCCATCATCCCTTAAGGAGTGATTTCGTTTGCCGCAGCCTTATGATTTGTCCTTGGATCAGCTCCGCACGTATAAACCGGGATTGACCCGGCAGCATGATTTCGATGATTTCTGGGAAGGAACCCTAGATGAGCTTTCCACGGTTCCCATGACCTACGACCTTGTTCCCTACTCTTATCCCGTTAAGGGCGTCATGGTTTACCGCATCACCTTCTCCGGGTTCCTGAATGCGCCTATTGACGGGTGGCTGGCGCTTCCCGCGGGTGAGGGACCTCATCCCGGGCTTGTGCTTTATCACGGCTACAATTGGGCCTTTGACGGCCGGCTGCACGAAACGGTTAACTGGGCGCTGCGGGGCTATGCTTCGCTTCAAATGCTCGTACGGGGACAGCAGGGAGACAGCGTGGACAATGTCGTTCCTTCCCACGGAGGGACGGCGGGCTGGATGACGAAGGGAATCATGAGCCCGGAGGAATATTACTACCGCGCCGTTTACATGGATGCCGTCCGGGCGATTGATATTCTGGCCTCACTCGACCAGGTCGATGCCAAACGGATCGCCGTAGCGGGAGACAGCCAGGGAGGGGCGCTGACGCTGGCCGCCGCCGCTTTGTCGGACCTGCCTGCACTTGCTTTGGCGGAGTATCCTTACCTGTCGAACTTCGAGCGGGCGATTGACCTGGCTCCGAAGGGGCCTTATCTCGAGATTAACGAATATTTCCGCCGCAATTCCAATCCGGCCATCGAAGACATGGCGAAACGGACGCTCTCCTATTTTGACGTCATGAACCTGGCTTCCCGGATCCAATGCCATACGTGGATGTGCGTCGGTCTCGTGGACGAGATCACCCCGCCTTCCACCGTATTCGCGGCCTATAATCACCTCCAATGCTCCAAGGAAATGCATGTGTACCGGTACTTCGGCCACGAGCCTATTCCGGCGACAGTCGAACCGAGGCTGCAGCTGCTCAAGGACCGGCTCCAAAGCTGATGGAGACGGATAGCCGGAAAGCGGCTTCCTCCAAACGATATTGAATAAGACCATCCCTCTTTCTTAGGAAGGAGGGATTTTTGCTGCCTTGGGGAGCGGGCACAGGCTTGCGTAAGGGCATATAGGTTCGGGTGCTTATTGGGAAGGCCCGCCGGCGTGTCGGGTTTACGGAGATTTTGGGGAAGTGCTATGATGGGGCTAGAAAATAGTACGAATGCTGACGGATAGGATAGCCCGGAGGCGGTTAAAGTCTATTCGTTGTGTTGAAAAATAAGGATACGGCGCAACCTAACCGGAAGACGGTTTTCGTTATGGCAGGCGGACGGTCAGAGAAGCAAGGGGAGCAAGAGAAGCGGATGCCGCCCGGCTATTCTTAGAGGGGCGGGGGAATCGTCCGAATCCGGAAGGAGGAAACGGAATGGAAACGGAAGAAACGGCGGCAGAGACGAACACGGGGCGGAAGGCGGGCGAAGCAGGAAAGGCAGGCGGCAGCCTTTGCGATTCAGGCGCCGTTTCCACCGGCTCCATCCCGTCCGCAGCGAGTGAGGGAAACGTGGGGGCGGAGAAGACGGGCGATGCCGTTCGGACCGCTGAGAAGGCCGTATCCGTCTACTTCCTGTCCGGGATTGGAACCTGGGAATCCGGCCGGATGTTCGCCGGGGCCATGCGGGATATTATGGAGCGGTACCGTTCCGAAGGCTATGCCTTCGTCCATGTCCGGGACCTCTATCCCTACGGCTCCATGGATGGGGTGCATTCCAAGCGGTTCTACCGGCACCTGGCCAAGCAGGCGCTTAAGGTAAGCCGCGATATGTACGTCCGTTACGAGCGTAACATCGGAGGCCGGCTCGCTTATGAGAAAATCAAGGCCGATTACGATCAATACGGAAGCGGGGACATCATTCTGATCGGACACAGCGGGGGAGGCATCGCCGCCTATAACACCGCCCAGCTTCTGAGCGACGACGGCTACCGGGTAGCCCGCGTTATTCTGGTGGGGGCTCCCGAGCAGTGGATTCACAAGGACTGGCACAACCGAGTGCATGCCCTCCGCAAGGCGGGAAGAATCGGGGATTGGGTGACCTGGCTCGGAAAGCCCTGTTTCGGAGCCCCGAAGGTTAGCGATGAGGTGAACATCGTCGGAGGCCATACCGATTACTTCCGCTGGGACAAAGTAGACGATAACGGCGTGTCCAACCTGCAGAAGGTGATGGACCGCATTTGGCAGTGGCTCCGTCCGAGGGACTTGTCCTCTTCTTGACGGGGCTTTTTTTGTTGGCCGGAGGGGGAGCTGTCATATCCGGATTTTGTCTCCCATATACTCTATCAGATTCGAGATGATAGACGAACCGGAGGGAGCCCCCGAGATGACCGAATGTGCCCTTATTAAGAAATGGATCGAGAAGAAGCGCCTTATCCTGCTGCTGATAGGCGCTGTTTTATTGCCCGCCGCTGGATGGCCGCCGTCCGCAGCCGCAGCCGCATCGGCGGACAAAGGAGGCGATAGGGCATCCCTTCAGGAAACGTATGCCCAGCTGAAGGCGGGCAAGCGGGTGGGGGGACCGGGGGAAGCGGCGAAGCCTCCGGAGGAGCGCACCGTCTACCTGACCTTCGACGACGGGCCGAGCCGGCTGACCCCTCAGGTGCTCGATATTCTGAAGGAGCAGGGCGTGCAGGCCACTTTCTTTCAGCTGGGACAATCGGCCCAAGCCTATCCCCAGTATGTCCGCCGGGTGCTGGCGGAAGGACACGCGATCGGCAATCATTCCTACGATCATGTTTACAATAAGCTGTACAGTGACTTCGCTTCCTTCTGGGGGCAGATCCGCCGGACGGAAGACGCGTTGTACGACATTGCGGGCATTCGCCCCCGTCTTGTCCGGGCTCCGGGAGGAACGGCGACGAATTTTGACGCTTTCTACTACTATTACTTGGACCAAGCGGGGTACCGGGTGACCGACTGGAATACGGACAGCCAGGATGCCAGCCGGGCCGGGGTGCCCGCCGATGAGATTATCCGGGCGGTTAAGAACACGCCGCTGAAGCAGGAAATGAATGTCTTGATGCATGACGGGACGGGACACGAACAAACGGTAAAGGCTCTTCCCGCCATCATCGCCTACTTCAAGGAGCACGGTTACCGCTTTGCCGCGTTAAGCCAGGAGGTCAAGCCGGTTCAATTCGGGATCGCCAAACTCAAATGGACCCGTTCCGAATCTTTCGAAGGCTTCCAAGACCATCTGGCCAGCGCCTGGGAGAGAGCCGCAGCCTGGAAGGACGAAGGCAGCGGCGAGGAAGCCGAGGCTCCGGCCGGCAAACCGGAGAAGCAGGAACCCCCGGAGGTCCGGGCGGAACCGGAACCCCCGTCTCCCCAGGCGGAGCCGTATCCGCTTAAGCTGAAGATAGGGGAAGAAGAGATTACGCTAGATGGCACCCGGTACGATCTCCGGGAGGGGCGGCTTGCCGTTCCCTTGCGGCTTCTGGCAGAGAAGCTCGGCGCCCGGGTCGAGTGGAACGGCACGGAGATGTCGGCGGCCGTTACGCTCGGCGGGCAGCGGCTCGAATACCGTCTGCTGGAGCATACCATCCGGGAGAAGCTGCCGGACGGCAGCTGGAAAGGAAGCCCCCTCGCCGACTTTCGCCTGGTGAACGGGGAGATAAGGGTCGGCTTGAGGAAAACGGCGGAGCTTCTGGGCGGCCGGATCGGCCGCGTGGTCTTTTCGGCGGAAACCCGCGAAGTGGAGGTAAGGGGGCCGGGCTTTCGTCTTCTTCCTTTGACTGCTTAGCCTTCTGCCCGGCTAGCTTCTAGCATTGTCCGGCCCCATAGGTTTAATTGCTAGACGGATGGGAAAAATGATAGATATCTTATCATTTTGGAGGGCATCCGTTATGCACAGCGATACGCTTCCTTCTTACCCTTTGTGGGATGAACCGCAATCGATTCTATCCCGCATGATCGATAACATCGAGAGAGTCATCCTTGGCAAAAGAGAAACGATAGAAGCCGTGCTGGCATCCTTGCTGGCGGGCGGCCACGTTCTTCTGGAGGATGTGCCGGGAGTAGGCAAAACGCAGCTCGTCCGTTCCCTGGCCAAGACGGTCGACTGCAGCTACAGCCGCATCCAGTTCACGCCGGATCTGCTGCCTTCGGACGTGACTGGAGTTTCCGTCTATCACCAGCGGACCGGACAGTTCGAATTCCGGCCGGGTCCGATCTTCGCCCAGCTGGTGCTGGCCGACGAACTCAACCGGACCACGCCCAAAACCCAGGCCGCCCTGCTGGAGGCGATGGAAGAGGGACAGGTGACGGCCGACGGCGAAACCCGCCGGCTACCCTATCCGTTCATGCTTCTCGCAACCCAAAATCCGGTCGACCAGGAAGGGACCTATGGCCTTCCGGAGGCCCAGCTCGACCGTTTCCTGATGAGGGTCGGCTTGGGTTACCCCGGCTTGAGGCAGGAAATCGAGATGCTGAACCGGCTCTCCGATCCCTCTCCTCTGGACCGCCTGAAGCCGGTCGTTCTGCAGGAGGAGCTGGTGCAGCTGCAGCGTCTCGTCCGCCGCGTGCATGCCGATGAGGCGATTCTCCGCTATGTCGTCGAAATCTCCTCCGGGACAAGGGACCACAAGGATCTCCTCCTGGGGGCGAGTCCCCGCGCTTCCGCCGCCCTGCTGACGGCGGCCAAGGCGAGGGCTTTCATGAACGGCCGGTCCTACTGCATCCCGGACGATGTCAAAGGCTTTAGCGAGCCTGTCCTCGCCCACCGGCTCGTGCTGTCCCCGGAAGCCCGTCTCTCGGGCATCCGCTCCGACGAGCTGCTGCAGCATATCGTCTCCAAAATCCCCGTGCCCGGCATGCGCCGGGCAGCCGGCTCTTAGGGGGGGAGACGATGAACCGATGGGGCAACGGTTTGATTCTTGTACTGGGCCTGCTCACCTCGATCTGCTATGCCGGGTTTGTCGGGGGGTATGCCGCTTGGTTCCTGTGCGGAAGCCTGGGCCTGCTGGTCCTGTATGCAGGCGGTGTCAAAGGAATGGCTTTAAGGGGACTGACGGTAACCTCCCGGGTCACCCCCTCCTGGGGGTTTGCCGGAGAAGAGGTAACCGTGGAGCTGAGGCTGACGCGAAGCTTCCCCTTTCCCTTTCCCTTGGCCTGGTTAATGGTTAGGGACCGGTGGGCCGGGGCGGCGGGGGCGGGAAACGGGGAGGGCAGTATCGTCTTTCCGGGCTTCGCGCGGCAGCTGAACTACCGCTACCGGGTTACCCTTCCCCGGGGAGTGTACCGTTCCCATGAAGTCACGGTCCTCACCGGGGACTGGTTCGGCTTCGTCACTCACGCCGTCCGGCGGGAAAGCCCGGTCGAAGCGGCGGCCTGTCCCGTTCCGGCGGCGGTTCCTTCTCCCCCGCAAGCGGCAGGAGAGGGGCGGCCATCCGCCGCCCTGCTCCCTTCGGTGCGGGAAAGCGGCCTGGCGGGGGCACGGGAGTACGCCCCCGGCGATCCGCTTCGGCGCATCCACTGGAAGGCGACGGCCCGAAGCGGCAGCCTAATGACGCGGGAAGCCGAGCCCGAGAGCGCCGGGGGGACGATGCTCTTCGTCGACGCGGGAGCCGCCGGCGGGGCCGCCGCGCTTGAGGCGTGCGCCCGCACGGCCGCCGGCCTGCTCGCGCGCACCGCCGCCCGCGGCCCGGCACCCGGGCTCGCCTGCGGCGGCCTGCGGCCTGCCGTGCGGCTGCCGGGCGGCCCGCGCCTCGGCTTCCGCGCCGCCGCGAGGCCGCTCGCCGAGCTCGCGCCGGGCGGGCCCGCCGCCTCCGGCCCGGGCGCCTTCGCCCGGCTCGTCTCGCGCGAGGCGCCGGCTCTTGCGCCGGGCACGGCCGTGCTGGCTGTGACGGCCGCGCCCGACGAGCGGCTGCTAGCGGCGCTCGGCGCGCTGGCCCGCCGCCGGTGCCCCGTCCGGCTGTACCATGTTCAGCCGGGAGACGGGGCCCCAGCGGGCCGCGAGGCCGCGGACGCCGCTTGGCGGCGGCGCTGCGAGGCGGAGGGCTGCGGCTACACGGCCGTGGCCGTGCCGCCGGAAGCCCCGCGGGCGGCCCTGGCCGAAGCGGCCGGGCGGCACGGGGCGCACGGGGCGCAGGCTCCGGCGCGGAAGGGGGCGGGCCGAGATGATGCGAGCGCCTAGCCGCCATCGGGGCCTCTCCGCCGAGCCGTCCGGCCGTCCCGGGCGGGGGCGGGAAGCGGCCGCCGCGCTGCTTCTGTTCCTGCTGCTGCGGGAGTGCCTCCAGCCGGTAGCCGCCTTATCGGAGCTCACCTCCGTGGAGGAAACCCTCCCTTTGTATATAGCATTAGGGGGATTTCTTCTCCTGGACTGGATGGAGACCTCCGCCGTTCTCCGCTGGTCCGGCAAGCTGGCCGTAGCGCTGGCCGCCGTCGGCTGGATGTTCTACGGCGACGGGTTCGCCGGCATGGGGTGGCTGTTCGAGTATGCCGAGGAAGCGGCGCGGGATGCCGCCCGTGCCCTGAGCGGCCAAGCCGGGGAGATCAGCGCTCCTACCCGCACCCTGGTGTTTCTGGGAGGATGGGCGATGCTAGGGGCGGTACTCTATTCCATCGTCCGGCAGAGCCGCCAGTCGATCTGGTTCACCGCGGTGGTGCTTGGGTACCTGGTGCTGCTGCAGTTGGGCCCGGGCCTCGACACGTCACCCGGCATCGCCCGGGCTCTCGTGCTTGGCCTTCTGCTCGCCTCGCTTCAGCGCTGGCCGGCCGAGAAAGCCGCTTCCTATCCCCCGGCGGGGAAACGGGGGGCTTCCGCCGGCTGGGCGGCGGCTGTCCTCCTGCTGGCCGCGGGGGCTTCCGCCGCCGGCTGGCTCGCCGCCCGGAATCAGCCGCGGGAGGCGGTTCCCTTGGCGTGGGGAGCCGCTCAGGAGGAGTGGCTTACCGGAGGCGGCGCCGGCCGTTATACGGCTGCCATGGCCCCGCTTGCCGGAAACGGGATCTCCCGTACCGGCTACGGCTTGGACGATACCCGGCTGGGCGGCCCGCTGCAGCAGGAGAACCGCATCCTCTTCACCGCGTATACGGAGCAGCCGGTTTATTGGCGCGGGGAAAGCAAGAACACCTATGACGGCAGGGGATGGACCCAGAAGGGGACGGAGCAGGCGGAGTGGGGGGCAGCCGATGCCCCGGCCGCTTTGGCTTCGGAAGTGTCCGGTCCCGGACGAATCGTTCAGGAGATCTATCCGGCCTCCTCCGGCCTGTTTTCCCGGCTGCTGCTTGCCGGAGGAAAGCTCGTCCGGATCGACGAATTGACCGCCGCGGGGGGCATGCCGCTCTCCGCGGGGACGGTGAAAGCGGATGCCGAGGCCGGACGGTATGAACGCCAGGATGGGCCGGAACGGCTGCTCTCGTACCGGGTGCTGGCGGAGCTTCCGGAGAGAGACGAAACGGCCCTCCGCCAGGCGGGAACCGATTACGGGGAACGGATCCGCTCGCTGTATCTGGAACTGCCCGAAACCCTTCCCGCCCGGGTCGGGGAGCTGGCCTCCCGGGTAACGGCCGGGGCTCCGGACCCGTTCCGCCGGGCCCAGGCGTTGGAGACGTTCTTGAAGACGTCGTATCCGTACAGCCTGGACCGGCCGAAGCCGCTTCCTCCGGGGGCCGACTTCGTGGACGACTTTCTGTTTACCCAGAAGGTCGGATACTGCGACTATTTCTCGACGGCCATGACGGTGATGCTGCGCTCCGTTGGCGTTCCGGCCCGATGGGTTAAAGGCTTCGCTCCCGGCGAGATTTCCCTCTCGTCCGGAGATAAGAGCGATCCGGCGGAGCGGCTGAACAGGTTAGCGGGAAGTCCGGTGCAGGAGGAGGCCGGGAGCGTGACGGATGCGGTGATCGGAGCTTCGTCCGGTCCTGCCTTGTCGAACGTCTATGACACGGACCTGACGGGGGGCGTCTCCGCCTCCGGCCTTTCCGGGGAACCAGGATCGTCGCACCCGGGGTACCGGGTCACGGTCCGCAGCCAGGATGCCCATTCCTGGGTGGAAGCCTATTTTCCCGGTTACGGCTGGGTGCCGTTCGATCCTACTCCGGGCTTTGGTGCCTCCGCGCTTACCCGAAGTGCGTCCGTTTCGCCGGATTCCCCAAAGAAAGCGGGGCTATCCGCGGAAGGATGGCGCTGGCCCGGCTTGTCCGGACTTGGGGCTTCGGCTTCCCGCGCAGGAACCTCGTTGGTGACGGCCGCTGCCGGTTGGAGGGCGGCCGACTGGATGGCAACGGGGGGGACAGCCTTGATGTTGGCGGTGGCAGGAGGCTTATTATGGCGAAGCCGCGGCAGGCTGCAGCTGTGGCGCCTTCTCCGGGAGCGGAGAACCCGTCAGCCGGACGTGCAGCTGCTGGTGCTGGACCGGCTGTGGGAACAGGTTTTTCGCTTCTATGGCCCGAGGGCTCCGGATATGACGCTGCGGGAGTATGTCGACCGAATCGGAGCGGCCGATCCGGAAGGCCGGCAGATGCTCATGGAATGGGTCAAGCTGGATGAAGAAGCCCGGTTCGACATGCTGGGACCCCACTTGTCCAAGCCGCGCTTCCGGGAGACGTGGAAATGGCTCGGGAACCGGCGTGCCGCCCGAAGCCGTATAACCCGATCTTGAAGCTGACGAAAGCTCCTGAGGCAGCGGCATGCCGATTATCTGGAGCTTTCTTAGGTTGGAGGGGCGCTGGCGTTTTACTTGGAGGGGCGGCCGTTTCCCCGACCGGCGTATGGATGCCGTGGGCTAGGGGAACGAATGCGTATTTTGCAGGAGCAGGGACGATTTGTCCAAACGGGTAAGGTTCGATGTTCATAAACTACACTATCTTCCAAACAAAGGTGGTGGATGCGAATGGGCAAGCACAAATCCTGCTCCTGCAAGCATGGTCACGATCATGGTCACGGACACGGCCATTCCAAAGGCAAAGTCAAAGTGATCAAGCTGAAGCCTGGTCAAAAGGCGATCGTCGTCTGCAAGAAACACGGCAAGCATGGCAAGCATGGCATGCACAAGAAATACAGCTGGTATTGATCCCGCCGGCCGCTCCATTAGGAGCGGCTTTTTGCATGGGCGGGTTCCTTCCGGTCGATTGGTGAGGCTGTTGCCTAAGAAACTAGTGCCTTATCCGCAAATGAAGTTCTGCTTGTCTTATGATTTTCGTGCGCCTACAGAGCCTTTCTCGCCAACAAAGATACCGGAAAAGGCACTAGCGGGTGAGCAGCTTCGCAGCCAGGATCAGGATGAGGAGGACCACGACGGTAAAGAGGACGGCATACATACAATAGCGGATCGGCTTCGGCACGGAGGCCATAGGGACAGGGTCAACGGAAGGGTCCTTCCGTTCATAGGGATGGGTGGAATTGTCGGTGTACTCCTCTTCCTTCGGATCCGGCTTGACCGGTAGAGGAGCTAGGGGGCGAAGGGGCTTGTCCTTATTCATAACAGTCCTCCCTTGGCTAAAGTACTTATGAAGAATAACGTTTGCCGAGAGGCTTTTCTGACGGTTGAAAAACACGCGGAGTGAGCAATCTACTAGAGAGAAGCAGGGGAGAGGCGATTCCTCCTTTCGATCCATGGTTTCCATAAAAAGTAATAGGGTATAGGTATTACCATATTCTTCCGGATCCTTTTGATCCTCCGGTTGCTTTTGAACCCGGGCTTCCCGGGTGAGGTGATCGGCGAAAAGATAAGGCTTCGATGGTCATGACAGGGATGGAGTGCTTTCCTGCCTTCGGATGCCGGATCCTGGGGCTGGTTGACGGCATCAATGGGGGTTTAATATAATAATCACTATTAACTTGGGAAAGTAGGTACGGAATTGATTAAACCAAATGAACTCATTGTCGTTCTGGATTTCGGCGGCCAGTACAACCAGCTGATCGCGAGAAGAATCCGGGATTTGGGCGTTTACAGCGAGCTTCTGCCGTTCAACACCCCGGCGGAGGAAATTCGGGCCCTGCAGCCGAAAGGAATTGTTTTCTCCGGCGGGCCCTCCAGCGTTTATGCCGAGAATGCCCCTCACGTCGATCCGGGCGTCTATGAGCTCGGTATCCCGATTCTCGGCATCTGTTACGGCATGCAGCTGATGGCGCATCAGTTGAAGGGCAAGGTCAGCCGGGCCGAGAAGCGGGAATACGGCAAGGCGCTTGTGGACTTTTCCGAAATCTGCCTGCTCTCGAACGGATTGGAGCGCCAGCAGCAGGTCTGGATGAGCCACGGCGACATGGTGTCGGAGCTTCCCGAAGGCTTCGTCGTGACGGCAAGCACCCTGCATGCTCCGATTGCCGGGATGAGCCATCCCGACAAAAACTTTTACGCCGTGCAGTTCCACCCGGAGGTTCGTCATTCCGTTTACGGAAACGAGCTGATTCATAATTTCCTCTACCAGATCTGCAAATGCGAAGGCAACTGGAGCATGGAAACGTTCATCGAGGACCAGATCCGGGAAATCCGCGAGCAGGTCGGGGACAAAAAGGTTCTCTGCGCTTTGAGCGGCGGGGTCGATTCCTCGGTGGTGGCGATGCTGATCCATAAAGCGATCGGCGACCAGCTCACCTGCATGTTCATCGACCACGGCCTTCTTCGCAAGGGCGAAGCCGAGAGCGTTATGGAAACCTTCGTCGGCAAGTTCGACATGAAGGTCGTGAAGATCGATGCCCAGAGACGGTTCCTGGACAAGCTGGCCGGCGTGGACGATCCGGAGAAGAAGCGGAAGATCATCGGCAACGAGTTCATCCGGGTGTTCGAGGAAGAATCGACGCAGTTTGACGATTTTGACTTCCTGGCACAAGGTACGCTGTACACCGATATCATCGAAAGCGGAACGGCTACGGCCCAGACGATCAAGTCCCACCACAACGTGGGCGGTCTGCCGGAGGACATGAAGTTCAAGCTCGTGGAGCCGCTGAAGGCCTTGTTCAAGGACGAAGTGCGCAAGGTCGGAGAAGAATGCGGCCTGCCGGAAGCGATCGTCTGGAGACAGCCGTTCCCGGGACCGGGACTTGCGATCCGCGTACTCGGGGAAGTAACAGAGGACAAGCTGACCATCGTCCGCGATTCCGACTACATCCTCCGCGAGGAAATTGCCAACGCCGGGCTCGACCGGGAGATTTGGCAGTACTTTACCGCCCTGCCGAACATGAAGAGCGTCGGCGTTATGGGGGATGCCCGCACCTATTCCTACACGGTCGGCATCCGGGCGGTAACCTCCATTGACGGCATGACCGCCGACTGGGCCCGCATTCCGTGGGACGTACTGGAGAAAATCTCCGTGCGGATCGTAAACGAAGTGGACAATGTCAACCGCGTGGTGTACGACATTACGTCCAAGCCGCCGGCGACGATTGAGTGGGAGTAAACCAGGCTGCGGCGGGAGCCGCACCAGCCGTCTTATAAGATATTGAGCAGGCCGATGTCGGCCGGTGGCACTCCATGTGCCGCCGGAAAGACATCGGTCTTTTTTGACGTTGGGGTGGGGAAAGGGCTTGGAGAGTATCTTTCGGCACGGAGAATTCGTTACTTAAAGAAAGAGGGAAAGATTGGGTATAGCAAAATTCCACCATGCCTTCCTGCGGCGGCCTGCCTATAATGGGTACAGGCGGCAGTAAGGGACGGCGCAGGAAGGAATAAGGTAAGATTGCGGCTGTAAGCAAGAGGTGCCGTGAGTTGGAAGAGGAGAAGCGACGGAGCAAGACGGTAACCGTTAAGGAGCAGGAGCCGGACACAACGGAGCAAATGACAAGATAGGATAAACAGGGCGGCGCCCTGCAAGGAGGATTGACCATGAACGTATATTTTCTGGAGAAAACGATGTCCCACCATCAAGAGGATGTCAACCGTACCGCCCGGATGACGTGGAACTGGCGGCAGGAGCCGGAAACGGAGGCCGGTTCGGAGATGTACCTGCATACGAAGGCCGTGGGCGTGCTGACGGAAATGCTCGAGAACGAGAACGAGGAGCTGCGCCTGCGCGCGGCGGAAATCATTCTGAAGTATTCCGCTAACCGCGGCAAGGCTGGAGCGTAAGGGCCTAAAAAGACGAACAAATCCGAACGGATAGATAAAAACCAGCTTAAACGTTCGGTTTTAACGGTTGACAAGTTTCGACACTCCCTCTAAAATAAGAAGCAGCTATCACGTTTATTTCTTTTCGTATAATTCCGGGAATGGGCCTGGAAGTCTCTACGAGATCACCGTAAATGATCTGGCTACGAAAAAAGGAAGATGGCGCAAAGCTTATGGTTTGATGGAGGCTTTGTGCATAATCTTCCTTCTTGATTGGGAGCCTAGGTCATAATGACCTGGGCTTTTTATGCTTTAATCCAATTTTAGGGGGAGTAGCAGGTGGATCGGTTTTTCAAATTGAAAGAGCACGGAACGACGGTGAGGACGGAGATTATGGCGGGGATCACAACCTTCATGGCCATGGCTTACATTCTGTCCGTCAATCCGAATGTGCTAAGCGGCTTCGGCCAAACAGGAATGGATTGGTATGCCGTGTTCCTGGCAACGGCGCTGGCGGCAGGGATTTTCACCGCAGCGATGGGGCTGTTCGTTAACTTTCCGGTAGCTCTGGCACCGGGTATGGGACTTAACGCTTACTTTGCCACCGTTATTTTGGCTTCCGGCGGGTCGATTACGTGGCAGATGGCTTTGACCGCCGTCTTTATCTCGGGGATTATCTTTATCATTCTTACGATTACCAATGTCCGGCAGCTGCTGCTGGTGGCCGTGCCGAACAGCTTGAAGCATGCGATTACGGTCGGGATCGGATTGTTTATTACGATCGTCGGCCTCAAGAACAGCGGACTGCTGACCGTAGCGGTGGAGAACTCCGTAACGGATATTCCGAAAGGGCAGTTCACGGATGTTCTCGGCTTTGAGACGGTCTTCCATATGGGCAGCCTGGAGAACAGCACCGTGGTGCTCACGATTGTCGGTCTGGTTCTCATTTCGATCCTTATGGTTATGCGCGTCAAAGGCGCCATTCTGTACGGAATTCTCGCCACGACCGTGATCGGGATGTTCACCGGTGATGTGGATTTCAGCAGCATCGGCAAGAGTCAGGCGCCTTGGGTTCCGGATTTCTCGGCGCTTCAGTTCTTCCAGTTCGACTTTGCGGGCATTGTGCATGCCGGCATCATCTCGATTATTGCCACCTTTACCTTCGTCGAGCTGTTCGATACGTTCGGAACGCTTGTGGGTACCGCGAACCGTGCCGGTCTGATGAAGGATGAGGAAGCCGGACGCAAACGCGTCGGCAAAGCCATGATGGTGGACGCCATCGCGGTAAGCGGCGGCGCGGCGCTCGGGACAAGCACCACGACGGCCTTTATCGAGAGCGCAGCAGGGGTGGCCGAAGGCGGACGCACCGGGCTTACAGCCGTAACTACCGGCGTGTGCTTCCTGCTCTCCCTGTTCCTCGCCCCGGTTGTGGCGTTGATTCCTGCGGCCGCTACATCGGCGGCTCTGATCGTGGTCGGTGTTCTCATGACCCAGTCGATCAAAGAAATTGACTTTTCCGATTTCGTTGTGGCCATTCCTTCGTTCCTAACGCTGGCCATCATGCCGTTTACGTACAACATCGCCAACGGAATTTCGTTCGGAATCGTTACGTATGTTATTCTTGCCTCGGTAGCGAACGCAACCGGCAACGGCAAGTACAAGGTTCACTGGCTGATGTGGGTGCTCGCCATCCTGATTATCCTGCGCTATGCGCTGGTGGGAAGCCAAGGCTAAGCATACGATCATTACCTTATAGAGAGAATGAAAAAGCTGTCCCCGAAGTAGAGCCATCTACTGGGGGGACAGCTTTTGTTTTGGTCAACCGGTTACCCGTTAACGACGTGAACCGGTTGACCGTTCTGAAAATTCCGAACATTGTCCACCGCGATGTCCATCAGCCTTCGGCGCGCTTCTACACTTGCCCAGGCGATGTGCGGGGTGACGACGCAGTTAGGCGCGGAGAGCAGCGGGTTATCGGCCGCAGGCGGTTCCGTGGACAGCACATCGACCCCCGCGCCGGCCATCTTGCCGTCCCGGAGTGCCTGGGCGAGATCCTCCTCGACGACTAACCCTCCGCGGGACGTGTTGATCAGCACCGCTCCCGGCTTCATGCGGGCAATGGACTCCTCGTTGATCAGTCCCTTGGTCTCGGGGGTGAGCGGGCAGTGCAGCGACACGATGTCGGACTCCGCCAGCAGGTCGTGGAGGCTCGCGAAGGTGACCTCCAACTCGTCCGGGTAAGCCCGGCGCCCGCTTGTAGAGGCTAGAACCCGCATGCCGAACGCCCGGGCGATGCGCGCCGTCCGCTTGCCGATGTCTCCGTAGCCGACGAGGCCGATCGTTTTGCCGGCGAGCTCAGTAAGGGGGGCGAGCGCGAAGCTGAAGTCTTGGCTCTGCGCCCATTGGCCGCTGCGGGCGGCCTCGCTGTGCCGGGCCACCTGCTGCACCAGCTCCAGCAGGAGCGAGAAGGTCAGCTGGGCGACGGAATCCGTGCTGTAAGCCGGCACATTCGTGACGATAAGGTTCCGTGCTTTTGCGGCCTCCAGATCGATGATGTTGTACCCCGTCGCGAGAACCCCTATGTACTTCAGGCCAGGCAGCCGGCTGATCGTTTCGGCGTTCAAGGGCGTTTTGTTGGTGAGCACGATTTCCGCTCCCTGGGCCCGTTCGGTGATGAGGTCCTCCGGGGTCCGGTCATAAACCGTTAGGTCTCCAAGCTGCTCAAGCTTCGTCCAGCTCAAATCCCCGGGATTGAGCGTGTAGCCGTCCAATATGACGATTTTCACAAAAGGTCCCTCCTGACGTGTACGGTTTCTTCTATAGAATAAATCCGAATCCTATTAAAATCATATCACATTCGGGGACGTCCGGGGGAACGCACGAGCCCTTCCCCGTCAGGTGGCCGAAGCGGATGGGGAATTGTATCATAAAAGCGAACTTTACAAGAAGGATAGGATAAAAACGTTCGCCTTTGGTTGACACGGCCTTCGCCAGGCTGGTAAACTGAAGGCAGGAAAAAAGCCATTTTACCCAATTCATAAAGCAATCCAAAGCTCTCGTATAAAGTCGGGGATACGGCCCGAAAGTTTCTACCCGAAAACCATAAATTTTTGGACTACGAGGATGGAGGAACGCCGCTTGGTTATGCCCGTGCTGTACGGGGAGAGCAGGCGCCTTTCTTTGTCGTCCGTCGGATGAAGCCCTTTAGCGGGCTTTGCCGGGGCGTTTTTTTGTTTATGTGGGGTCTGCTCCTGCTGCTAGATGGCTTCATGGAAGGATAGAAGGATGAGCATAATGAAGAGAGAATCGCTGCAGCTCATCTTAGACTAATCATGGGGAAGAGGGATACGAATGACCGCGCGAGTCGGTGTGATTATGGGAAGCCAGTCGGACTGGGAAACGATGAAGCATGCGTGCGACGTGTTGGATGAACTGGAGATACCTTACGAGAAAAAGGTCGTGTCGGCTCACCGCACGCCCGATCTGATGTTCGAGTACGCCGAAGGGGCGGCCGGACGCGGGCTTCAAGTCATTATAGCCGGAGCGGGCGGAGCCGCTCACCTGCCTGGGATGGTGGCTTCGAAGACGGAGCTCCCCGTGATCGGGGTGCCGGTCAAGTCGGCAAGCCTGAACGGACTGGACTCGCTTCTCTCGATCGTTCAGATGCCAGGCGGGATTCCCGTGGCCACGGTGGCCATCGGCAAAGCCGGAGCGACGAACGCGGGCCTTCTGGCCGCCCAGATTCTCGGGGCGTTCGAGCCGGAGATCCGCGAGCGGGTGCGCAGCCGCCGCGAGAAGATCAAGCAGGCGGTCCTCGAAAGCAGTGAGCAGCTATGAGCGGACGGAAAGAGGAGCATCAGCCGGTGACGGCGCCGGAGGGTAACCAGGGAAGTGGCAGGGTGGCCGCTCACGCAGGAGGGACCCGCGAGGGCGAGAGTGCGAAGGCTCCCGTTCTTCTGCCCGGCAGCACGATCGGCGTGCTGGGCGGCGGGCAGCTCGGCCGCATGCTGGCGCTCGCCGGCAGCGCCATGGGCTACCGCTTCGTCGCCCTGGACCCGACGGAAGATTCGCCGATGGGCCAGGTGGCCGGCCGGCAAATCACCGCCGCGTACGACGACGCGGATGCCGCCCGCGAGCTGGCTAAGCTCGCGGACGTGATTACGTACGAATTCGAGAATGTGGATGCCGGCGTGGCCGGCATGCTCCAGGCCGAATCGTACGTGCCGCAGGGCAGCCGGCTGCTGCATATGACGCAGCACCGGCTGCGCGAGAAGCGTGCGATCGAGGCGGCGGGCGTGCGCGTCGCGCCCTACGCCGAGATCGCAAGCGCGCACGAGCTGCGCGAGCAGGTGGCGGTCTTCGGGACGCCGTGCGTCCTGAAGACCTGCACCGGCGGCTACGACGGCAAAGGGCAGTGGGTCATCCGCTCGGCGGACGAAGTCGACGAGGCGTATAACACGCTGGCCCGGGCCGGCACGGAGCTCGTGCTCGAGCAGTTCGTGCCCTTCGAGCGCGAGATCAGCGTGATCGCGGCTCGAAGCCCCCGCGGGGAAGTGAAGGCATTCCCCGCAGCGGAGAACATCCACGTGGACAACATCCTGCATTTGTCCATCGTGCCCGCCCGGACGACCGAAGCCGTGCTCCGCGAGGCGGAGGCGATGGCGGTCCGGCTGGCGGAATCGCTCGGCGTCGTCGGCCTCCTGGCGGTGGAGATGTTCCTCACACGGGACGGCGAGCTGTACGTGAATGAGCTCGCGCCGCGGCCGCACAATTCCGGCCATTACACGATGGAGGCTTGCCGCACCTCGCAGTTCGAGCAGCATGTCCGCGCCGTGTGCAACCTGCCGCTCGGCTCGACCGAGCTCATGACCCCGGTGGTCATGGCGAACCTGCTCGGCGAACATATGGAGCCGGCGCTGCAGTGGCTCGCGGAGCAGACGGCCGAAGAGGAAGGGCTCGCGGTGAAGCTTCACCTGTACGGCAAGCACGAAGCGAAGGCCAAGCGGAAGATGGGCCATATCAACGTGCTCGCAGCCGATACCGGGAAGGCGCTCGCCTGGGTGGAACGTTCAGGGATTTGGAAAGACCGCTGAGGTCCAGACGAGGCCCCCGCGGCTGAGCGAAACGCTTATTTTATACAACGCCAACTTCAACGCCGGCATCCAGGCGTGGGTAAACGAAAAGAACAGAAGGGCAGTCCCGAAGAACCGGACATCCGGACAGCGGGCTTACGCCTTTTTCCTAATGCCTTATCCGTTAGTCTTTGTACTGTTTTCTGTAGATTCGAGAGCATCCAGAGGTTTTCCCACCAACAAAGCTGCCGGATAAGGCACTAGCATGCAGCCGGACTTACCGGCCTGACAATTTCCCGACGGAGGTACTTACGACATGATCGATCGTTACACAAGACCCGAAATGGCCGCCATCTGGACGGAGCAGAACAAATTCCAGGCATGGCTCGAAGTAGAGATTCTTTCCTGCGAGGCCTGGTCCGAGCTAGGCGTTATTCCGAAGGAAGATGTGGCCGAGCTGAGAGCGAAGGCCTCCTTCGACATCGACCGCATTTACGAAATCGAGCAGGAAACGCGCCACGACGTGATCGCCTTCACGCGCGCTGTCTCCGAGACGCTCGGGCCCGAGCGCAAATGGGTGCACTACGGCCTCACTTCTACGGATGTCGTGGACACCGCCCTCGGCTACCTGCTCCGCCAGGCCAACGAGATCATCGAGAAGGACCTGCTCGCGTTCATCGATATCCTGCGCGACAAGGCGATCGCCTACAAGGACACCCCGATGATGGGACGGACGCACGGCGTGCATGCCGAGCCGACGACCTTCGGCCTCAAGATGGCGCTCTGGTATGAAGAGATGAAGCGCAACCTGGAGCGGTTCCGCTTCGCGGCGGACGGCGTCCAGTACGGCAAAATCTCCGGAGCCGTCGGCACCTACGCGAACATCGACCCGTTCATCGAGCAGTACGTGTGCGAGAAGCTCGGCACGAAGCCGGCTCCGATCTCCACCCAGACGCTGCAGCGCGACCGGCACGCCGAATACATGGCCACCCTGGCTCTGATCGCCACGTCCATGGACAAATTCGCCACCGAAATCCGCGCCCTGCAGAAGAGCGAGTTCCGCGAAGTCGAGGAGCCGTTCGCCAAGGGGCAAAAGGGCTCGTCCGCGATGCCGCACAAGCGCAACCCGATCGGCTGCGAAAGCATCTCCGGCCTGTCCCGCGTCGTCCGCGGCCACATGATCTCGGCCTACGAGAACGTCACCCTGTGGCATGAGCGCGACATCTCGCACTCCTCCGTCGAGCGGATCATCCTGCCGGACGCGACGCAGCTCGTCAACTACATGCTGAACCGTCTCGGCCGGATCATCCAGAACCTGACGGTGTTCCCGGAGAACATGAAGCGCAACATGCAGAGCACGTACGGTGTTCCTTTCTCCGGCCGCGTCCTGACGAAGCTGATCGACAAGGGCTTCTCCCGCGAGCAGGCGTACGATACGGTTCAGCCGAAGGCCATGCAGGCCTGGGAAACGCAGCGCTCGTTCCGCGACATCGTAGAGGCCGATCCAGTCATCAGCGAGACGCTGACGAAGGAAGAAATCGCCGACTGCTTCGATCCAAGCTGGCATCTGAAGCATGTGGATACCATTTTCCGCCGATTGGGGTTGTCCGAATGAGTGAGACCACCGCGCTGTATACCGCCGTCGACTATGTCCAAGCACCGCTCTTGTATAAAGGAAAGGTCCGGGAGCTGTATGACCTGGGCGAGCATTACCTGATCGTGGTAACGGACCGGATCTCGGCGTTCGATTACGTCCTGAAGCCGGCCGTGCCGGACAAAGGGAACGTCCTTAACCTGCTGAGCCGGTTCTGGTTCGACAAGACGGCTGACCTTCAGCCGAATCACGTCGTCCACTGCGATGTGGAGAAGCTCGGCGATCTCGTAACCGAGCCGGCTCTCCTGAAGGACCGCATCATGGTCACCCGCAAGGCCGAGCGCATCGACATCGAGTGCGTCGTGCGCGGCTACATCACGGGGGGCGGCTGGCGCCAGTATCAGGCGAATGGCGAGATTAACGGGCACAAGCTGCCCGAAGGGCTCCGCAAGAACGCGAAGCTCGAGGAACCGATCTTCACCCCCGCCGCGAAGAACGATGTCGGCCATGACGAGGACATCTCCATCGAACGGATGGAGGAGCTGGTCGGCAAGGAGCTGACCGCCGAGCTGCAGGAGAAGAGCCTGCGCCTCTACGAGTTCGCCCGGGATTACTGCGAGAAACACGGCATCATCCTCGCCGACACGAAGTTCGAGTTCGGGCTGATCGACGGTCAGGTCATTCTGATCGACGAGATTTTCACCCCGGATTCGTCCCGTTACTGGGCGGCGGAGAAGTACGCGCTCGATATCGAGATCGACGGCATGGACAAGGAGCCGGTCCGCACGTACCTGAGCCAATCGGGATGGGACAAAAACAGCGAGCCGGATCCGCTGCCGGCGGACGTGGTGGAAGCGACGTCGAACCGGTACCGGGACATCCTGAACCGGATTGTAAGCACGGCGTAACATAATCTGCTCTTTTATCCGGCCCATATCATCTGCTAGAGTCATAAGCCCAAAAGGGCCGGCATTTTTCCTACCCATGACCATGCATCGTTCCCGCGAGGGACTCATTAAAGGAGGACAACTGTTCATGTTAAAAGCTACCGTCTACGTAACCATTAAAGAAAGCGTATTGGACCCGCAGGGGAATGCGGTTCAGGGAGCCCTTCACTCCATGGGCTTCCAAGAGGTCGGGAAGGTGCGCATCGGCAAGTACCTGGAGGTCAACCTCGACACCGACGACCGCGCGGAGGCGGAAGAGCGCCTGAAAGCGATGTGCGAGAAGCTTCTCGCTAATACCGTCGTGGAAGATTACCGCTTCGAGATCGCTTAACTTAATCGAATCACTTTCAGGGAGGGTGCAGCATGAACTTTGGAGTTCTCGTTTTTCCGGGATCGAACTGTGACATAGATTGCTATAAAGCCGTGGAAGAAACGGTCGGCCAGAAGGTCGAATACGTTTGGCACACGGAGACGGACCTTTCGCGTTTTGACTGCATTTTGGTGCCGGGAGGCTTCTCGTACGGGGATTACCTGCGCTGCGGCGCAATCGCCCGTTTTGCCCCGGTCATGGGTGCGCTCGTAAAATTCGCGGAGCAAGGCAAGTTTGTGCTCGGCATCTGCAACGGCTTCCAGATTCTGACCGAATCGGGCCTGCTGCCGGGAGCCCTGCTCCGCAACCGCACGCTGAAGTTCCGCTGCCATTCGGCGATGCTTCGCGTGGAGAATGCGGGCACTCCTTTTACGAACCAGTACCGCGAAGGGGAAGAGATCGACATCCCGATCGCGCACGGAGAAGGCAACTACTATTGCGACGCCGAGACGCTCGAGAAGCTGAAGGCGAACAACCAGATCGTTTTCCGTTATGCAGGCAGTAACCCGAACGGTTCGGTGGACGATATCGCCGGTATCTGCAACGAACGGGGCAACGTGCTCGGCATGATGCCGCACCCGGAACGCGCCGTGAACCAGCTGCTCGGCTCCGAGGACGGCAAGCGCATGTTTACATCGATTCTGAACAAATGGAGGGAACAGCATGGCGCAGCAGCTATCCGCTAAAGAACCGACGGCCGAACAAATCGCCGATCAGCAAATCTACAAGCAAATGGGCGTCACCGACGACGAATATGCCAAAATCTGCGGGTTTCTCGGCCGCCAGCCGAACTACGTGGAGATCGGCGTGTTCAGCGTCATGTGGTCGGAGCACTGCTCCTACAAGAACTCCAAGCCTGTCCTGAGAAAATTCCCGGTGACCGGACCACGCGTCCTTATGGGACCGGGCGAAGGCGCCGGCATCGTCGATATCGGCGACAACCAGGCGGTCGTGTTCAAAATCGAGTCCCACAACCATCCGTCCGCCGTCGAGCCTTATCAAGGCGCGGCTACGGGAGTGGGCGGGATTATCCGCGACATTTTCTCCATGGGTGCCCGTCCGGTGGCTCTTCTTAACTCCCTGCGGTTCGGCAAGCTTCAGAACGACCGCGTCAAATATTTGTTCGAGCATGTGGTCGGCGGGATCGCCGGCTACGGCAACTGCATCGGAATCCCGACCGTCGGCGGCGAAGTGATGTTCGACGAGAGCTACGAGGGCAACCCGCTCGTGAACGCCATGTGCGTCGGCTTGATCGATCATGACAAAATCCAGAAGGGCGTCGCCGAAGGGATCGGCAACCCGGTGTTCTACGTCGGTCCGGCTACGGGACGCGACGGCATTCACGGAGCCACGTTCGCTTCCGAGGAAATAACGGAAGAGACCGAAGCGAAGCGCTCGGCCGTTCAGGTCGGCGACCCGTTCATGGAGAAGCTCGTCCTCGAGGCGTGCCTGGACTTGATCAATTCCGGCATTGTCGTCGGAATCCAGGATATGGGCGCCGCGGGGCTGACGTGCTCCAGTGCGGAGATGGCGTCGAAGGCCGGCAACGGTATGGAACTGAACCTCGACATGGTGCCTCAGCGCGAGGACGGCATGACGGCTTACGAGATGATGCTCTCCGAATCACAGGAGCGCATGCTGTTTGTTGTAAAGCCGGAGCATGAAGAGCAGGCGAAGGGCATTTTTGCCCGCTGGGGACTGGACTGCCACAAGGTCGGCAAGGTGACCAACGACGGCCGCCTCCGCCTCATCCACAACGGCGAGGAAGTCGGCAACATGCCGGTTACGGCGCTCGTCGACGAGTGCCCGGTGTACAGCAAGCCGTCGCAGCTGCCGGCTTACTACGAGAAAAATGCGTCCGTCGATACGACCCGTTATGAGGAAGTGACGGACCTGAACGGCGCCCTGGAGAAGGTTCTGGCTTCGCCGACGGTGGCGAGCAAGGAATGGGTCTACAGCCAGTACGACTACATGGTCCGCACGAGCACCGCGGTGCGTCCGGGCTCGGATGCAGCGGTCGTGACCATTCCAGGCACCCGCAAGGCGCTTGCCATGACAACCGACTGCAACGGCCGCTACGTCTACCTCGATCCCGAGGTAGGCGGGAAAATCGCCGTCAGCGAAGCGGCGCGCAACGTGGTCTGCTCGGGCGCCGAGCCGCTGGCCATCACGGACAACCTGAACTTCGGAAGCCCGGAGAAGCCGGAGATCTTCTGGCAGCTCGAGAAGGCCGTCGACGGCATGGCGGAAGCCTGCCGCGCGCTGAACTCGCCGGTTATCGGCGGGAACGTGAGCTTGTACAACGAGAATGCCAAAGGCGCCATCTACCCGACGCCGGTCGTTGGCATGGTCGGCTTGGTGCATGACGTGGACCACATCACGACCCAGAGCTTCAAGCGCGAAGGGGACGTGATCCTGCTCGCCGGCGAGACGAAGGCCGAGCTTGGCGGGAGCGAGTTCCAGTACGTGATTCACGGCGTGACGGAAGGCCGTCCTCCGCAGATCGACCTGAACGTGGAAAAAAACCTTCAGGAAGCGCTGCTTGGCGCTATCCAGCAGGGCCTGGTGGCTTCCGCGCATGACCTGTCCGAAGGCGGACTGGCCGCAGCACTTGCGGAGAGCTGCATCAGCGGCCGCATCGGGGCGGAGGTCGATTTTGCTTCGGACCTGCGTCCGGACATCGCGCTGTTCAGCGAGAGCCAGTCCCGCGTGCTGCTGAGCGCCACGCCCGATAAGGCGGAGGCTTTGCAGAAGCATTTGGCTGACCGTGGGGTTCCGGTCGTGAAGTTGGGTACGGTAGGAGGGAAAGACCTGTCGGCTTCGGTCAACCGCAAGCCGGCTATCCGTTCATCCGTCGATCAGCTAGAAAAAGCCTGGAAGGATGCGATCCCATGTCTGATGAACTCATAAACCCCCAGCCGTTATGGACCGGGCGTTATTATAATGAGGGAGTCGATTCGGACGTTTTTGATAAATTGAAAGAGGAATGCGGGGTCTTCGGGGTGTTCGGTCACCCGGAGGCTTCGGCCCTTTCGTTCTTCGGGCTTCATGCCCTGCAGCACCGCGGGGAAGAGAGCGCGGGCGTCTGCACCACCGTGGACGGAAGCGAGTTCTTTGTTCACAAAGGCATGGGCCTGGTGAAGGAAGTCTTCACGAACGAGCGCATTGAGTACTTGAAGGGAACGACGGCCATCGGGCACGTCCGGTATTCGACGTCGGGAGCAAGCAAGCTGGAGAATGCGCAGCCGCTTGTGTTCAAGTACCGCGGCGGAAACATCGCCATCTGCACGAACGGTAACATCACCAACGCGGATGAGATCCGCGCCGAGCTCGAGGAGGAAGGCTCGATCTTCCAGACGACAAGCGATACCGAGGTGGTCATTCACCTCATCTCGCGGTCCAAGGCGAACGGGCTTGTCATGGCGGTCAAGGAAGCGCTGCGCCGCGTTGTCGGCGGGTTTGCCTTCCTGATCATGGTCAACGACCGCCTGTTTGTGGCCCGCGATCCCCACGGCCTGAGGCCGCTGGCTATGGCGAAGCTCGGAGACGCGTACCTGTTCGCCTCGGAAACGTGCGCTTTCGAAACAGTCGGCGCCGAATTCATCCGCGACATCGAGCCGGGCGAGCTCCTCATCTTCGATAGCGATGGGCTGAAGGAGGACCGGTTTGCCGAGATGGAGCGGCGGGCGCTCTGTGCCATGGAGTATATCTACTTCTCGCGGCCCGACAGCGACCTGGACAACATCAACCTCCATTCCTCCCGCAAAAGAATGGGGCAGCAGCTCGCGATGGAAGCGTTCGTGGACGCCGACGTCGTGACCGGCGTGCCGGATTCGAGCATCTCGGCGGCGATCGGCTTCGCCGAGCAGACGGGCATCCCTTACGAGCTCGGGATGATCAAGAACCGGTACACCGGCCGGACCTTCATCCAGCCGAGCCAGGAACTTCGGGAGCGTGGCGTGAAGATGAAGCTGAGCGCCGTGCGCAAGGTGGTCGAGGGCAAGCGCGTCGTCATGATCGACGACTCGATCGTCCGCGGGACCACTTCTCTGCGCATCGTGAATATGCTTCGCGAGGCCGGCGCGGCCGAGGTTCATGTGCGGATCAGTTCACCGCCGTACATGAACCCGTGCTTCTACGGCATCGACACGCCGAGCCGCAAGGAGCTCATCGCGTCGACGAAATCGGTCGAGGAAATTCGCCGCTCGATCAACGCGGACTCGCTGCATTTCCTCTCGAAGGACGGCCTGCTCGAAGCGATCGGCCGCCCCGTCGGCGAGTACAACCGGGGCATGTGCACCGGCTGCTTCGACAACGACTACCCGACGCCGGTGAACGACGAGGACCCCAGCTGCGGGTGTTAGTGGGGCGGGAGCCGAGTGAGGTGGAAACGCTAGCGAGGCAGAGGTTGGAAAGACGTTTAGCGAACGCTGGGCAGGCAAGAGACAGTTCAGAGACTGGTGAAAGGCTGGGCGGTCCCTTCCCCAGGCAGCCGGATCGGGTCCAGGTGCTTGGCAGGAAGCTAGGTGCGGGTCTGGATGGACCCTTAGCTGGTCTCGGGTATCGAACCACGCCAGTTCGGGAGCCGCATGCTAATTAGGAACACCCGAGGGAGGCCGCTGGGACAGCTCAAGTGAGGAAGTCGAGATTCATCCGAGGCTGCCGGGGTCCCTTGACGGAATAAAGGAACTCGGTTCCTTTATTCGCCGTTCTGGAGGGGATGGTGAAAGGATAGAGGAAAAATCCCCTCCAGCGGCTATTTTTGACCGGATTCGCCGGATATAGCGAACCATAGTTCCTCTAAATTTTGAATAAGTAGGCAAAATGGGTGATTAGCGCACCGTAGTTCCTCTATTTTCGAGCGGATGCTCGTGGCAGGACGAATAGAGGGCTTCGGCTAACTTCGAACCACTGCGCCGCAGGGCGAGCGGAAGAGGCCGGTACCTTCAAGAGCCTGCTTTCGGTGGCCGGACTGGATCCGCTATCCTCGGAGGAAGCATGCGCGATCACCCAAGCCGCCAACCAAAGGAGAGATCACAGTGTCAGAAGCCTACAAAAAAGCCGGAGTCGACATCGCGGCGGGCAACGAAGCCGTAGAACGCATGAAAAAGCACGTGAAACGTACGATGCGTCCCGGGGTGATGACCGACCTGGGCGGCTTCGGCGGCCTGTTCGGGCTGAACAAGGACCAATACGAGGAGCCTGTGCTCGTGTCCGGAACCGACGGCGTCGGCACGAAGCTCAAGGTGGCTTTTGCCATGGATAAGCATGATACGATCGGAATCGACGCCGTGGCGATGTGCGTGAACGACATCATCGTACAGGGCGCGGAGCCTCTGTTCTTCCTCGATTACCTGGCCACGAGCAAGGTTGTGCCGGAGAAGATCGAGGCGATCGTAGCGGGCATCTCCGAAGGCTGCGTGCAGGCGGGCTGTGCCTTGATCGGCGGCGAAACGGCTGAAATGCCGGGGATGTACACCGACGGCGAATACGACATTGCCGGGTTCACGGTCGGCATCGTGGACAAGAAGAAGATCATCGACGGCTCGACGATCCGTCCGGGAGATATCGTGCTTGGCCTAGCCTCGAGCGGCATCCACAGCAACGGCTACTCGCTCGTTCGCCGTCTTCTTCTTGAGGAGAAGGGCTACGGGCTGGACCAGCACATCGATGAGCTCGGCGCCAAGCTGGGCGACGTGATTCTGGAGCCGACGCGCATCTACGTCAAATCCGTTCTCGGCATGCTGGAGAAGGCGGAGATCAAAGGCATGGCGCACATCACCGGCGGGGGCTTCCTGGAGAACATCCCGCGCTGTCTGCCGGATGGTGTCAACGTGGAGATTGATTACGGTTCCTGGCCGATCCTGCCGATCTTCGAGCTTCTGCAAAAAGCCGGCAGCATCACGAACAACGACATGTTCCGCACGTTCAACATGGGCATCGGCATGGTCGTGATCGTGTCGGAGGAACAGGCGGCGGCAGCGGAGCAGGCCGCCAAGGAGCTGGGCGAGAGCGTGTACCGCCTCGGCCGCGTCACCGAAGGCGACAAGCAGGTGACGTTCACCGGAGCGGACGTCTAATGAAGCCTTATCGGATCGCCGTTCTCGCTTCGGGGAGCGGCAGCAATTTTCAGGCCATCGTCGATGCGGTGGCCGCGGGGAAGCTCGATGTCCGCGTCGAGCTTCTGGTTTGTGACCGGCCGCAGGCGCCGGTCGTGGAAAGGGCACGGCGTGCCGGCGTGCCGGTCTTCGCCTTCCGCCCGAAGGAGTATCCTTCGCGGGAAGTGTATGAGACCGAGATCGTCCGGCAGCTGCAGGAGCGCGGGGTTGATCTCGTCGTGATGGCCGGTTACATGCGGCTCATCACCGATACGCTTCTCGCGCCATACGTGGGCCGGATCGTGAACGTGCATCCGTCGCTCCTGCCGGCTTTTCCGGGTATGGACGCGGTCGGACAAGCTCTGGCTTACGGAGCGAAAGTGGCCGGCATCACGGTTCATTTTGTGGATGGCGGCATGGACACCGGGCCGATCATCGCCCAGCGGGCTGTAGAGATTCAAGAGGACGACACCGCGGAGACGCTCGCTCTTCGCCTTCATAGAATCGAGCATGAGCTGTACCCGGAGGTTATTGGCTGGCTGCGCGCAGGGCGTGCGGTGCTGGAGGAGAACGGCCGCCGGGTACGGATTCACTAAAACGAGGATAAGGAAGGGATAAACGATTATGACGAATGGCAACGAGCTGTCCCTGCGCTACGGGATGAACCCCCATCAGAAAGAAGCGAAGCTGACGAACGGCGGCAAGCCGCTGCCGATTCGCGTGTTGAATGGAGATCCGGGCTTTATCAACCTGCTGGATGCGTTGAATGCGTTCCAGCTGGTGCGCGAGCTGCGCCATGCGACAGGCGAGCCGGCAGCGGCCTCGTTCAAGCATGTCTCCCCGGCCGGAGCCGCGGTTAACAGCCCGCTGACGCCGGAGCTCGCCCAGGCTTACGGCGTGTCCGGACTGGAGCTGTCTCCGCTGGCTACGGCTTATGCGCGTGCGCGCGGAGCGGACCGGATGTCGTCCTTCGGCGACGCGGCGGCGCTGAGCGACGTGGTCGACGAGTCGACGGCTAAGCTTTTGAAACGCGAAGTATCCGATCTGGTGGTCGCTCCCGGTTACACGCCGGAAGCCCTTGACCTTCTGAAACAGAAAAAGGGCGGCAAATACCTCATCCTGGAGATCGACCCGAATTACGTGCCGGAGCCGATCGAGCAGCGCAACCTGTTTGGCTTGACACTGCAGCAGGAGCGCAACAATGCCGTGCTGACCGAAGCGTCCTTCGAGCGTATCGTGACGGAGAACCAGGAGCTGCCGGACAGCGCCAAGCGCGATCTGCTCGTCGCCCTGATTACGCTGAAATATACGCAGTCGAACTCCATCTGCTATGCCCTTGACGGCCAGACGATCGGTATCGGCGCCGGCCAGCAGTCCCGCATACACTGTACCCGCCTGGCGGGGGACAAGGCCGACCGGTGGTTTTTGCGGCAGCACCCGATTGCGCTTGGCATGAAGTTCCGTGAAGGACTCGCGCGTGCCGAGCAGAACAATGCCATCGACCTGTGGCTCGAGGAAGAGCTTACTCCGATCGAGCAGGCAAGCTGGGAGCAGGCGTTCGAGGAAGTGCCGCCCCGTTTAACCCGCGAGGAGAAGCGCGAATGGCTGAATGGCTTGAAGAACGTTGCTTACGGCTCGGATGCGTTCCTGCCGTTCCGCGACAACATCGACCGGGCTTCCCGCAGCGGAGTGAAATACGTCGTACAGGCCGGCAGCTCGATGCGCGATCAGGAAGTCGTGCAGGCGGCGAACGATTACGGCATGGTCATGGTGTATTCCGGCGTGCGTTTGTTCCACCATTAAGAGAAGAGGGCGGCAAGCCTGAGAAGGGGGCAGGATCGGAAAATGGCAGGAAATTGGCAGGCGCTCGCGGATGCGACCATCCGTGAGCTGAAGGAGAATGTCTATCCGGGACGTGGCATCATCATCGGCTTAACGCCGGACGGATCGCGGTTTATGCAGGTGTATTGGATCATGGGGCGGAGCGAGAACAGCCGCAACCGGATTTTTGTGGAGGAAGAGAACGGATACCTGCGGACGGAAGCCGCCGACCCGGCGAAGCTGTCCGACCCGTCGCTTATCATTTATTATCCGGTCCGCCATACCGGCGGGGCGCATATCGTGACGAACGGGGACCAGACGGATACCATTTACGAAGCGCTGCAGCAGGGCGGCACGTTCGAAGGGGCTCTGGCTACACGTACGTATGAGCCGGACGGCCCGAATTTTACGCCTCGGATTTCCGGCGTTGTAGACCTTGGGGACAAGCAGAATGCGTACAAGCTGTCGATCCTGAAGTCGAACGACAACGACGAGTCGCAGACGAAGCGGCAGTATTTTCATTATGAGCAGGCCCTTGCCGGGTACGGGCATTTTATCTCGACGTACCAGGGAGACGGCAACCCGCTGCCTTCGTTCGATGGGGAACCGAAGCTTGCTCCGCTGTTTGACAGCGCCGAGGAGACGACCCGCTTCTACTGGAACCTGCTGAATGCGGACAACCGCATCTCGCTTTTGGTGAAGACCATTTCGCGCGAGAGCGGCGAAGCTCAGCTGACCGTGTTGAATAAATAGGCGGGAGGAGGGATCCGATGAAAGTCATGGTCATTGGCCGGGGAGGCCGGGAACATGCGATTATATGGGCGTTGAGCCAAAGCCCGAAGATTACGAAGCTTCTCTGCGCCCCCGGCAACGGAGGGATTGCGGAGCTCGCGGAATGCGTTCCGATCGGAGAGCTCGAATTCGATAAAATCAGCGACTACGCGCTGGAAAACAAAGTCGACCTGGTCTTCGTGGCGCCGGACGACCCGCTCGCAGCGGGACTGGTCGACCATCTGGAGTCCCACGGGATCCGTGCTTACGGCCCGAACAAGGATGCGGCGATCATCGAAGGCAGCAAGGCATTTATGAAAAACCTGCTCAAAACGTACCGCATTCCGACCGCGGCTTATGAATCGTTCGACAACTATGAGGAAGCGCTCGGATACCTGCGCAAACAGGGAGCGCCGATCGTCATCAAAGCGGACGGACTGGCAGCAGGAAAAGGCGTCATCGTGGCCCAGACGATGGAGGAAGCGGAAGAGGCGTTGAAGTCGATCATGGTCGACCAAGCTTTCGGCGCATCCGGCAATCGAGTCGTCATCGAGGAATTCCTGACGGGGCAGGAGATGTCGCTGCTCGCGTTCGTAGACGGAACGGTCGTCCGGCCGATGGTCCCTTCGCAGGACCACAAGCCGGTGTTCGACAACGACCAAGGGCCGAACACGGGCGGCATGGGCACGTATTCGCCCGTTCCGCACATTGATCCGGCTATCGTGCAGGAAGCCCTGGAGACCATCGTTATCCCGACAGCAGAGGCGATGGTGAAGGAAGGGCGCCCGTTCCGCGGCGTGCTCTATGCCGGCTTGATGCTGACGCCCGACGGGCCGAAAACGATCGAGTTCAACGCCCGCTTCGGCGATCCGGAGACGCAGGTGCTGCTGCCCCGGCTGAAGACGGACCTGTTCGAGATCGTACTGGCGACGCTCGAAGGACGTCTCGGCGAGCTGGAGATCGAGTGGAGCGAGGAAGCGGCCGTATGCGTCATCCTGGCGTCGCCCGGCTACCCGGGCTTGTACCCGAAAGGGCTCGTGATCGACGGGCTTGCCGACGTGAAGGATGCGCTCGTGTTCCATGCGGGAACGGCTGTCGAGAACGGACGGACGGTCACCGCGGGCGGCCGCGTGCTGGGCGTAGTGGGCAAAGGCCGCGATATCGCGGAAGCCCGCGAGCGAGCCTATGCTGAAGCGGATAAGATCCGCTTCGAGGGCAAGCACTACCGCACGGATATCGCCAAGAAGGCGCTGGTATAATGCAAAAAGCACCTCCGGGTTTGGCGGGGAGAGGAATCTCCCTGCTGGATCATGGGGGTGCTTTTTTTGGTGTGATGGTTGAGGAGCGGAGTTTAACAAAAGTGGGAGGCTTATTATGGCGCAGCCTGGTTATCTCGTTAAGCACAGATGTCTTTACTACCTGTTTAGCGGGAAAGAAGGGAAGTCGGTTCTGGTATTCCCTTTGGATGAGAAGGCAACATCTCTACAAGATTGGTTCATGGCCTGTATGGTGTATCCTTTGGATCGGGAAGAAGATTTCGCAGCATTCGACCATAGGTTCCATCAGGGAAAGGAATATGGACAGCTGGGTTGGTTTATTAAACAAAGGACAGTGGATGAAATCATGGGGCTGCTGTCTTTGCTTAGGTAAAAGGATCCTTCTTAACTAATGTGAAAGTGAAACTACTTCAAAAGCGTGGCTTGGGGCAGGCCAGTACCCGTTAACTCATCTGATAACAGAATCCGTCTCAACCAGCCACATCCCGATGCGACGGTGTCCCTCTAACCACGGTAGCATCCCAGTCGTCGCAGCGGACGACCTGCGGCGCGAACCCGTTCTGGGCGAAAAGCGCCGCCGTCTCGGGCGCCTGCTCCTCGCTCGCCTCCACGAGCAGGTGCCCGCCCGGCGCGAGCCACAGCGCCGCCTCGGCCGCTACCCGCCGCTGCACGTCGAGCCCGTCCGCGCCGCCGTCCAGCGCCACCCGCGCCTCATGCAGGCGGGCTTCGGCGGGCATCCGCTCGATCGCCGCCGTCGGCACGTAGGGCGTGTTGGCGAGCAGGACGTCGACGCGGCCCCGCAGGCTTTCCGGCAGTGGGCGGAAGAGGTCGCCCTCGTAGACGAGGCCGCCGAAGGCCGCCACGTTGCGGCGGGCGCACTTTACGGCCGCGGGGTCGAGGTCGGCCGCGTGCAGCTCGATGCCCGCATGCGCCGCCGCGACGGCGGCGCCAAGGGCGCCCGTGCCGCAGCAGAGGTCGAGCACGACGGCCCCCGGCCGGGCGAGGGAGACCGCCTGGCGGACGAGGAACTCCGTGCGGAGCCGGGGGACGAACACCCCCGGCTCCACGGCGATCCGCAGGCCGGCAAACTCGGCCCAGCCGATGACGTGCTCCAGCGGGGAGCCGGCGGCCCTCCGCTCGACCATGCCGGCGAGCTCGTCGGGCGTGCTTGCCGCGGCCAGGAGCAGCCGGGCCTCCTCTTCGGCATAGACGCAGCCGGCGGCCCGCAGGCGGGCGATTATATTTTCATCCGGGACCCCGGCGGAGGCGGCAGCGGGGGGATTTTTCTCTGGAATCATCTCTTGTCTCCTCTCACGTGCCGGATTACCCGGTCGAGCTCCGTATTGTCGGCAAGAATAACCAGCTTGTCCCCGTACGGCTTAAGCTGCTCCATAAGCTTGGGCTTGTCCGTCCGCGCATGATTGTAGCTCCAGCGGTACATTTTGGCGAGCATGTCGAAGCTCTGCTTGTAGTTGCCCTTTTCAAATCCCAGCTTCTGGACGAGGAATCGTTTTAGAATACGGTAATTCCGTTTGCGGATGGGGGTGTCCAGGTAAACGATTAGGTCGGCGCGCTCCCAGCTCGGCTGCACCCAATTCCTATGGGCCCCCTCGACGATCCAGCCGTCGGTGGCCAGGATCCCGTGAAACAGACGGTCGCGCTCTTCATCGGGATTCCGGATATCCGGGCCTTCGGGCACCCGCCGCCAGACGATATTGTCCAGCTCATAGTAAGGAAGGTCCAGCGTGGCGGAAAGCTTCCGGGCAAGGGTGGATTTTCCGCTGCCGACCGAGCCGATAATATGGATTTTGGGCTGCATGGTTCTCACTCCTTTGCTGCTTACGATAAAGGGGGGAGCTTAAATTTTTGGATAACAAGCGGTTTCGAAAGATAAAGTCGGCTAATGCCCCGATGGTGAAACTCCTCCAGCAGCCTGCCGAAAATCTCCGCGATCAGAAGGCTGTCCCCCAGCGCGTCATGCCGTTTATAGGCGGAATCGTCGATCCCGTAATAGCGGATAAGGGCATCGGTGGAGATTCATTCCTCAACCTCGTGGAGGTACGCAAACAGCACCTTCGTGTCCAGAATCGGGTTGGTCATTGCCGGCAGGCTGTTTCGTTCGCATTCCTTGTGCAGCAAAGGCCAGTCGTATTCATACCCCGCCTGGGTTACGAGAACCGCATCGCCGGCATAGGTTCGGAAGGCGTCCAGGGCTTCGCGAAAAGAGGGGGCCTCCGTCAGATCGGCATTCCGGATCCCGGTCAGCTTCTCGATAAGAGGCGGGATGGGTTTGGGGGACTTAACGAGGGTCTGAAAGCTTTGCCTTGCGAGCCCATCTCCGTCTAAGCAAACCGCCCCTATCTGAGTAATGAAGTCTTCATCCGGATCGGGACCGGTCGCTTCCAAATCAAACACACAAAACCGCCGGCTTCCCAGCTCATCGAGGATTAGGCCCTCTATCGAATAGTCCGAATCGGACAGATGGGTGATTTTCATGGACTCGGGCTCCTCCTCTTGGGGGGGGTGGAAATGAAGTTTACCGGAATGCCTGAGATTCTTTTTCTACCGTTCATCCGCAAACCGTGGTACCTTTTATGAAGGGATTTTACCTTATGAGGGAACCATGAGGGAAGAATTATTTTCCAAGAAAGGGGAGCTCCGCTGTGCAGCCGCTGCACCAGGAAGTCCACCATACTTCCCAAATTTCGGTTTACGATACGGACGAGCTGTACGGGGAAAAAGGCCGCTTCCGCGTTCTCCAATTCTCCGAAGACGCCATCCAGGGGGCGCTGGACTTGGATCATCCGGAGCGCATCGTGTTTGAATACCCGCGGGCGATGATTCACCTGATCGAGGCCAACCATCCTTCGCTAGAGCGGCTGTTTGTGATCGGGCATGGGATCGGGACGATCTCCGGCTATTTCGAGAGAGGGCAGGTGACCACCGCGGAGCTAGAGCCCGGGGTGGTGGAGCTCAGCCGGAGGTTTTTTGGCTATGCGGGCGGTCCGCTGATGGTAGGGGACGGCCGGGAGATTCTGGAGCGGGAAGCCCCCGGCTCGTACGATGCCATCGTCCTGGATGCCTTCCAGGCGGAGGGAACGCCGCTGCACCTGCTGTCCCGGGAATTCATCCGAATGGCGAGGGGAAAGCTCGAGCCGACGGGCTCCCTCCTGATGAACCTGACGGGAAAACGGAACGATAAGCTCGTTAGCGCCGTGCACACGACGCTTCAGGGAGAGTTTCCGTATACGCAGACGTTCTCGCTGCCTGCGGCCGGATCGGCAGAGGTCCGGAATTTTGTGATCATGGGAAGCGGGAAGCCGATCACGTACCAGACCCGGCAGATGGCCGGGTTCACGGAGACGGAGCTCGGGCAAGGGTATGTCATAAAAGATGGAACGCCTTAATCATTTGCGTCCTTAATTAAGGAGGTTTTTCATGAACGGTTATCTCCAGCCATTGATGGATTTGTACGAGGCGCATGCGGACGGGACCATAGCCGCCGGGAGCCGAAAATACATGCGGGACCAGTTTGATTTTCTCGGCATCCGTTCGGCCGAACGGCAGGCGCTGACCAAAGGGTTCTGGAAAGAGCAGGGGCTTCCGGGGCGGGACCTTCAAGCTGTTGTGGAAGACCTGTGGAGCCGGCCGGAGAGGGATTACCAGTATGCGGCTCTGGAGTTTCTCGGCAAGATGAAGAAAACGCTGGGGCCGGGCGATATGCCGTGGTTAACGGAGTTAATCGTCACCAAATCATGGTGGGATACGGTGGACTTCTTGTCCCCGCACATCATGGGGTATCTGTTCCGTACGTATCCGGAGCTGATCCCGCTTCACGCCGACCGGTGGATCGAAGACGAGAACTTCTGGCTGCAGCGGGCGGCCATTCTGTATCAGCTGAAATACAAAGAGACGACGGACGAGGAAAGGCTCTACCGTTACGTCATCCGCCGCTCGGACAGCCGGGAGTTCTTCGTGCAAAAGGCGATCGGCTGGGTGCTTCGGGAATACGCGAAGGTCCGCCCGGACAGCGTCCAGGCCTTTGTGGCGGGGAATGAGCTGAAGCCGCTCAGCCGGCGCGAGGCCTTGAAGCACTTCAAATAAGTCGGGGGACGGCCCGTCTGAGCCCATCCCTCCTCCGGCAAGCAGGTCTTGCCCGGAGGGCTTTTTCTTTAGGGGAGGGGACCCATTTTTCTAGCATGGTAGTAACGTCCTTCTTTTTCGACCGCCACGGCCTCGCCAGGGTCCGTGCCCTTAATCTCGAAGAACAGGGTTCCGGTCTCCATGGAGTTGGCCTCCCCGTTATGCCGGGGCATAGGGGTCACCTGCTTCTGCACGGACCCAAGCTCGCGGCCTATGTTTTCCGCTGGGACCTCCGTAACGGACAAGCCGTACAGGCTGCCGTTCCAAGCTACAGCGCCGGGATAGCTGCCGGAGGAACCCTTGCCCGACGTGCGTGCGTCGAGGGAGCAGCCGGCAAGCAGGGAAAGCAGCAGGGCCAAAGGGAGTAAACGTTTCATACGACACCACCCTTTCCGATGGAAATCCTATTCGTTCGCTTGTGCCCTTCTTGACGTCGAGCAGAGAAGAAAGGTTGCACGAACGAGCGCACGCCCTTGCATTTCCCTCTCTGTCCCTTTCCCTGCTGTGATAAAATGGAAACTAACCAACAAGGACTTCCCGGCGACCCTATCCTGCGAACGGCACAAGGAGATGGCGGCATGAAACCCCTGCATTTCGATTTTCCCATGAGGGAACAGGTTTACAAAGAGGCAGGACGGGAGCTGAAGCTGTATCTGTTCGAGCCGGACGAACCATCGTCCGCCCCCCGTCCCGTTCTCCTCTTTTTTAACGGAGGAAGCTTCCAGAAGGACCCTAAGCTTAGTCCCGTTCAATTCCAGCACCAGGCCCGTTATTTTGCCGAGCGGGGAGTGATCGGGATCTGTGTGGATTACCGCAACGGAAGCGACGAAGGGTTCACTCCCCTGCAGGCCATCGCGGATGTGAAGTCCGCCGTACGCTGGGTGAGAACCCATTCCGCGGAGCTTCAGGCCGATCCGTCCCGGATCACCGTTTGCGGAGCTTCCGCCGGCGGCTACATTGCGGTGTCCTCGATTCTCTTCCCGGCTGTCGACGACGCAAGCCCAGAGGAAAGGGAGGTGGATGCCGTCCCTAACAATCTGGTTATCTTTGCCGCCGGGATGGACGCGGTGGATATTATGGGCCGGCGGTACCCGGAAATTCTGGATCAGGCCCGGGAGATTTCCCCGCTGCACCACATCCGCAAGGCCCTGCCCCGGACCTTGTGGCTTCTGGGCACCTCCGACGACCTGTACGAGCAGAACATGGAGTTCGTGAGGGGGATGAGAGAGGCCGGCAACGACATTACCCTGGAAACGTACGAAGGCATGGAGCACGGGTTCTTCAACTACGGGCGGTACGACAACAAGCCGTGGCGGGAGACGACGAAGCGCATCGAAAGCTTCCTTTACCCGGACCTGCCCCTAAGGAGAGATGAGGCTTGAGCCATAAGGTCGATTATAAAAAAGACTATAAGCATCTATACCTGCCAAAAACGGTTCCGGAAATCGTGGACGTCCCGGGCATGCCCTTTTTTATGGTCAATGGCAGCGGGGACCCCAACGGCGAGGAATTTGCCAAGGTGACGGAAGCTCTATACAGCTTAAGCTATGCGGTGAGAATGTCTTACAAAAGTTCGGATGTGCCGGCCGGCTACTATGAGTACACGGTTTTTCCGCTGGAGGGCATTTGGGATCTGGTCGACCGGACCAAGCCTCCCACGGATAAAAGCAATCTCAAGTACACGATGATGATCCGGCAGCCCGATTTTGTGACGGAGGAGCTATTCGGGCGGTTTCTGGAGCAGGCGATGAGGAAGAAATCCAATCCGTTCCTGAAGAAGGTTCGGTTTGAGCAGGCCGAGGACGGGTTGAGCTGTCAAATGATGCATAAGGGAAGCTTTGACGAGGAGCCGGAAAGCTTTGTCCGCATGGAGGCGTTCTGTACGGAGCAGGGCTTTATTCGCTCGAGCAAAATTCACCGGGAGATTTATTTGTCAGACCCCCGCAAGACAGAAGCGGCCAAGCTGAAAACCGTGTTACGCTTCCCTGTACACAAATGAATACGAGAATCGACTCCTTAACTGAAGTTTCCTAAGCCGCCTTCTCAGCAGGGCGGTTCTTTCATGGATAAGGCACGGGTGCCTTATCCGGTACCTTTGTTGGGAGCAAAAACTCCGTATGCGCACGGTAATCCATAAGGAAGCAGAACTCTTGACGGATAAGGCACAAAGGGAATTTTCACCCTACCATTGATAATGGGGACCGCATGGCAAAAAAGCCCTTGCTTCAGCGTCCTTTCTGTATTATATTATCATTATTGATAATGATAATAATCAAAGATCAGGAGGCGGCAATCGATGAACAAGACCAAAGCTGAGCTGCTGCTGCACCCGGTCCGGTTAAAAATCATCCAATCCATGATAGGCGGGCGCAGGCTGACGGTTCAAGGCATGGCGGAGCATCTGCCGGAAGTTCCTCAAGCCACTCTGTACCGGCATCTGAACCTCCTCACCAAGGGAGGACTCCTCAGGGTGGTGGAGCAGAATCAAGTAAGGGGAACCGTAGAGAAGGTCTATGCGCTGGGCACGGATGCCCATACCCTGACGAAAGAGGACCTGGAAAAGGCGACGCCTGACGAGCATCTGCAGCTTTTTCTGTCCTTTCTGGCGGGGGTGATCTCGGATTTCGAAAAGTACGTGAGCCAGGAGTCGTTCGACATGATGAAGGATATGGTCACGTACCGGCAGGCGCGCCTTCACTTAAGCGATGAGGAGCTGAGGGAAATGGTGATGAGCATCGGAGCGGCCATTACGAAGGCATCCTCCTATGGCCCTGGCCCCGGCCGGCGGGCACGCACGCTGACGACGATTCTCCTTCCGGAGAAGAGTGTTCCTTCAGAGGGGGACGAGAAGCCGAAGGCAGACGGAGCGGAATGAGCCCCACATAATAAAAGAGAGAAAAAGAGAGGGACGGTCACAATGAAACACCCGATTACCGAGCAGGAAGTTACCATTCACGCGGCCTATGAATTGGCGGGAGCTATGACGCTTCCGGGGGCGATTGATAAGAAAGCGGGCGAAAGAAATGGGGAAGCGGCTGGGCAAGAGACCGAGGCTGTACCGGGTGAGGGAGGCAGGCCGGACAGAGGCGTTTCGGTTCGTTATCCCGCCATCCTGATCATCCCCGGGACTGGAGGGAACGACCGGGATGGCAACAGCCGAATGCTTCGCATGAACCTGTACAAGGATTTGGCGCATGTTCTGACGGGGCTCGGCTGGGCAACCCTCCGCTACGACAAGCGGGGAATCGGCCGCAGCAAGGGAAGCTTCCTTGAATCCGGCATGTGGGATCAGGTGGACGACGCCGAGGCCTGCCTCCGGTATCTCGAGGCCCATCCGCAGGTCGACCCGAACCGAATCCTCATTCTCGGCCACAGCGAGGGCTGCATCCTCGGCCCGGCTCTGAACGCCCGGCATCCGGTGAGCGGGCTGATACTGCTCGCGGGAGTGGCCGGCTCCCTGAAGGATGCCCTGCCGATGCAGAACGAGAGGGCGATCGGGGAGCTGGAAGCGTTGACCGGCTTCAAGGGCTTCCTCGTCCGTCTCCTGAAGGTCGGGAATAAGGCGCGCAAGCAGCAGGGGAAGCTCTTTCGCAGGCTGGAGCAGTCGACCGTTCCGGTCATTCGAGTTCAGGGCAAGAAGCTCAACGCCAAGTGGTTCCGGGAGCATCTCGCCTACAACGTCATGGACGATTTGGCGAAGGCCGCTTGTCCTACGCTGGCCGTCACGGGAGACAAGGACCTCCAAGTCGATCCCGCGGACGCCGAGAGGATGGCGGCAGCCGTGAAGGGCGAAGGGGAATGGAGGATCATCCCGAACATGACCCACATTCTCAAGATTACGGAGGAGACGCCCGCCATGCTGACGCTGATCAAGCAGTATAAACGAATGGCCGGGGAGCCGATCGCTCCGGAGCTTGCCGAGGTTCTGCAGCAATGGCTGCAGGCCCATTATGAAAGGAGTGCTTAGCATGGTGCCAACGTCTGCTTTTGCCGGAATGATTGTCCAGGGAGTTCTGGCCGTCCTTATTCCTTTGATCGCCATTCTCTACTACTACCGCAAAGAAAAATTCTCCTTCGTCCCCTTCGCGGTAGGGGCCGCCGTCTTCCTCGTCTTCTCCCAAGTGCTGGAGAAGCTGCTTCATTTGTATGTCATGACCGGCAACCCCGTGACGATGGAATGGTTGAAAGCCCCGCTCGTGCTCGCCGTGTACGGCGCTTTGGCCGCCGCTCTCTTCGAGGAGGGCGGGCGGTGGATCGGCATGAAGCTTCTCATGCCCCGGAGAAGAGAGTGGAAAGACGGCCTGTCGTTCGGCCTCGGCCACGGTGGGATCGAGGCGCTGCTCATCAGCGGGCTGGCGAGCGTCCAGTACCTGCTGTATGCCACGCTGCTCAACAACGGAACGTTTGATGAGGTGCTCGGGAGCAAGCTCCCGGCCGAAGCGGCCACCCAGCTGAAAACGGCACTCACGGACAGCGGCTTTGGCCTGTACCTCGTCGGCGGACTGGAACGGATTCCCGCTCTCTTCCTCCAGATCGCCATGTCGCTCATGGTGCTGTATGCCGTCCGTTCGGGCCGCCTAGCCATGCTGCTGTGGGCCATTGTCCTTCATGCCGGCGTGGATTTCTTCCCGGGCTTGTACCAGGCGAAGGTTCTCCCGCTGTGGCTGGTCGAGATTCTGGTCTGGCTCACCCTGCCGCTCTCGCTGTATCTGATCCGGAGATCCCGTGTCTGGTTCGGGGAAGCGGAGCGCCGCCCGGACGCTTCTTTTACCGGAGTCGGCCGGTAGGCAGAAGAATCTAGCGTGCCTATAAGAACAGCGGCAGCCTGGACCGGTTAAGTCCTGGGCTGCCGCTTTTATTGTTTAGGGATTATTAGGTTCTGACTCGCCCGCCGGCCGGAAAAGAAATAGAACAGGCCGCCCGCCATCCAGAACGGCTCCCAGAAGAAGATCCGCCACCACGCCGAGTAACGGTCGACGGGCAAGTCCAGCACGCCGGCCAGGGCGAGCAGCACGGCCGCGAAGTTGAGCAGCCCGTAAAGAAACAGGAAAATTCCCCCGATCATGGCGGCGAAGCGGAGCGCTGTGGGAAGGAACCGGATGGTCCAACGGATCTCCAGAGCGATTAAGACAAGCGCTCCGGCCACCTTAGCCGCTCCCGTCAACCATACGACAAGGATAAAGCTGTCGTCCCTCAAGACGGCTTGCCTCGAGATTTCCGGTCCGAGCGTCTCGACACCAAGCGAGCCGCCACCCGCCCAATAAAAGCTCATACAGGCGAACAGCAAGGACCAAACGACCCCGCAAACAACCGGCCATCGTTTTCGCCGAACGGACATGTCAACCCAACCTTTCCCTCTAGAGACCTCATCCATAGATTACCACATCCCCCAAAGGCCGGGAACGGATAAAAGAAGGAAGCGCAGGCCGTCATGATCGTTCTGTTAGCACTCTGCACAAGGCTGCCGGCACCCAGTGCCGTTGGAGCTGGTCTGTAGCGTACGTTCTCGCAGCTCGCAATTGGTGTTTTAGCACAACTTTATGAATGATAATTACCGATTCACAAGGTGTGCAAAAATAAAAAATCCCACTTGATAGTGGGAGAAAGCGGCATAAGATAAAGCTCATAAAGTCTTTCCATGATCATGGGTGGCACTCAACTCATGTTGACTGCCAGCAATCGTTTCAACTGGCGAATCTTGTGTCGTTGCGGAAGCGGATGGTTCCTTCGTAGCAGTAACCGTGAAAGGGATCTTTTCCATGGTGTGGAGATTACGTGCCGACACATGGTAATAGACGAAGTACGATCCCGGTTCAGTGATGGCCTGCGTAGCGATGTAGAGTCCATCCTTTTGGAAAGTGGCAGGTAGCATCATATGAGGCTCCTGCCCCTCTTTCCACCATTCAAATATGACTTCGCTTGCGTCATCCACTGGTTTACCATCCTGGGTAACGGTTACCGCAAAAGTAACGTTGTCTCTGGCAGCAGGTTGACTCGGTTCGAGCGTGAATGTGGCTTCGACTGGTGTAGAAGATGGATGAGCTGTTTGTTGAAGATTTTGACTATATGCGGTCATGGCAAGGAGAAATAGTAGGCACGGCAGCATGTACATCAAGCGTTTCAATTCCATCTAGAATCATTCCCTTTCTGTTTCCTGCGGTCAATGGTAATGGTCAAAAATTCAATGCCGCTTCCCATCAGATTCTATGCAATGGCAAAGGCATCCTCTCCACTTGTTACATGAATATCGGTGCGAGCAGAAAGGCTGCAATAAAAAAATCCAAAATAGTGCACCATTCCGCATACCACCGCCAGACCATCTTGTTGCTCAGAAAATGAGCAAAGTCCCAGACCGCATGGCCGATATAACCTGCCGCAAGCAGGATCAGTCCCGTTTCTCTGTCGACATACAGAGACACTAACGCGATAATGCTGAAAAACAGTAATGCGGCCGCCTGTATCAAGATGGTACGAACCCCGCGGAGATGACCGCGAATTGCGCCTGCAATCGGGTAGACAAGCGCGATGAGAATCAGGATAAATGACATGGGATCCGTCGAAGCAGGGAGCCCTGTTGCGGCCATAGCTAACGCCAATAACGAGGGCCATCGTTTCAGCAATTGTATGCCTGTAAACTTCAATCTTCCTCTTTCTTTGACATCTTCGTCTTTTCTGGTCAATTCCATGGCAATCACTCCTCGTTTTCTTTTGCACACCAAAAATAACACAATGCAATTCCTTTTTACGTCTATCTGCGGTTGATTTTTTATTTAGCGTCTATATCGATCGATTGATGAGCAAGACGGATTCATCTGTTATGATGAAGTAAACCACCCGAAAGAAAGATTGAAAAATGAATAAAAACATATTTCGATGTGGCTTTGCGCTTTCTACGCCCCCGGGATTTTCTTCATCTTGATAACCATTCCAGCCAGTCATGGCTATTGTATTCTCGGAAAAGCCGCATTCGTGAGAAAGAATTCGTGAGAAAGAGCGAGTATTCCGGAGAAAAACCTTTTCTCATAGAGGAAGGTTAGTGATAATCACGATTTTCCAAATTCAAGCTAGAAGCACTATGCGTAATGGGCATAATTAGTGTATGATACATATGTTGTATAGATCACGTTTAAGGGGTGGTTGTTATGAAAGATGAATATTACTTTGAGCTTAGATCAAGCGTACAAAACTTTGTAAAGTTATTTGGACTACTCGAAACCAACGCTACCCCCTGTGGCTACCCTCTTTCTGTATCCCAGGTTTACGCATTACAAGAATTAGAATCTAACCAACTGTCCATTACAGAACTGGCCTCAAAACTAGAGCTGGAAAGAAGTTCGGTAAGCAGGCTCGTTGATGATCTAGTTAAGGGGGGATTTGTAAATCGTGACATAAATGCAGCTAATCGTAGAGAAGTAATTTTGTATTTATCTGAAAAAGGAAATAAGTCCATTCAACAAGTCAGGCAGCGGTCGGTAGATTTTTTTCGTAGCCTAGTGGAGGAATTTTCGGATGAAGATAAGGAACTTATTCTCGGAGGATTTAATAAGCTTACACTCGCCTTATCTCGTTATAGGAGGAATCAAAATGATAAGTAAAAGGGGACAAACGCTAACCAATCTATCGTCTTTCGTTCTTGCATTTTTAGCATCTTCTCATCATTGGTTACACATGGGCATACTGGCTCTATTAGGTGGATCAACTAATATGATGGCTACAATGTCAACTGTCTTTTGGATAAGAAGAACTATGATCATTTTGACCTTAATAATGGTTGTTATTTCGATTTACCGTTTGTTCAAACACAAGTGCAAGGAGCCTTGGACAATAGCATTTTCAATTATTTCAACAGTTGTATCATTGGGGTTTATCTTTTACACATTAAACCAATTCGGTTGGTAAAAAGGTGGGTTATTATGGAATTTCAAAAAGATCTGTCTCATCTAGGATGGGAAGAGGTGAGAAATCGCCAGCTACAACGAATGTCGTTAGTCTCCGAATGGGCTTCAATTGCCGGTATCAAAGAAGGCAGTACCTTACTTGATATCGGACCTGGCCCCGGAGCCTTTTTGAATGAATACGCCAGTTTGGTCGGAACAAACGGTAAAGTCATAGCTCTTGAAAAATCAAAAGAAGCTATTGATTATTTTTTAAAGACCTCAAACCAGCCTAATGTTATAACTGTATGCTGGAATGCAGAGCAACCCTACAATACTGAAATTCATGATATTGATGTGATTACACTTACCGATGTGCTTCACCATGCAGAGTCAATTCTTGACATCCTCAAGAATGTACGCACTCTTTCCAATGTAAAAACGCGCATATTAATTTCTAAATTTGACCCTGAAACTCAAGGCGCGTTCGGCCCTCCATTAACTAGCAGAATCCCAATAAGTCAACTCAAATCTGCTATCCTAAGTATCGGATTTGAAGTATGTAGGGAAGGGAAACAAGATTTTGAGCATTATTACTTGCTTTTAAAAACAGAGCCATCAACCTAATAGCTCTGCCCCTGCTAAAATGTCCATGAAAATCAAGGGCTTTTTCATTTTTTGTAAGTTTGCTAAAATTGGATGGAAAATTTATGGGTTACGTGACAGGGGGGATGAAAATGAGAGCAGGTCAGAGGACGGCGCCCGTTTCTAGATCTTTAGGCTATTTGCTTATTATGCTGGGCATAGCCGTCTTTTTAATGAAGGTTTTCTCAAGTGATAGTAACGAGCCTGCCTTGTTTTACATCGGGGGTTCTGATGAATCGGTCCGTAAGGAGCCATCCGAGAAAAGCGTGCTGGGCTTTTCCGTTTCGTTTGACAACCCGACGAACCATTCTTTTACGATTGACCAAGTGGTGCCCCTGCTGAATGAGAGAGGGAAGCGGATCGTCTTGGGCGAGGTGGAGAGTATTCAGCAAGAGAAAAGATTACAAGCAGGCAAGAAAGTGGAATACAGCGGGGAAATCGATATCCGGACCAGTGACCTGACGGAAGAAGAGATTCATGATATGCTCCCCCTCCTAGAGGGCTACCGAATCATTCTGAACCAGGGAGAGGAAATCATTCTGCGGACCAAGCATTGAAGAACTCCGCCAATCCGCCCCATGTGGTGAGTCTGTCAGGGCGGGAAGAGCAGCCACCTAAGCCCAGCCCCAAAAAAAGGGTATCCCTGAGCCGCTTTCATGGCTTTCGGGACACCCTCTTGAGGAGCTTTTTGTTATAGCGCTAACCATCCGCTTCCACGCTGCCTAAGCCTCCCACACCTGCACGTTCATGTCCTTCGCGAATGCAATGCGGGACGGCTTCACCTCGAGAATGACATAGTCCGGATCGTCCGGTCCTTCGAACCACGGCTTCAGCCAATCGTTCCACACCTTATGGCGCAGGGAGTCATCCTTCGTAACGGTCGCGGTAGCCTCGATCTGCAGGAACTCGTCCGGCTTGTCGTCCTTCAGCTCCGTAAGAATATGCACGTGAGGGTTGTCGTCGAGCTCCTCCACCTTGTGGGACTTGCGGTTGGTGGCCAGGTAGATCGTCAGCCCGTCATGATAAACGGTCATATACCGGACATGAGGCTTGCCGCCTTCCACCGTCGCGAACGAACAGAAGCGGGTGTTGTCGAGCATGCTTGAAATATGCTTTTCCAATTGGTTTCTCTCCATGGGTCAAGCTCCCTTCTATAATATACTCATAGGTTAATTACCCGGAACGCCTTTTGACGAACCGCCGCCCGGTTAACAAAATGCCCCAGATCCGACCGAAAAGAACCTTACCTTTTCCACCCCTGCGAGCCTTACCCAGCCGGAAAACCGCAGGCATAGTTCGTCCCCCCGGTATGATATACTAAAAGTATAACCAGAAAGGTGGGAAACCCATGAACCTGCAGCAAAGCGAGAAAGCGGCCGATTGGGAAAGGGAGTACAACTCCTCGTTTCATAAGCTGCTCCGCATGTTTACGCTTTCGATCCTGATCTCGTTTCTTGGTACGCTGGCAGGCACCCAGGTGCCTCCCGCGCTGATCCTGCCGCTCATCGTCGTGGAGTTCATCATGCTGATCTCCGCCATGTTCATCCGGCGCCGGAAGAAGTCCATCGGCTACCTGTTTACGTACGCCTTCTGTTTCATCAGCGGAATCACGCTTTATCCGACGATCGCCTACTACGCCTCCACCGGTGGAGCGGGGATCGTGACCTCGGCGTTCGTGGTGACGACGGTTGTTTTTGCCGGCTTGACCCTGTATGCCTACTTGAGTAAGAGGGACTTCACCTTCCTCGGGGGCTTTCTCATGATCGGGCTCTTGACCTTGGTGGGCTTCAGCCTGGTGGGGATGTTCACCGGTGGTTTCGGGGGCACGCTCGGCCTGACGCTCGCCTTCTTCGGAGTCGTCATTTTCTCCGGCTACATCCTGTACGACATCTCGCAGTACAAGCACGGGCTGACGGAAGAGATGATCCCGCTTGCCGTGCTCAACCTGTATTTGGATTTCATCAACCTGTTTTTGTCGCTGCTGCGTCTGTTCGGGCTTTCCCGGGACTAGGAAGGCAGGAGACCCATAGAGAAGCTGTCCGCTTTGGCGGATGGCTTTTTTGCTGTGGGAGAGGCCAATGGGGATGGAAAATAATTCTTTGACAGATGTGGTACTACGTGTTACTATATAGCAGTAGTAAGTGATACTGAATATCAGTCATACAGAATAGAGGTGGTTGTGCTGGAAGACCTGACGGAATTGCTCAAAGGCGTGCTGGAGGGCTGTGTCCTTGAAATTATTAACCGCAATGAAACCTACGGCTACGAAATCACGCGGCGGCTGAACGCCCTCGGCTTCACCGATGTGGTGGAGGGAACGGTGTACACCATCTTGATCCGGCTTGAAAAAAACAAGCTGGTGGAGGTCACGAAGAGACCCTCCGACATGGGACCGCCGCGGAAGTTTTTCGCGATTAACGACGCCGGGCGTGAGGAGCTGCAGAAGTTCTGGAGAAAATGGGAGTTCGTATCCTCCAAAATTAACGAGCTAAAGGAGACCGAATCATGAATTTTTGGGAAAGAATCACCGGGAGCGACATGACCAAAGAATTTAAGACGTTTGAATCACGAGTCAAAAAGCTGCCGGCCGAATATCAGGCCGCATGGGAGGAAATTAACGTCAATCTTTGGGCGCACGCCGATTTTACCGGCCGCAACCTCATACCCATTCTTGACGGTGTGCTTGGCCTGCTCGAAGAATCGGCGGCGGACGGTCAACGTGTCCAAGAGGTTCTGGGGGACGATATCAAAGGCTTCTGTTCCGCGCTGGCCGGCGAAGAAGGCGCCAAGTCTGTCCGCGACAAGTGGCGCGAGCAGCTCAATACTACGATCGCGAAAAAGTTAGGTAAATAGGAGGAGGATTACTATGAACATCCGCGATATCATCGAAGGCAAAAGAGAATGGCGGGCACACGTGGCGCGTGTCAAAGCGCTTCCGCAGGATTATCAGATTGTCTACAAAGAGATTCAAAAATATCTCTTTAAGGTGGGCCCTGTAGAGCTGAACGAAGGAACGGGGCTGCTTTCGGGGATTGTCGATCTTTTTGAAGAAGGTGCGGCCTCGGGAAAGGGCGTGCTCGAAGTGACGGGCCGTGACGTAGCGGCATTCGCTGACGAGCTGATCAAAGATTCCAAAACGCACACGGACAACTGGCAGGAATCGGTTGGCAAAGAAACCCGCAAGGCCATCAAAAAAGTCACGGATAACCAAAAGTAGGAGGGGAACAACGGGATGGAAAAAGCCATTATGGTGAAAGGTCTGCAAAAGTCCTACAAACAGCATCATGTTCTGAAGGGCGTGGATTTCGAGGTGAGCAAGGGCAGCATTTTCGCCCTGCTCGGCTCCAACGGCGCGGGCAAGACGACGGTTGTCAAAATCCTCAGCACTCTCCTTAAGCCGGACAGCGGAACCGTTACCGTAAACGGATTTGACGTCGCGTCAAAGCCCGGCCAGGTGCGGCAGTCGATCAGCCTGACCGGGCAGTTTGCGGCGGTAGACGAGATCTTGACCGGGCGGGAAAATCTCATCATGATCGCCAGGCTGCGCCACCTCGCCAATCCGCGTCAAGTGGCGGACGATTTGCTGAAACGTTTCGGCTTGACGGACGCGGCCGACCGCAAGCCATCCACTTATTCGGGTGGGATGCGCCGCAGGCTCGACATCGCCTTGAGCCTGGTGGGAAGCCCGCCGGTCCTATTCCTCGATGAGCCCACCACCGGGCTTGACCCCGAGGCACGGATCGAAGTCTGGAAGATCGTAAAGGAGCTGGCCGACGGCGGGACGACGGTATTCCTGACCACGCAGTATTTGGAGGAAGCCGAGCAGCTTGCCGGTCAGATAGCCATTCTGCACGAGGGCCGGATTATTGCGAGCGGCACGCTCGCCGAGTTGAAGCAGCTGTTCCCGAAAGCACAGGTGGAGTACGTGGAGAAGCAGCCGACCTTGGAGGAAATCTTCCTTGCCATCATCGGTCATAAGGAGGCCATGTAAATGGAGACGTCAAAAAATCATTTCTTCGGCGACATGAGCGTTATGCTTGGACGCTCCATGCGCCATATTTTCCGCAGCCTGGATACCATCCTTACGGTCTGCATCACTCCGATTGCCATGATGCTGCTATTCGTTTATGTGTTCGGCGGCGCCATCCAGACCGGCACGGATAACTATGTGAACTACCTGCTTCCCGGCATTCTGCTTATGGCTATTGCGAGCGGGGTGGCCTACGTGGCTTACCGCCTGTTTATGGATAAGCAGAAGGGCATCATGGAGCGATTCCACTCCATGCCGATTGCGCGTTCCGCCGTCCTGTGGGGGCATGTGCTGACCTCGGTGGTTTCCAACGTCATGACCATTGTCATCATCGTTCTCGTCGCGCTTCTTATGGGCTTTCGTTCGTCGGCCGGGGTCCTGTCTTGGCTTGCCGCAGCCGGTATCCTCGTGCTGTTTACACTGGCGTTGACTTGGATCGCGGCCATTGCCGGACTGTCCGCCAAAACGATCGAAGGGGCAAGCGCCTTTTCCTATCCGTTAATCTTCCTGCCCTTCATCTCCTCCGCCTTTGTGCCGACCGAGACCATGCCGTCCGTCGTACGCGCCTTTGCCGAGAACCAGCCGGTGACGTCGATAGTCGAGACCCTCCGGGCCCTGCTGTCCGGTCAGCCGGCAGGCCATGAGATCTGGATCGCTCTAGCATGGTGCTTGGGCATCATGATCGTCGCCTATCTGTTCGCGATGCGCGCTTACAACCGGAAAGCAGCTTAATGATTTGCTAAAGCGGTACCTTGGCCAACTGTCCGCAGTTGGTCTTTTTCTTTTTCCCGGATAAAAGGTAGGACAAAAGTCTTGTAAAATAATTGGTAAAAAAACTGCTCCGGCATATTGTCGAAAGGCGATGTTCGTTATAAAATCATAATGTCGTTCTTCATTAAGAACAACAGATGGGCAGGCAGGCGAACGATTCATCCTCATTCCCCTGATTCAGCGCCAGGAAAAGACAGGAGGTGGCCGCCACGAAACGCAGGGGTTAAATAGTCTAGGGTTGCATAAGGTTAAGCGGTTTATCTAACAAACTGCCATAAGGCAGGGAGGATGGAAGAGTTGAGAAAGACGTTAATCGGATTGTTGATTATGGTGGTTCTCCTGGCGGGCTTCCCGCTTTCGAAAGCACAGGCGTTCCACCAGTTTGTGGTGTGGACGTACGATTACGAGGCGTTCCGCACCTTCGGGGCGAACCAGGAAATCCGGATCTACGAGGGAGCCATGGAGTACGTGGCCGCCTGCCCCGAGGAGGGGACGGAAGATTTTCTGATGCCCTGGACGGACATCTATATTGTGCCCGCCGGCAGTGTGACCGAGGCGGGACAGGAGCTTGAGGATGCCGGCGGAGGCAAGCCGAACTCCGTCATGGCGATGACGGCGAGCGGGGTGTTCATCTCCGAGCCGATCGGGTATACGGCTCCTGTGGGTAAGATCGGACCCGGGAAATATGACCTGGTGTTCGACGAATGCCAGGACGGGAAATACAACCCTTTCGTCGATAAAATCATTAAGAATTCATTCGAGGTGGATTATTCCAGCTCGGACCCCATTCCTCCCTTGGATTTGACGAAGCTGAAGGAGGATGCGGGCAAGGCCGCCGAACGGTGGGAGAAATACAAGGAGTACATGGAGAAGCTCTTTGCGCTCGCCAAAGCCGCCGATGAAAACCGGAATCCGAATGAGAAGTTTGTGGATTTCCTTATGAGGAGCGGCTTGACGGATCCCCGTAAGGGCACCTTGATCCAGATGGCGAACCAGGCTAAGCATTACGAGGGAATCGCCGACGATCCGCCGGATCCGAATTACCAGCAGGTGACGCCGCTTGGCAGCCGGCCGGCCTTCGACTTCCTGAGCAACGATCCGCTCGATATCGCCGAAGCAGCGGTCGGCACGGCCGCCGGGACGGAGCAGGCCATCAACCAGGCGCTCCTGACCTCGCTCGAGCGCTACCAGGGAGCGGACGCCGCGTCTCACGGTCAGTGGGCGCTCTCTCATGTGCGGGCGATCCAGAAGTATGCGAATCTTCTCGACGCCCAGCTTACGCGCACCAACGCGGCCATGACCCAGCTGTTCCAGGCGCTGGCCGCCGATAAGCGGCCGCTTGACGCGACGGCAGCCGCCCTCGAGCAGCTGCGGAGCCGGATCGTCAGCACGGGCTTCACGGCGGAGGAGCTCACCCGGCTGAGAAGCCTCGGCTACAGCGATGAGGAGATCGAGCAGGTGAGGGCCGGGCTTGCGGCTAAAAATTATGTTTTCACCAAAGCGGACTTTATTAATTTCCAATCCGATTTTAAGAACGATAACGGCCAGTTCGGCGCGGATCTCTATTCTTACGCCGGCTCGTTCATCGCCAACCTGATCGAGACGCTGAAGGAGGATCCCTCCATTCCGGACAAAGATCCGGTTGTCAGCGCAGGCGGACCGTACAGCGGAACCGAAGGTAACGCGATTTACTTTAACGCGACGGCGTCCGGCCCTTCGTCCATCTTGAAGTACGAGTGGGATCTCGACGGAGACGGGAGCTTCAATGATGGGACGGGATCGAACGTCACCTTCACCTACACGCAGCCGTTCCGCGGACTGGCGGGAGTGAAGGTGACGGACAGCGAAGGCTTCAGCCAGGTCGCGTACTCCCCCGTGGAGATTAGCGAGGCGAACAAACGGCCGGTTCTGACCGCCTACTCGCCGTCCTTCCTCTATGCGGACGGACTTGTCGGCGAACCTCTTGCCTTTCAGGTAACGGCGGCGGATCCGGAAGGACAGCCGGTCACGGTTCAATGGTATGCGGACGGAGCGCCGGCTGGTACGGGTGCCGCGTATTCGTATACCCCATCCACAGCGGGAATTCATATCGTGGAGGCGGAAGCGTCGGACGGTAATCCGTTAGGCGGAACGGTGAGGATCGGCTGGATGGTGACCGCCCGTGTTCCGCTGCCGGCCGCCGTGCAGCTATCCCAAACGGCACCTGCGGAAGAAGTGGGCAAAGTGCATGCCTTCACCGCATCCGTCACGGATGAGGAAGGAAAGCCGGTGGCGGGCCTGCCGGTTACGGCGGTGATCACGGGTGCGAACCCGACGACGCTTAGCGCGGTCACCGGCTCCGACGGCAAAGCGGGCTTCACGTACACCGGAAGCACGGCCGGAGAGGATACGATCACCGCTTCGGCGGGAGGAATCTCTTCGACACCGCTCAAGCTTCAATGGACGCCGCGGGATACGACGCCTCCCTCTACCACGGCGGCCCTTACTCCAGCCGTCCCTGACGGGGAGAGCGGGACGTATGCTTCCAGCGTGACCGTGAAGCTTACGGCCGTGGACAACGCATCCGGCGTGGCGAAAACGGAATACCGGATCAACGGGGGAGTATGGAAGGCATACTCCGATCCGTTTACGATTGCCGCGAACGGAACGTATGCGGTGGATTACCGCAGCACGGACGCGGCCGGCAATGTGGAGGCCGGGCAGAACGTAAGCTTTACGATCCAGCTTCCGCCGGAAGTCCAGGATACAGTTCCTCCCGTCACGACGATCGTGCTGGATCCGGCAGGGCCGCAAGGCAGCAACGGCTGGTACACCTCGGCGGTGTCCTTCCGCCTCTCGGCAACGGACGACCGGGCCGGCGTGGCGAGAACGGAATACCGGATCGACGGCGGGGCTTGGACGGAGTATGCCGGGGCGGCAGCCGTAACCGGGGAAGGCCCCCATGCCGTGGAGTACCGGAGTATCGACCATGCCGGGAACCGCGAAGCCGTTCTAACGGCCGCTTTCCGGATCGATACCGGCCTGCCCGTCGTGACAGCCGCCTTTACGCCGGCCGATCCGAACGGGACGAACGGCTGGTACACGACGCCGGTTTCCGCGGCCCTCACCGCCTCCGACCCGGTCTCCGGGATCGCTTCAGTCGAGTACCGCATCGATGGCGGAGCGTGGACGTCCTACGTCAGTCCGGTTGCTTATGCGGAAGACGGCAGCCATACGCTGGGCTACCGCGCGGCGGATAAGGCGGGCCATGTCTCCGAGGGCCAATCGAGCCTCCGGATCGACCAGACGAAGCCGGTGACTGCGGCAAACATCAGTCCGGCTCCCGACAGCCCGGGCGGCCTGTATTCGTCCGACGTTTCGGTCAGCCTGTCGGTTTCCGACAGCGGCTCCGGCCCGGCGTCTACGGAATACCGGGTGAACGGGGGAGGCTGGACCCCCTACGGCAGCGTGATTTCGTTAACCGCGAGCGGCTCCTACCTGGTGGAATACCGGAGTACGGACCAGGCGGGGAACCGGGAGGAGCCCCAATCCGTCTCGGTCGAGATCGACAAGAACAGAGCGCCTCAGGCTTTCTTCAACCCGTCGCCAAGCTGGCGGAATGCGGCGCTTCTCGAGTCGGGGGCGGCCGTCGTAGCGGTGTCCAGTCAATACGACGGGTATCACACTCCGCAGGCCATGCTGGATTACTCGGCGGAACCCTGGTACCCGTGGGCCACATCGGGCATCAACAACCAGTGGGTCCGTTTCAGCCTGGCGGGCGGCCAAACGTACCTCATCGACCGGGTACAGGTCATGCCCCGGATCGACTATGCCGATCAGCGGGTGAAGGATTTTGAGATCGCGGTTTCCCTGGACGATAAAGAATACACGACGGTGCTTCGGGCAACGACCGCGAACAACGGGACGCTGCAGGAATTTATGCTGCCGAAGCCGGTTCTCGCCAAGTATGTGAAATACAGTCCGCTGTCCCGGCACGGGGCGGCCACCGTCATTTCGACGCAGCAGCTTAAGGTGATGAGCGGGCAGGAAGGCGGAGCCACGGTCACCTTCCAGAACCTGTCCACCGACCCCGACGACGATATTTCGGCCTGGAGCTGGGATTTTGGCGACGGAACGAGCAGCACCGAGAAGGCACCGACCCATACGTTCCCGGGTCCGGGAGAGTATACGGTCAAGCTGACCGCCACCGATGCCACGGGCAAGACCGGAAGCTTCTCGCTGAAGCAGACGGTCTTCGCGCCGGCGGAGCCGGGCTATACCTTCACTCCCGCCGTTCCGAATGAAGCGCAGGCCGTGACCTTCACGGACACGACCGCTGTTCCGGGTGGAGGCAAGGTCGTTAAACGGGTGTGGGATTTCGGCGACGGTACGGCGAAGGAAACACGCAAAACGGGCGAGCCGGCCGTCGGCCATACGTTTGCGGACAACGGGACGTATTCGGTGACCCTGGAGGCGACGGATGACCGGGGACTGGTCTCCCAAGCCATAAAGACGATCACCGTGAACAACGTGAGCCCGTCCATCGGCGCTATGGCGAACCAGTGGGCCGCGAACGGGCAGCGGGTTGCTTTCAGTCCCGTCATCACCGACCCGGGACGTGATTCACGCACATGCCTGTGGGATTTCGGGGATGGGACCACGTCCACCACGTGCTCCTTCAGCCATACGTACCCGATTGTGGCCGACGGGGCGCCGGATGTTACCTATACGGCCACGCTGACGGTGACCGATGATGACGGCGGAAGCACCCAATCGTCCCTTAAAGTAACGGCTTACGCGCCTTATCTCTACCCGGGATCCGCCATTTCGGCCAATGATCTGTTCTATACCCGGCACTGCACAGCGCCGAATGTGCGCAAAGTGGAGTTCAGCTATGACGGCGCGAATCAGTTTACCTTGAAGACGCCGGCCACCATTACCTCCACGGCCAAGGCGGACGGACTGATTTTTGCTCCGGACGGGGATTTGCTGGTCGGCGGCGCGAACTATCTGTACAAGGTCAACCCGCAAACGGGAGCGACCCTTCAAGCCTCGCCTAACGGCGGGACGGTGTATCACCTGGCCCTCGACAAGAGCGGAACGAAGGTATGGGCGAGCGGCATTCCGGGCGTCCTGATCGACTTCCCGCTCGAGCCGTTCGGCAAAGGAACCTATCATTCGATCAAGGGCGATGAGGATTACATCACCTCCATTGCTTTCGACAGCGTGGGGAACGCCTATTACACGAGCAGCGGCGCCGGCGGTAACGGAACCTTTGGGACGATCGATCTCGATACCTTCACGACCAAGAGACTCATGAAAGACATTCCTGGGGCACACGGCATGTTCTATGACGTGTACACGGGGGACCTGATTCTGGTGGGGGATGACCAGATCGCCCAGATCAATCCGGAAACGCGTACGCTGGTTTCGGAGCGTATTTTCCCGGGCCGGATTTTTGACCAGGGCGCGGCGGACGGCAAAGGGCATATCCTTGTCGCCGACAACAACGGCTATCTTCTGTTCCTGGATTATTCGTATTCGAAGCTGGTCGGCGACCGGCACAATTATGCCACGACGCCTTATGTGGAGTCCTGTCTCGATGACGTAGCGCCTCTATCCGGCTTCGGATCCGCTCCTCCGGCCCAGGTTCTGCTTAACCCGGCCGCGGCCGAACGGGAGGTTGGGGCGACGCATGAGCTTTCCGCAACGGTAAAGGATGCCAAAGGAAACACCATGGCGGGAATGCCTCTCACCCTGGAAGTAACTGGCGCCAACCCCGGCGTATACACGGCCGTCACGGGGACGGATGGCACGGCGGTGTTCCGCTATACGGGGAATAACGCCGGAGACGATACCCTAATCGCCCGAACGGTCAAAATCCAGTCCGATCCCGCAGCGGTCAAATGGCTGCCGGCGGACAAAACGCCGCCTGTCACGGAAGCCGCGGTCAATCCGGCTGCACCTAACGGGACGAACGGCTGGTATGTGACCGGCGCCTCCGTCACCTTAACCGCAACCGATAACAGCTCGGGAGTGGTCAAGACGGAGTACCGGATCAACAGCGGCAGCTGGGCGGATTACCAGGGCCCGATTCCGGTAACAGCGGAGGGAACGACGACCGTCGGGTTCCGCAGCACGGACAAGAAAGGGAACGTCGAGGAAGAGAAATCCGTCTCCGTCAAGCTGGACAAAGGCAAACCGGCAACCACTGCGGTTCTGAATCCGGCGGCACCGGACGGGGCGAACGGGGAATACACCACGAATGTGAGCGTGACCCTGACTGCCTTCGACAGCCTCTCCGGCATCGCAACAACGGAATACCGGATGAACGGAGGCAGCTGGTCCCTCTATACCGGACCGGTCACCGTTTCGGAGAACGGAGCGTACGCCTTCGACTACCGGAGCACGGATCAAGCGGGGAATAAGGAGGATACACAATCCAAATCCTTCAAGATCGCCAAGACGCCGGTCGTTCTCGATACGACTCCTCCGGTGACGACGGCTGTCTATTCCCCATCTTCACCTAACGGAACGGACGGCTGGTACACGACCGACATTACCATTACGTTCACGGCGACGGATGATTTAAGCGGCGTGGCCAAGACGGAATACCGGATCAACGGCGGGGCCTGGAGCCTGTTCAGCGGGCCGGTGGCCTTGACGGAGAACGGGATCTACACCGTAGACTACCGCAGCACGGACCTTGCAGGGAACCAGGAGGCCGTGAAGACGGCCGGGTTCAAGCTGGATAAGACGCCGAAACCGCCGGCCGATACGGTCGCGCCGGTGACGAAGTATCATTTTGACCCGATCTATGCGGTATCCAGCAAAGGGGTCCGGTACGTCAAGGGGTATAACGTATCCCTGCAGGCGACCGACAACACGGGAGGCTCTGGAGTCAAGAGCATCCAATACCGCATCAACGGCGGAGCGTGGAAGACCTATACCGGAACGTTCGTCATCTATGCCGGGGAAACCCACACGGTGGAGTACTTCAGTACCGACCTGACCGGAAACACGGAGAGCCCGATGAACAAAATGGACTTTGACCGGGGTACCTTCACTGGTGCAGGAGCCTATTGATCATTTTGAGGGAACAGAAGGAAATAAAGGCCTGGGGAAAGACTGACTCCCCGGGCCGAACAGGAGGTGAACCGCGATGGAAACACGGGATACAGGACGGAACGAGCAGGGCAGAAGGGTTTGGCAGAAGCCGGAGCTGGAAGTGCTGAACGTAAAATACACGGCCTATTGGAGCTTCGAGATCGGGCCGGACGGCTTTCCCATTAACGTTTGGGTGGACGAAAGCTGAATACGGAATGTGGCGAATGGATAGCCTGTGCCTTTTCCGGTAACTCTGTTGGAACGAGGCCTCCTTATAGGCAGTTAACTCAACAGGGAAGAAGAATTCCATTTACAGATAAGGCACCAGGCATAAAGGCGGATAAGGCATCAGGCACAAAAAAGGGCCGGCGGGAGTTCCAAACTCCTTGCCGGTCCTCTTCTTTGGTGTGGGTCCGCTAAGATCCGTATGGGTCGTTGCCGGTCAGTTACCCGTCAGCTTCCACGCCGTCGGGTCCTGGTACCCTTCCCACAGCAGATCCCCGTTATGAAAATCATACATGAGCATATGCTTCTTATCGCCCTGCTCCTGCACATACCAGATGACCTTGTTGGAGGTGTAATCGTAGGCGGTCGGATAGATATACCGGATCTGATCCTCGGCAATGCCCTTCTCCTTCACCTTCGCTACAATGCTTTCCTTCGTCACGCCTTCTTTGTACAGGGCGCTTCCGAAGACCTTGATCGACTTGTCCTTGACAGCGAGCCAAACGGCTTTGGGATTCCCCTCCGCGTCGAAACCGTCGACCATCAGGAATTCCGGTCCGCCGGACCGCGTCTTCTCTATTTTGCTGGCGCTTGCCAGCAGCTTTTTATCCAGCACATAGGCTCTGGCCTCGCTCTCCGAAGGGAGCGTCAGCACCGTCTGCGTATCGTTGCGCATCCCGCCCAGAATGAGCAGGTAGACGAGCAGCCCGGTCACGCCGAGAATGGCGAGCAGAATCAGTGTGGCTTTCATTTTAATATTCATGGTTGACCCCCTAAAGCATATCCATCCTCCATTGTAGCAAAAGGACGCCGAACCGCACAACGAAATCCCGATAGGGTTTGTGGCGATTCGTTGACTTTGAGGAGAGGAGGATAACGCCAAAAAGGCCTCCGCGAACGGAGACCTTGCTTGCGTGCCGGCTACCGCCGGGTGCGTTTGCGCGTCCGGGTTAACGGCCGGGAGGCGCCGGTCTTGCGCCGGGCCGGAGCTTTCTTCGTCTTGCTCTTGCGGCGTCTGCGCTTGCCGGTGCCCGTGGTGCTGCCGCCTTCCTTCACAGCGGCTTTCGCCCCGAAGGAGCCCATGAGCAGCTTCAGCATCGGACCGAACTGCTGCACGTTCTGCACGACCTTCTGAACCTTGCCCATCGTGTTGATGATGCCGTCGATCCCGCCCATGCGGTCGACCATTGTTTTGAGCTGGGCCATGTTGAAGCCGCTGCCGCCCGCTCCGCCTGCACCGGCTCCCCCGCCGGGGATAAGCCCTGTGCCCGCTCCGGCACCCGGTGCGCCGCCTCCGAAGAACCCTCCGCCCGGCGCGCCTCCGCCGCCAAAGAAGCCGCCACCCGGCGCTCCACCTCCGCCGAAGAAGCCACCGCCTGGAGCTCCGCCTCCGCCTCCGAGGAAGCCGCCACCTGGGGCTCCCCCGCTTCCGAAGAAGCCGCCACCTGGGGCTCCCCCGCTTCCGAAGAAGCCGCCGCCTGGTGCACCACCTCCGCCGAAGAAGCCACCACCTGAAGCTCCGCCTCCACTGCCGAAGAATCCGCCCCCGGGAGCACCGCCCCCGCCTCCTCCAAAGAACCCGCCGCCTGAACCGGGGGCTAACGCGCGCGTTTGAGCCCTAGCCGGGATGACCTCGGTGTAGGGGGTCTGCGGGGTATACACTGCTGGTAAGTTAGGTTTCACTGGATTCACGATCCTTTTTTAATTATAATCTATGTGTTAGTCTATGTGGTGGGCGGAAGGTTGGTATGGACGATAGCCCGCATTCCCCAAAAAGGGACCGGCATCCGCCTGGGGCGAGTCCCGCTTCATCTGCATCACCCGACGCTTCCCGGTATTCCTTCCTGCTTTATATAGCGGGGAAGCGGTAAGAAGCGGAGGGACAGACGCCTACGTGGGGCTTTGGACTTTTGCTTGTATGGCGGTGGAAGCGCAGTGGTATGGGGAAGGAATTTAGTGCGCTAACGCTGAAAAATTTTACCGTCATGAACTTCTAAAGCAGGGATTGACGGCGCGGATGTCGAAAAAGAGAACAAACCATCTAATTCATCAAGCCAATCCGGGAGGATTCTTTCATGCAGTTAAAGAAACTTAACGATAAAGCGATCGACCAGCTGTTCGAAGCGATTCTGACGTTGAAGGACATCGAGGAGTGCTACGTGTTCTTCGACGACCTGTGCACAGTGAACGAGATCCAGTCGCTGTCCCAGCGGCTCGAGGTGGCGCGGATGCTCCGCAAGGGCAACACGTACAACCAGATCGAAGCGGAGACGGGAGCGAGCACGGCAACCATTTCCCGCGTCAAACGGTGCCTGAACTACGGCAATGACGGCTACAGCCTCACGCTGGAGCGCCTCGGCCGTTAGACAGCCTCGGACTAGGAATCATAAGTTTGCAAAGAGCTGGGCTCAAGGAGGCTTCCGGACGATCGGCGGGGGCTTTCGCCGCCTGGCTTTTTCTGGTGTCCGGGCGTGCGGCTTGCCCCTCAAAACATTGACAATAGGCCTTCGGATGGGTAGCATGAATAATAGAAGAAACACGCAACCCGGGAGAGATGAACGATGCAGAAATACGGGCTTCTGGTCATCAGCCACGGGTCGCGCAGCGCGGAATGGGTCGGCTTGGTCGACGACGCGGTGGCGGCGGTCCGGATGCCGGAGGACGTTCCGGTGTCCTCTTCTTTTCTCGAAATTGTAGAAGGCCGCCTGATCCAGGACGGCATAGACGAATTAGAGCGGCAGGGCGTAACCGATTTGGTGGTCGTCCCGCTTTTTGTTTCCTCGGGCAGTACGCACATCGATGAGATCGCCTACGCGCTCGGGGTCCAGCCGGAGCCGTCTCTCGAGACGGACCTGGAGCCTTTCCGGATCGAAGCGCGCGTCCACTTCGCCTCGCCGATCGACGACGATCCCGACGTGGCCCGCATGCTGTACGCCAACCTCGCGGAGCTGTCGGCGGATCCGGCGAAGGAAGCCGTCCTGCTCGTCGGCCACGGCAGCAAGGAGAAGGGCTTCCACCGCCGCTGGCGGGAGGGCCTCCGGAAGCTCGCGGAGCGGCTGAAGGAGCAGGGAGGCTTCGCGGAGGCCGGGACGGCGATGCTGCTGCCCGACCAGCTGGCCTGTCAAATACGATCGATGCGGAAGCGCAAGCCGGACCTGGCCGTGATTGTGTCGCCGCTTTTTTTGAGTGAAGGGTATTTCACGAAGACCGTGATCCCTTCCCGTCTGGAAGGGCTGGAGTACCGGTACAACGGCCGGGCGCTCCTGCCGAACCCTCTCGTGTCGCGGTGGATCGAGAAGCAGGCGGCGGCTTTCCTGCCGCACGCTGCGCTCCCATCCGAAGAGCAGGGGACCGGAGCCCTTCCTAATAATGAGATACGGGTGATTAACGAATGGCCAAACGTGCAAGACTGATATACAACCCGACCTCGGGGCGCGAGGAAATGAAGAAGCGCCTGTCGGAGGTGCTCGCCCGCCTGGAGCGGGGCGGACTCGAAACGTCCACCCACGCGACCATCGGGGAAGGCGATGCGACCTTGGCCGCGGCGGAAGCCGTCGAGCGGGGCTTCGACATCGTCATCGCCGCCGGCGGCGACGGGACGCTCTATGAGGTCATCAACGGCCTGGCGGGGAAGCCGCACCGGCCGATGCTGGGCATTCTTCCTCTCGGGACGACGAACGATTTTGCCCGGGCTCTCGGCATTCCGAAGAACTGGGAGGCGGCGTGCGACCTCATCATCAAGCAGCACACGAAGGAGATCGACGTCGGCAAGGTGAACCAGAAGTACTTCATCAACATCGCCGGGGGCGGGTCGCTGACCGAGCTTACCTACGAGGTGCCGAGCAAGCTCAAGACCATGCTGGGGCAGATGGCCTATTATATGAAGGGACTCGAGAAGCTGCCCCGTCTGCGCCCGATCGAGGTGTTCATCAAGGCGAAGGAGATCGAGTTCGAGGGCGAGATCATGCTCTTCCTGGTGACGAACAGCAATTCCGTCGGCGGCTTCGAGAAGCTCGCCCCGGACGCCAGCATGAGCGACGGGCGGCTCGATGTGTTCATCCTGAAGAAGTGCAACCTCGCGGAGTTCATCCGCCTCGTTTCCGCCACCATGCGCGGCGAGCATATGGGCGACCCGAACCTGATCCATTTCTCCACGAGCCATGTCGAGATCACCTCGCGGGACTATGTCCAGCTTAACCTGGACGGAGAGTTCGGCGGCACGCTGCCGTGCACCATCTCGGTGCTGCCGTGCCACCTGGATATTATCATCGACGAGTCGGGCCATTCCACGTACAAGCCGGTCAAGAAGACGCTGATCCAGACGCTCGGCTTCAACCAGGAAGCGCCCAGCGCGACGTATACCCGCAACGAAAATTAACCAACGGAGTTGTGACCATAGATGAACAGACAGAAGCGGCCCGCCCCCCGCGGGGAGGGCCGGAAACCGGCAGGAGCCCGTCGCTCGGGAGAGGCCGGCGGGAGCCGGGCTTATGAAGCCGGCCTGCCGGTGAAGAAGAACGAAGACTACGAAGCGGACATTATCGGGTTGGGACACGACGGAGAAGGGGTAGGCCGGGTTAACGGCTTTACCCTTTTTATACATGGGGCCCTGCCGGGTGAGCGCGTGCGCGTGAAGGTCGTGAAGTTGAAAAAGCAGTACGGCTACGGCAAGCTCCTCGAGGTGCTCGAGGCCAGCCCCGACCGCAGCGCGCCCCCTTGCCCGATCTACAGCCAGTGCGGCGGCTGCCAGCTGCAGCACCTGAGCTACGAGGCCCAGCTGAAGTGGAAGCGGCAGAGCGTCATCGACAGCCTGGAGCGGATCGGGAAGCTGGTGGTTTGCTGTAGCGGCAGAGGCGCGGATGTGCTGGTGGGGGAAGCGGATTTGGTTGGTGGTAGTGAGGACGCTGAGGCAGGTGGAGAAGAAGATAGGGCTGGAAAGACGGCCGGAAAGACAGATGGAGAGGCAGCAGGCCCTAGGGCTCGGGAACATTCGGTTTCCGTTGAAGTCACTGGGGCCGGAGTAAACGGGGACCCTTCCGAACGCGGCATCGTGGTCCACCCGACCATTGGTATGGACGAGCCTTGGCGCTACCGCAACAAGGCCCAGGTTCCATTCGGCTGGGCGGAAGGCGGCCTCGTCGGGGGTTTCTATGCCCAGGGCAGCCACCGGATCGTCGACATGGACAGCTGCCTCATCCAGCATGAGGCCAACGATGATGTCGTGCGCAAGGTGAAGGAAATCGGCCGCAAGCTCGGTATTACCGCGTATGACGAAGCCTCACACGAAGGCCTGCTGCGGCACGTGGTCGTCAAGTTCGGCTTCCGCACGGGCGACGTCATGGTCGTCCTCGTCACCAACGGGAACAAGGTTCCTCACTTGGACGAATGGGTGCGCGAGATCCGCGAAGCCGTGCCGGGCGTGAAGAGCATCTGCCACAACGTCAATACGAAACGGACGAACGTTATTTTCGGGGACTCAACAACAGTCCTGTGGGGCGATGAGTTCATCTACGACTACATCGGCGACGTGAAATTCGCCATCTCGGCCCGTTCCTTCTACCAGGTCAACCCGGTCCAGACCGAGGTGCTGTACCGCACCGCCCTGGACTACGCGGCTTTGACCGGCAGCGAGAATGTCATCGACGCCTACTGCGGCATCGGAACGATCTCGCTCTTCCTCGCACGCCACGCGAAGCAGGTCCGCGGCGTCGAGATCGTCGCCGAAGCCATCGCCGACGCCCGCCGCAACGCCGCGCTGAATGGTATCGCCAACGTCGACTTCGCCGTCGGCAAAGCCGAGGAAGTCATCCCGGCCTGGCGCGCCGAAGAGGGCCTCGCCCCCGACATCATCGTCGTCGACCCGCCGCGCAAAGGCTGCGACCCGGCGCTGCTCGAGACGATTATCGAGATGCAACCGCGGCGCGTGGTGTACGTGTCGTGCAACCCGGCCACGCTGGCGAGGGATTTGAGGGTGCTGGAGGATGGAGGGTACCGCACGGTGGAGGTTCAGCCGGTGGATATGTTTCCGCATACGGTGCATGTGGAGTCGGTGGCTTTGTTGGTGAGGGATGGTGTAGAGAGCTAAGAATGTAGTAGTGGAGCGGGTTTGGGGAGTAGTACAGATTAGTTGAAAGTGTAAAACAGATACTTGAAAATAGTAGAGTTGACTGATTGTTGACGAAATTAATAGATTGATTTGAAAACACCCGATGCAGAAATCGGGTGTTTATTAGTTCTGTAATTGTTTTGTTAGTTGAAAAAAAATAACCAATCAAATGAGGGAAACCTGAACTAAAAATGAAATCATCAATAATAAAGGTTTAAAAATCTTATCCTATCGTATTAAGATGGAAATTGAAGTGAGACTTACTTAGCTATTAAATCAAAGCTAGTGAAATGTAAAATATTATTTTCGAAGTTGAAACCCAGATGCTAGTGTAAAAGTTATTGGCGCGATCTTTAGATAAAGAAGGGTGAACAGAATGGGAGAAAAAATTGCAACTGGTTGGCTTAAAATGACCTATGAAATTGGATTTGATGAATTTGAAAAATTCTTTTCGGATATGGAAGTAGCGATCAGTGTGAGAAAAAAAAGAGTAGAAGATGATTTTGAGGAGCAATCTAAGGGGTTAGATGATGAAAGCAAAGATGAGATGTTCGAATATATGTATTTAGATGACTACACTACGATAAATAAATCGTTCCCAAATATTTTAAAGAGGTCTATGGTGATTTCTTGTTATTCATTTTTTGAGGTACAACTTAAGAATTTATGTGATGTTCTTCATCGCAGATACCGTTTCTCTTCTTTAGGCAGAAAGAAAAACTTCGGAATAATTCAATCTAAAGATTATTTGATTAAGACCACCGATACATTTGCTTCGTTATTCGAGAGTAGACTTTGGGAACAAGTAAATGAAATTAGGCAGATCAGAAACTTTATTGCACATGAAGGAAAGAGTATTGTGGAAAGCGGAACAGAATTATACCGTATAATCTTATCGCTTGATAATATGATAAATTTAGTGCATTTTACAACTAGAGAATCAGGCAAGGTCTCTAGAATTCAACTATGAATTTATCAGTTACATGGTCAAGATATTTAGCGAATTTCTAAATGAAGTTTGTTTAGTGTTGGATAACATAAAATTTGAAAAATGAATATTCATGCTGGAAAGCGAAACTTGTCCTCGCTTGCTAGCTTGATGGATTTTTTTTTACGTTATTCAATTTATATCTGTCACCTCTTACTAGGTAACATTAATTTAGGCTTTAATATAAAGTGGAATAAATGTGCTATTTATAAGATATTGAATAATAAAACGGAATATGGTATTATTTACCTACCCTTGGACTTCAATAGTTTTATGGTGAGTTAAGGAATAAGGGGCATAGTGAGAAAAGCCCCATAGAGGTGTAAGAGTAATTTAAGCGATGCAAGGGCATATGCCTAAAAACTACTCTGATACCAATTTCTATGGAGGAATGTTAAATGTTTATTTTTCTCACGATCCACGTTATTTCCTTACTTTTCTTGTACCCACTTAAAAAACTATATCCAAAAGTAATTCCGTTACTTAGGAATGCTCTTGGCTTAGAAAGCTTTGAAGTGAATATGTATTTTTTCGCAATGGTAGGCCTTTATTATTATTGGGTTTACCAGACGGCTTCAAAGTTATTAGGGCATTAGGTTCAAGGTGATAAAGGCTCCGAAGTCATTATATAGATGACTATTGGAGCTTTTTTCATTATGCCGACAATACTATTGCTACATGTATATTTAATAAATGGGGTGCATACTTATGTGGCAAAGATTATTTAGAGAAAAATACCCAGCATTAACCTATAAAAAACGATATAAGTGCCCTATCTGTGACGAATACGGCCTTCATATCGAACATGATCGATCGGCAGAATATGAAAGCGGTTGTGAAACTATCGTATCAACAAAATTAATATTTCGAATAACTGAAAGACAAATAGGAAGGATATTATACGTCTTCAGAAATAAAGGAGTTTTTTTGGAATGTAGATGAACATATTGAAGGGAGTATGAAAGAAAAAAGGCTTGGAATTCGAACTAACAGCATCTATACATAGGATCAAAAAGATGGAATCAATGATTTATTTGAAAATCCGCAAATATCGACGAGTTGCTGAATGATTATAATGTTAATTATCTTAGACTTTACCCCGAGAGGGAAGACAAAGATTCTACCTTATATGACCAGGATATACTATTAAACCTCGTTGAAGATACTCCGATATAATATGATAGGACACATAAGGGCAGTACATGCTTGAAGGTTTGTTACTAGTGGTCATTTTTATACACATGGATATAATATAGATTTGTGTTTTCCAATTTTCGAGAACGTATTTTGTGATTAAATAGATTTTTACGAGATGCCTGTGTATGTTAATATTGAAGGCTGTTGGGGAGTTGAACTTCCTAATTGGTTATAGCGATGTATCTTGAATTCACATGTTTACTCAAGATTTAAGGTCTTACATAGGGCTTGCCGAACGGTAAGAGTGATTGGAAATTACACTGAAACAAGGATATTAGCACTTTTTGTCGAATTCATCACATATTAAGGAAAATCCCGTAAATAACGCAAAACCTTTACAAATGGGGCGAGGCGTGTGTTCAAACCAACGGAGCAACTGAAAGATACAATTGATTCTGCCCGGAGATTTCTTCCTTCCATTCGGTGGAAAGCTGGATGAAGAAAATCGAAGTGTTCAGTTGGCCCGGCTGGTGCAGTGGGCAGCGGCCGGGCAGAAATACGGTAAGTTTCTCAAAGATACCTTTCGAGATCAGCAAACGCTCAGTTTGCGATGGGATTTGGCTCGCCTATCATCCAAGAGAGAATGCAGCTATCCGACCGAGACTAGAAACGATCAGCAAAAATCCCATACATACCATACTAAAGCGGGGTGGCCGGGATCGTCATAAAGCAGCCGTTTCATCATTCGATGATGAAACATTTTCGGAAGCGTCTGACGGACGTGCTTGCTGAGCTGAACGAGATTATTACTACGGAAGGCGCGAAAGAAGATGATAACCGCGACGATAACGACCCAAGTGGCGGCATTTCAAGTACATGGAAACAGGTGAAAAGTGCACCGCAGATTCTGAAATCAAACAAGCAAACGCCAGTTTTCGAAGCCCCGAAGTGGACTCATGGATACGTTCTGGGCAAGTGGCAGAAATAATTACCATAGATGATTCTAAGGAGAACGAATGATGAATAACCAAACTCACAACCGAATAGTCAGTTTCATATGGGGCATTGCAGACGACTGCCTGCGAGATGTATATGTACGCGGCAAGTACCGCGATGTTATTTTACCCATGACGGTCATCCGTCGCTTGGATGCCGTGCTTGAAGATACCAAGGACGCTGTTCTTGATATGAAAAAGAAGCTGGACTCGGCGGGCGTGACCAATCAGAACGAAGCGTTATGCAATGCCGCTGGGCAGTCTTTCTGCAACTCATCGGATTTTCGTCTGCGTGACTTGACGAGCCGCGTAAGCCAGCAGAAACTAAAAACTGACTTTATCGCCTATTTAGATGGCTTTTCGCCAAACGTGCAAGAAATACTCGAAAAGTTCAAATTCCGTAACCAGATAGACACGATGATTGACGCGGACATTCTCGGTGCGGTAATTGAGAAATTCGTGTCTCCAACCGTTAATCTCAGTCCACTCCCTGTGTTGGATGATACAGGCGGCGTTCGCATACCCGCGCTGGACAACCACTCGATGGGAGTTATTTTCGAGGAACTTATTCGCCGCTTCAATGAGGAAAACAACGAGGAAGCTGGGGAACACTTCACTCCCCGTGACGTTGTAGAGTTGATGGCAGACCTTATTTTTTTACCGGTTGCCGACCAAATAAAGGACTCTACATATTCCGTGTATGACGGCGCGAGCGGCACTGGTGGTATGCTCACTGTGAGCCAAGACCGTCTGCTTTCCCTTGCTGAAAAGAATAACCTCACGGTGTCTATTCATTTGTTTGGGCAAGAAATCAACCCCGAAACCTATGCCATCACCAAGGCGGATATGCTGCTAAAAGGAGAGGGTGCTGAAGCGGACAATATCGCGTTCGGTTCTACACTATCGAGCGATGGCTTTCCCTCCCGACAGTTTGATTTTATGCTTTCCAATCCCCCTTATGGAAAATCATGGAAGACCGATGCGGATAGGCTCGGCGGCAAGAAAGGTATTCAGGACACCCGCTTTGTTACGTCTTTCGATGACAATCCCGAATTCTCGATGATTCCGCGCGTCAGCGATGGTCAGCTTTTATTTTTGCTTAACAACGTGGCCAAGATGAAAGAAACCACCGAAATGGGTTCGCGCATTGCCGAGGTTCATAACGGTTCTTCATTATTTACGGGTGATGCAGGGCAAGGAGAAAGCAATGCTCGTCGCTATATGATTGAGCGGGATTTGGTAGAAGCGATTATAGCCTTGCCAAACAATATGTTTTACAACACGGGCATTGGTACATTTATTTGGGTGCTGTCCAACCGTAAAGACGCGCAGCGCAGGGGGAAAATCCAGTTGATTGACGCGACCACGCTTAAATCACCGCTTCGCAAGAACCTTGGGCAAAAGAACTGCGAGCTAACAAAGGCGTTGCGTGAGCAGATTCTGCAATTGTTCCTTGATTTTGAAGAGAACGAATCCAGTAAGATTTTTGACAACAGCGCGTTTGGTTATTGGAAAGTTACTGTTTTGCGTCCGCAGTTGGGAGAGGACGGCAAGCCACTCCGCGATAAAAAAGGTAAACTCGTGCCGAATAAGGACTTGACCGAAACAGAACAGATTCCGCTCGACTACAAAGGCGGTATTGATGCTTTTATTGAAAAAGAAGTTTTGCCTTACGCTCCCGATGCTTGGGTGGATGCAAACAAGACGCAAATCGGTTATGAAATCAGTTTCACCAAGCATTTTTATAAGGCGGTACAACTCCGTGAACTCACGGAAATTGTTGCAGATATTCGGGCGTTGGAAGTGGAAACCAATGGTTTGCTTGCGGAGGTATTGGAATGAGCGAATGGTTTGGTGATCTGCCAGAACGATGGGAAAGTAAGCGTATTGGGGCGTTGTTGCAGCAACGCAAAGAGACAAATGCACCAGTGAAAACGGATTTTATCCTATCTCTGTCAGCGGCACATGGTGTTGTTCCGTATTCCGAGCGCGTGGAGAAAGGAGGCAACAAGCCTAAAAATGACTTAACAAAATATTCAATCGCACATGAGAACGACTTGCTTGTTAACTGCATGAATGTACTGGCAGGCTCTTGTGGTGTTTCTAAATGGCATGGTGCGATAAGCCCTGTGTACTACGCTTTATATCCAAGGAACGCAGATGAAATCAACATCTGGTACTACAATTACATCTTTCGTTTGGTTACGTTCTATCGAAGTTTAATTGGTATTAGCAAAGGCATTCTTGTTCACGAATCTTCAACAGGAAGCCTTAATACAATTCGCTTACGTGTTTCAATGCAAAATATGAACTATGTTATGATGCCCCTCCCGCCACGCAATGAGCAAGACCAAATTGTACGCTTTTTAGATTGGAGAGTCTTGGGGATAAACAGGCTTATTAACGCTAAGAAGAAGCTGATTGCACTGTTGCAGGAGCAGAAGCGGGCTGCGATAAATGAGGCTGTGACGCGAGGCGGTGATGGATGGCAGGACGTTAGTCTTGGTAATCTTGGTAGCTTTCGTAAAGGATTTGGTGGTTCTCGTGCCGATGATGCAGAGAGCGGTGGCGTTGCTTGTATTCGTTATGGTGATATTTATCGTAGTGGCGTATTGTTCTTGCACGAACCAATCACAAGAATTACAGCGGAGTCATCAGTTTCATATGCTCGAGTTTATAAGTCCGAAATGTTGTTTGCTTTATCCGGAGAAACTAAAGAGGAAATAGGGCAAGCACTTGTTAATAGTATTGACGAGGACACATGGTGTAGTGGTGATGCCGCAATATTCACTGCTAATGATAATGTTTTATATAGCTTTTTGGCTTACGCTTTACGGTGTCCTTATGTAGCAAAACAAAGGGCATCTATGGCAAAAGGTGATATTATCGTTCACATTTCTACAAGTGCGCTTCGTCGACTCAAAATTCTTGTACCTCCTATTGGAGAGCAAGAAGCTATTGTTTCACAGCTTGATACCATTTGTGTTGGTATTGATAGCAAAATAAAAATTGAAAACGAGCAGATGAAACTCCTCCAGGAATACCGCACTCGCCTTATTTCCGATGTAGTCACAGGCAAAATGGATGTGCGGGACGTGGTAATTCCCGATTATGAAACTGTAGAGGAAACTGCTGTTGTGGAAGATGATGATGCGGACGATAGTTTTGAAGAAGCGGGTGATGAATAATGCTCGCAATAAAAGAATGGAATTGGGAAAAGCCAAGCAAGCGAGAACGAAAAGAAGAAACTTTTCGCTGTCCGTATTGTAATGTTGTTGTTCGCACAACTGCCGACACAAGAATTGTTGATGCCGAACTCGGTGCGATTAAGTACCATATCTTTAAGTGTTCGCAGTGCAGTATGCCCGTAACGATAGGGCAAGATGGCAAGATAATACCGCCGTCCTTATTCCTGCCATTTGAGGATATAAAGCATCTGCCAGAGAAGATTGAAAAGATGTACGTTGAATGTAGAAAGTCGTTTTCTACTGAATGTTACTACTCGGTTATAATGGTCGCTCGCTCGTTAGTGATGCATATAGCTGTGGATAAAGGTGCAGGCGCAAATCTTAGTTTTATTGAATATGTAAACTATTTAGAGACAGAAGGGTATACATCGCGGCACAATCGACCTTGGGTCGACAAAATAAGGGAACGAGGAAACCATTACATCCACGAAATAGACGAAGCAACAAAAGAAGACGCTGCACGAATAATTGTATTTATTAGTCAATTGCTTAAAAATGTATATGAACTTCCACAAATGGCGAACGAGGTTTGAGTATGCAAAATACAAGAGAATCGGGACTTGAGTCCCTAATTGTTGACTGGCTCGTAGAAAAAAACGGCTACGATCAAGGCACGAACGAGGACTACAACAAAGAGTATACTATTGATGAAACGCGGTTGTTCCGCTTCTTAGAGGCGACACAACCTAAACAATTGGAATTGCTTGGGGTTAAGCAAAGCAGACTTAAATATAGTCAGTTTCTTGACCGACTTGTTGGTGAAATCGCCAAACGCGGCGTTATTGACGTTCTTCGAAACGGTGTGAAAGTTTATCCCGCAAGCCTTGTTATGTTTTACATGACCCCATCGGAAAAGAACCCTGCGGCAAAGGAACTTTTTGAGAAGAACATTTTTAGTGTCACCCGCCAATTGCAATACAGTAAGGATAACACTCGCCTCGCTTTAGATTTTTGCGTTTTTATAAACGGTTTGCCCGTCGTCACCTGCGAGCTGAAGAACCAGCTAACCAAACAAGACGTGGAAGATGCCGTTTATCAATACAAGACCTACCGCGACCCAAAGGAGTTGCTGTTTAGTTTCAAGCGGTGTATGGTGCATTTCGCCGTGGACGACGCAAGGGTGAAGTTTTGCACTAAACTAGCAGGGAAAGCGTCGTGGTTTCTGCCTTTTGACAAAGGCTACAATGACGGTGCGGGCAATCCGCCCAACCCCAACGGCATCATGACCGACTACCTTTGGAAAGAAATACTTACAAAATTTAGCCTTGCCAATATTATTGAAAACTACGCCCAAGTGGTGATTGATGAAAATAAAAAAACAAAGAAGAAAACCGAAAAGCAGATTTTTCCGCGCTACCATCAACTCAGCGTGGTTCGGTCATTGCTTGCCAACGTTAAAGCCAATGGCGTCGGGCAAAAATACCTTATCCAGCATAGCGCGGGTAGCGGCAAGTCGAACTCCATTGCGTGGCTTGCTCACCAGCTTGTAGGTCTTGAAGTAAACGGCGTTGCGGTGGTGGATTCTGTGATTGTGGTTACAGACCGTGTGAATCTCGATAAACAAATCCGTGACACTATCAAGCAGTTTATGCAGGTGTCGAATACCGTGGCGTGGGCGGAGCGTTCAGGAGATTTGCGGGAAGCAATCGCCGGTGGTAAGAAAATTATTATAACGACTGTACACAAATTCCCGTTTATTTTAAATGACATCGGCACAGCTCATAAAGGCAGCAAATTTGCTATTATCATAGACGAGGCACATAGCAGTCAAAGTGGTAATATGTCTTCATCTATGAACGTCGCCCTTGGTGGCGATTTTGACCCCGAAGCCGACGTAGAGGACAAAATCAACGCACTTGTTGAAGGGCGCAAAATGCTGACTAACGCCAGTTATTTCGCCTTTACCGCGACACCCAAAAACAAAACTCTTGAGATGTTCGGCATTCCTTCTTCGCAACCAGACGGTACAGTCAAACACTATCCGTTCCATAACTATTCGATGAAACAAGCCATTCAAGAAGGCTTTATTTTGGATGTGCTGAAATACTATACACCAATAAAGAGTTTCTATAAACTAGTGAAAACTGTAACCGACAATCCCGAATACGACAAGAAAAAGGCGCAGAAAAGACTCCGTGCTTACGTTGAGAGTGATGAATTCGCCATTGCCACTAAAGCGGGCATCATGGTTGAGCATTTCCACGACATCGTCTGCCGCAAAATTGACGGCAAGGCGCGAGCAATGGTCGTAACGAGTAGTATCGAGCGGGCGATTGAATACTTTTACGCCATTTACAGCTGCCTAGAAGCACGAAAAAGTCCGTATAAAGCCATCATCGCCTTTTCGGGTGACAAGGAATACGGTGGCAAAACGCTAAACGAGAGCCTAATTAACGATTTCCCCAGCAAGGATATTGAAGATATGTTCGCCGAAGAACCCTATCGTATTTTAGTCGTAGCGGACAAGTTCCAAACCGGCTATGACGAGCCACTCCTGCATACAATGTATGTAGACAAAATTTTGACCGACATTAAAGCGGTACAGACCCTTTCCCGACTAAATCGCGCAAAAGAGGGTAAGTTTGACACTTTCGTTTTAGATTTTGCTAACGAATCGGAAGATATTGGAAATGCGTTCTCGCGCTATTATCGCACAACGATTCTATCAGGCGAAACAGACCCGAACAAGCTATATGACTTGATTTCAGCAATGGAGCAACACCAAGTCTACACAGAATATCATGTGGACGGTTTTATTAACCTTTATCTTGGCAGTGCGGAGCGCGATAAACTCGATCCAATTCTGGACACTTGTGCCAACAATTACAAAAAACTTGATGAAGCAGGACAAGTTGAATTCAAGTCTTCTGCAAAAGGATTTGTACGAACATATGGATTCCTCGGTGCGATACTGCCTTACGGTAATGCCGAGTGGGAAAAGCTGTCCATCTTCCTAAACCTATTGCTACCGAAACTTCCGTCACCCAAAGAGGAAGATTTGTCGGCGGGTATTATGGAATCAATCGACCTCGATAGCTACCGTGCGGAAGCCCGCTCTATGATTTCAATTCAGCTTGGAGATGATAATGCCGAAGTTGCCCCTGTTCCGACTGGCGGAATCGGTGGCAAGCAGCCACCCGAACTTGATTTGCTTACAAACATACTGTCAATCTTCAACGACCTGTTCGGAAACATCGACTGGAAGGACGCGGATAATGTACGGGCGCAAATACAGCGTATTCCGGGCATGGTATCAAAGGATACCAAGTACCAAAACGCTATGAAGAATTCGGATAAGCAAAACGCCCGTATGGAGAGTGATGCTGCCTTACAACGAGTGATTTTTAACATTATGGCTGATAATATGGAAATATTCAAGCAATGGGGTGACAATCCGTCCTTCAAGAAGTGGCTGGCGGATATGGTTTTCAACGTGACATACAACACCGATGGCAAGCCTTTTAGTGGTGAGGCTACGGTATAAATAAAGAACGAAAAGAGCCTTCCTCAAGGGGGATATGAAGTATTCATTTCAAAAACTCATGCCCGAAGTGACTGTAACCAATATCGCGGGAATAGGTCGTTCTCCGCATACGATGCATATGCCTGAAAAATCGCATCTAAGCATATTTTTATTGGATAGGCATCAATTGTAAGCGTGAGCTGTCCTAAAAAAGAGCAGAATTAAACGGCTTCTGCTCTTTTAATTTTGCTAACATTTTTGCTAACATGGCTCCGTATGCATCTTCCTTAACATAGAGCTCGTAGAACATAAAGAGTGCCTTTAAGCCGCATGGTTAAAGGATTTATGCACGAGCTTTTCGTAATGTAGAAGAGGGGGCACGAAGGACGGTTCAGGACTTAAAATCCTGCGGTGGATGGCCACTATACGGGTTCGATTCCGGTCCTCGGCATTCAAGGCTAAGTAGCATGAGTCCTGAGGTATCTAATAGACACACAGGACTCAGGTAAACCACCTTTTCGCAACTTGAACAAAAAAAGCCGGATGAGGAATTTTTGTTGTGTATAGAACCTTACGGACTTGTTGACGTCTTGTTGACGAACAGCGTCAACAAGCAATCAAACTCAAACAAAAGGACCGATATGCTATAGTTAAAACCCTTATATATCAAGGGTATTAACCAACCAATACAGATCCCAACCAACCCGTACATGTTCCCGCATACGGAGCTCGTTGAGTGTGTCTCGCAGATCGTCTTAAAAGAAGAAGCAGGCTCCCGATAAGGGATAGCCTGCTTCTATTCAGTTGTTTGGAGCAGAGAAGCGGTAATGAATCCGTGGCATTCCGTCTTCTCGAACTTCAATCCGAGTTACCAAACGGTGTAGCATCTCGGGAGTTAATTCATCGAAATTTAGGAAGCTAAGCAACTCTGACTTCAGCTGACTAAGGTTTTCTGTAACATTTTCATGTTCAAATTCGGATGTCAACTCGGTTTTCTTCAAGACTAACTCATTGATTTCAGTATTGGTGGCATCAACATTTTCGCGATACTCCTCATGTGTAAGGAGCTCATCAGCTAAAAGGTTGACAAAATTCTTTTTACGCTTCTTCAATGTATCGATGTCTTTTGATAATTTATCGAGTTGTTTTTGTAGTTGAAGTTTGGACTTTACAGACTTTGCCTCCAGCTCGAGAAGTTAGTTGCAAGCTTAGAAGATAAATTATGGGCTTCAGCAGATAAATTAAGAGGCAGTATTGATGCATATAAAAATGTAGTCTTGGGGATTATCTTCCTCAAATATATTTCGGATCGTTTTGAAAAAAGATACCAGGAGCTTGTCGATGAGGGCGGTGGTTTTGAAAATGATCGGGATGAGTATGAACGCTTTAACGTTTTCTATGTGCCAGAAAAAGCGCGATGGAAATATATTATTGAACATGCGACCAAGCCGAATATCGGACAGATCATTGATGAAGCGTTTATTGCGATTGAAAAAGAAAATAAAAAGCTGGCAGGCGTGCTCCCTAAAATCTACTCAGGTGCTGATATTGATCAAAGAAGAGTAGGTGAAGTCGTTTTAGTATTTGAAAACTCGGATACTCTGCTAATTGAAGAAGATGCACTGGGTAGAGTATATGAATACTTCTTGGGCAAATTCGCATTTATGTTAGGACAAGGCGGAGGCGAATTCTATACGCCTAGCAATTTTGAAATGGCGAGCGGAAATCGAGTCTTACTTTCAGTACCGCGTCTCCAACGCTCCCATGGAAGGAACCAATAACAAAATAAAGGTGCTTAAGCGACGTGCTTATGGCTACAGTAGTATGCGTCATTTTGAAACGAGAATAAGAATGGAATGCAAATCAGCATAGCCGAATTATTTTGGGGGGTTAGCCCCCCAAACATATTTAAACATGCGATAGAGAGAGTATCAAGCACCTTTTATGGTGAAGAGCTCTTGAGAATTTCGTTGATAATATGTGCTTGATAAATTATCAGGGGGAATGATATATTCCGTCAAAGTAAAGCAATTAATGATGATTTACCACACCGCGAAAGGAGGCAGCCGATGAGCAAATACAGTTTTTACTATGATGAATCTGAGCATAGCCGGAAAATCAACCACAAAACTATAACTGCGGAGAATTATTTCGACAGCTTTATTGCGGTTGTCGTTGGCTGGCCCTCCAACAATCAGGCAGCCTTGTATGAAAGATACGCAACGTTTGAGTCTAAGTATCTACACAGGCAGTCAAACGGCGAACTAAAAAGCACTACTATCAAGCAAAGCCAACTAAAAAGTGGTTTTGCCTCCTTGAACGCTGATAACCTCTCCTTGTTAGAGGACTTCTTGGCGCTGTTCGATGAAAGAATCCTTGTCTACTATGCTGTTACAAGCAAAATCGAGTACATCATTCATCAGCTATTTGAAGACTACGAAAACAGCCTTTTCGTGGATATGGATGCCATGAAATATTCCATCACGAAGGCAATAGTCTTGTATCAGCCAAGCGAAATTATGGCGGGGATGTATAATAATACAAGTGAACTTATTGGATTATTGAAAGACTTCTTTACAGCCCAAATCGAAAAAGGTAAGGCAAACGAAACGCTGAAGCAAAAAGAGATCGTGCAATTCAGCCAAATTCTCTTGCTCTTGGATGACGTGTCCACGATTAAAACAATTGACTGGAATTATGATATTGCTTTCGTGGGATTTAGAAAATTTTTGGACGAAAAAGGAATCCATGATTATTCGATTACCATAGACAAGGAAGGTGAACATTGCAACACGGTAAAAGCCGCTGAACGAGTGGGTTTATGCTCAGTTTCCGAGGCAGACTCATTGACTTCCTGCGGAATTCGTATGGCTGATATGTTGGCAGGCATCATTTCAAAGTTGCTTAAGGCACTACATAGCGCACTGGAATATGCTTCGCCTGAAGAACTGCTAAACAAGAAGATTCTCGACAAGAGCTGGTTCCTCGTCAATGAGCGACAGCTCGCTCTTTACAAGAAATTGCACCAAATGGCCATTGAATTGAACAAGACATGGTATAAGGCGTTTGCCGGAACATACTCGGATGATTTGATTGGGTTCATTGCTCTCCTAAGTTTCATGAATCACTTTAAATCGGTGGAAGATATAAATAAAGACCTTGATATGCAAGGTGAGTATTTTAACGCTTATTGTTGTGAACATCTTGGTGAACATTTTGAACAAATGAGATACGGCAGACAAATACCGGCGTTGCCAATTGATGCCGTTACAGATAATGACTTATCTAATGGTTTTGTAATAAATCGTCGAGGTGCAAAGGTTTACTTTGACATTGACAGGCAACCTTTGCTTGAAATAAAAAACGGACACCAAACCTTCGATGTATTATCAGTAGGCTTAAGTAAAGAAATGATTCCAGTAGTTACGATTGTAGAAGAAGACGAAGTAAAATGCTATCGAATTCCAAAAGAGTTATCTGAATGGACGATGACTTTTGTTGGTTTAGCAAATATGGGCGAGAACGTATTCCCATCTAAAGTTGTGTTTTCAAAGACGAAAGACGGATATGTTGCCGATATTTTATAATGATAACTCAGTTGAACAGCGATAATACCATATGTTATTGTGAATTTCATCATGATGTTCCTTAAGGAATTTGAATGATTGAATAGATGAATTGGGGACGCGTACGATTCGCGTCCCCAATTTTCTGTTGCAGAGTGGCGGTTATATATTGATGGATATTCCTATATGTGTGTTGCAAGAGTGGTGATTGATCTGCAAAAAAAGGAATTTTATGTAGTTTTATAGAAAAAAGTATAGTGAATATTTTCAAATGTATCAATAGAAAGTACCACAAGATTAGAAATACTATGGAAATCATAAGAAAACACATGCCTCTGATTCTGGAGGTAATATAAACATGGCATTAAAGAGAAATCAGAATCAAAGTTATACGAAGGCAAAAGGATAGGACATCCTATGTTCCAATTTGAATTGGGCTGAAAAGTGAGGTGTAAAAGATATGGAATACGAGCAAGATTCTAGCGGAATAAATAGTTTAAGCGGTTTTTCATTTCAAATCAAAGTGTTTGTATACTATATGCTTGAACTTAAGGAAGGCATGCAAATAGAATTTGAAACTATTGAAGATGTAAATGTGAAAAAAATTAAAGCTGATACTATTGATGACAATAGTGAAAGTTTTAGAAGCACCTTGTTGAGTAAAGACTTTAATCATGCTATTCAGGTTAAAAGAACAACTATTTCGAATGATGTTGCCATGAAAATCTTATTGAATTGGATATTACTTGAGTCTTCGAGTAATAATGTGACGAAATATGTCTTATTAACTGAAGACGTTTATAACAATAAAGACATTATTTTTGATAATAAAGTAGAAGATGTATTTAAAACTATTATAAAGTCAAATAAAAAAAAGAATGCCACGATATCAAAAGTGAAAGAGTTATTTAAAGACAAATATGAAGATTTTGAAAAGATATACAAAGCAATCAATGAAAAATACGAGTTTTTGTCGTTAAATGATATTGATAAGCAAATTGACGACAAATGTGCTATTCACTTTAGAAAAGTTGCAAATTCTATAGTTTATAATCAAAGACTCAAGGAATTGTTGCAACATATTACAGTTGAAATTATGGAAGCCGTAAACAAGAAAAGTTCATATTCTATTAAGTATTCTGACTTTGTTAAACTGATTGAGGATATTTCGTCTCGTCTAACTGAAAAAGTTACTGCTCCATTATACTCTAAATTTAAAAAAATCAATCAGATAGATCTTACGGATAGCAAAGTATCCGGATTAAGAGAATATAAACAACTTGTTGCATGTGAGTTGCCAGAGAATTTAATAAAACAACATTTAACATTTAAGAATTACTATGAAAATATACTAATGAAATATATGGAAACAAATAAATTGAGTAAAGTTGAAGATATTGAAGAAACTACATTTGAGAATTTTGAAAATGTAAAATTTAGACTACAAAAAGAAAGCCTTGATGAACCATATAACAGACTAGAAGAGACGAAAAAATTGCCGAATTCACATGCTGAAAATGAACAAATAAGATATGGCTGTGGCATATATCTTACAAGAGAAGATATAGTTGATAATCAAATCTCATGGGAGGACGAGCAGAATGCGAAGTCTAAAGTTTGAAACAGAAACTATTCAGATTAGCATATATTGCAACATAATTAAGCAAATCTTGAAAAGACACAATGAGTTAAGCATAAGCAAAATGCTTGTTTTTTCATATCTTACTAAAAATAACAATTTTCTATTGAATAATGTATATAATGCTAATTCTTCTCAGGATTTAATATATAAAGGTCTCTCTCTTCTAGCAGGGGATTATAAGGGTTTCTGTGAAAGTATCGAATATATCATTAAGGCTATTCATCTTTTGAAAATTAACGAAGAAATTCTTATAGAAAATAATATCATAAGAGCTATTTCAACAATAGATAATTCTAAATTAGTTTATCGTGAGAATGCCTTTTTAGAAAAAACTATTGAGGCCAGCAAGAGGATGACGGACAAACAATTTATAAAAGAGGTAATGTACAATGTTTGAAATAAGCGAATTAATGCTGTTTAGCATGGATGGCGAAATATATACCTACAAGTTTAAGTCGGGAATAAATTACTTCAAAGGAAAAAACAGTTCAGGTAAGACTGAGTTTTATAGTTTTATAGATTTTATGTTTGGATCATCTGAAGATATTAGGAAAAAACCTTGGTATGTGGACTCTCTCAAGAAAGCCACTATGGTATTTGAAATTGATAATATAAAGTATTGTATTTCGAGAACCAGAGAGCCAAATCAGAATTATTTGTATTACTTCGGAGAGAACGAGCCAGATGCTATAGATTTAAGAGAATATAAAGATAAATTGAACTCCATTTTTGCTCGAGACATTAATTTATTAAGAGACATTCGGAATTTTACTGATGAAGAATTAACTTATAGGACATTCACAATGTTTAATTTTCTTGGTGAAAAAAGACAAGGAGCAATACATGATTTTTTAGATAAATGTAGTGATGTAAGATATTCTGTCAAGTTAGCTCCGGTCCTAAACTTCATCTTTAACAATAACTTAGAAAAAATATATGAATTGCAGAATGAGCTAGAAGTCTTACTGGCTGAGCTTAGAGAGATAGAAATGAACGCTGCTAAATATGACTTTGTTATAAACCAAGTCAACAAAAACCTCCAAAAATTAGGGGGTAATATTTGGTATACCGGCAAGAATGCGGATGACATACGGAAATTCTTAATCACAATAAAAAGTATGCAGAATATAAATAAAAAAAAGAGTGAAAGAAATATCGCCGATTTGGAAGTCATGTATAACAATATTTCGGAACAAATAAAGATATATGAAAACAGTTTGTCCGATGCAAAGCAATTTGAAAAAGATAATGTAAACAGAAAACTACTATTAAGCAAACTAGAAACGTTAATAACCGAAAATGAAGGATTTAACTATTTAATAGATCCTCTAAAAAATCTACTGTGGCAAATTGATAATACAATTTCATTTAGCAATTATGTAATAAGTGATAACACTATAAAGGAATTGAGAAAACAGAGAGAAGAGCTAAGAAGTGCAATGAAGAGAAATGATTCTCGGTTTGAAATGTATACACTAGAAGAAAAGTCCAAATCAATTGCAATGATTGAAGATTATCTTACGACAGATGTACGTAATTTAGATGAGGAATTAAAAGAGAAAAGAAAACGAGTTAAGAAAATACGTGAAGAATTAAAGCTGCTACAAGCTTCCGATGATACTAAAAAAATAAAAGAAATTTCCGAATTGATAACAAATCTATATTACTCTGCTAAAGATATATCATCAGTAGTTGAAGATGATATGAATCAAGAAGGATTTAAAATTCAATATATTAAACGGGGCAACATTTTACAACCGATGGTAACTAAAGCTGTGGATGGCGAAACAAATATAAAAAAGGAAGTCAACTATTACATTGGTAGTATGGCAAGACATACTCTTATTCAGCTATGTGGGTATTTAGCTTTCCTAAATTTTTTGATAAGGGATAACAGATATCCATTGATACCCATACTCGTTATTGATCATATATCAAAACCATTTGATGAAAAAAATTGTAAAGCTATAGGAAGAGTGATTTCAGAAGCTTATGAAAGCATAGGAAAGGATAATCTTCAGATTTTTATGTTTGATAATAAGCAATTTGAAAGTTTATCAATAGAACCAAGCCATTTTGAAGATTTAGTAAATCAAAGCAAATCAGGGTTTAATCCATTTTTTGTATCATTTACAACTGAAAACGAAAGCGACGAAATAACCGATGATTTATAAAGCGTCGCAATAAAGCATCTCTTCACATTAGATGATTTTATAACATGTTCTTCTATTCCAAAAACCTCTATCAGATATTTACATACGTTAAAAATCAGGATGTGGAGAATACCGACAATGTGGCGGGTATGTTGCTCTATGCTAAAACGGAAGAAGCCATTACGCCAGATTGTGATTTTGAGATGAGTGGAAACAAAATTCGTGTGAAAATGCTCGATTTGATATTGATTTTAAAAACATTGCTGCACAACTGAATGGAATAGCAGAATCGTTTCTAACAACTTCTGCTACGGTGCAGATCCTACCCAATAGTCCTCCCCCATACATTAAGCGATCAATTATACCTTGGGCTAACGCTTCGGTTTTGAAAACAAGTTCTATTATCATTTTGTAATTAAGGAGGGGGAAAACTGCATGGCTCATCGCATTAACTTAAATATGGTCGAGAACGGATTAGATTTTATTTCAAAGTCCTTACAAACTATTGAAAGACCAGATGAAGATCTAAAATATTCACTAATCAATTTGCACGCAGGGATACAGCTGCTATTGAAAGAGATACTTTTCCAAGAGCACTGGTCGTTAATATTTCAAAGTATAGAGTCTGCCGATAAAGATAAGTTGAAATCCGGGGATTTTATAAGTGTAAATTATGATACTTTAATCAAGAGGCTACAGAAAATTAGTGGTATTAAATTCGATGAGAACCTTCTTGATATGATGGATTGGTTGCGAAAGGAAAGAAATAAAACAGAACATTATCACTTTGTAGTAACTGCTGATGTGCTTAAATCCAATATTGTAAAGCTTTTTGCATACCTCATTCCTTTTATTAAGTCAGAAATGATTGAAACAGAATTGATTGATTCTGATGACGAAAGATTTTCAGAAATACAAGAGTACCTAAATGAATTTGATGAATATGTTAAAGAGAGACTTCAGTTAATTCAGAAAAAATTAAAAAATGTTGATGTAATTTTACAATGTCCAATTTGTAATCAAGAGACGGTTGAATTTACAGATGAAACCGATGCTTTCTGTTACTTCTGTGATGGGAATATCAAGAATTTTACAGAACAGTATATTGATAGTTTTGTTGATAGATACAGTCATGTGATGGATGGTGGAGAAGACCCTCTGTTAGAGTGCCCTGAGTGTGATTTGGAAACTTTCTTATGTCTAGATGGGTATCAGTATGTGTGCTTGACCTGTGGGGTAAAACCGACCCAAGATAACTTAACAACCTGCAATGGACCAAGGTGCAACGAAAAGCTTATCTACAGAAGATACAGTGACGATGGTGGATATGAAGCTGATTTCTGTAACATTTGTATGGATTACTTTAAACATGCATAGTAGTAACTCAAAAGATGTATTCAGTGATTCATGCATGTGCCACAATGGAACGGAATTAGGAGGGGCTTATTTTAATAAGTAAGGGTGGATGTTCAAGTGCCATTGACAACTAGTGCTCAAAAGTTCAAAAGTAAGTTTTGCCAGTGGGCTCAATCGAATCTACCTGAGCACGGTACAAGAAAGTTCACTAATTCATTAGATAATGTATTAATGAGTCATCTTTTTGAAAGAGACAATGACGTGCAGATAATTATTAGAAATTTAGTGGATTCGAAAGAACTGAGTTTTAGCTATAAAGGTGAAGAACTATTAACTGCTCCTGATAGTAGAATGGAGAATTTATACATAGGTATTATAATGCCTTCATGGGAAAGGGGATTACGACATATTTGTAGAGATGAACATGTATACGATGTAGTATCCTGGTTTTTCCATTATGCTTCGCAATATGTAGCTAGGAGTCGGATGATAGATGTAATTGCGTCAATTAATCTTGTTTATGGACGAACATGTGATTTTAGAGGGCACAAAATGATTAGGTTCCTAAAAGAAAAAAGTAACTGTAAGAACAGCCTTGAATTAGCATTAAAATCTGAGGCTGTTCCAATCTATAAGGAACGACTAAGTTCGAACGAGAGACAATTATTTTACTTAATTGAGCAATCAAACTCATTAGACCCATTTGTTCATAGAATCCATTTTAATTTTCTAAATTCTTGTAAGTTACTAAACAGTGGATTTTATGAAGAAGCTATAACTTCTTTAGATAAAACAGTAGACGTAATACAGCAATATGCTAGGGAACGTATGAATATTAATGGTTCTGATAATCAAAGGGATTTAACTCTTACTGCTTTTGAAATGTCGGGAGAGGAAAAACACCAGTTAGCTAGATTATACGACATAAGAAATTTTTTCGGTGGGCACCCGAGTATGAGTAAATGGTGGGACTTCTCAGAGATCTTTGATGAAGATATTGATCAATTTTTTGTTGCGGTTAAAAAGGTGATTAATAGATTAATGGTACATGAGAATTCTCATAGAGTGGTGGAAAAGAGTCCAGTTCTTTGGTCAACATGGTTTTTAGATAATGCGATGATTCTTTGGGATGCTGTTTGGTTTGAAAGAATACAGAAAAATATAAGGTGATTTTAAGGGATTGTTTTAAAGCAAAAATAATCATATTGTTCATTTGCACGTAATCACTTGGTTTTAGGATTAGTAATTTAAGGTAAACACCACTACATCAATGTGTCTGCGACTGCTACTCAAGCCATGTGGAGTCGGTGGTGTTGTTGGTACGTAAGTAACTGTGGAAAACAAAAATAGTCTGCCGCTGAGCCGACAGAAATCAGGAATTTTCCCTGATTATCGCTCGGTTTTTTCTTTCTCAAGCTATCTTCCAGACAGAGAAACCCCTCATCCCCTGCGGCCATTTATCCTCAACTGTCGCATTCCGACGAAGGCTAATCCAAGTCATTGCCAATCGGAATCCCTTCCCACGCCGACTTTAACTTCTCACCTGCGCCGCCGCGCAGGTTTTTTTATGAACAGACATTCCATGACATACATCTAATCAATTAGCTTGCTATAATGGAATTATATTACTTCTAGTGGTGTTGATATACAAGCGGATACAGGGACATGTCCATGAGATATTACAGATGTTGTTGTGGGGCTGGCAAAAATAGATTTAACAATGTTAGTCGCGGAGGCTGGATCGATTGAAGGAGCAGATTCTTAATCGAGCTCGTTTAGGTATTGTGAATCGACAATACATCATGGGGACAGAGACTCGGTACTATATTCTGACTATCAAGATAGATAGCCATCATTACTATGTGATAGTGCTAGATAGCGGTGCGGAGATTGCTCAGACTGAGGTTCAAGGCAAACTAGAGGCTGCAAAGAAACAAGGTGTTCGTCTTTTATTTCAGGAGAATCCGACGGTAAGTACCACAAGTGTGACCTTGGTTCATTACAAAGATGATAGGCCAAATGGCCGTCCGTGGCAAAAGGACAGTGAACTGGTATTGAAGCAGTTAATGGCCCTGGAGAGTAGTCAATCGACTGGACAATTCAACCAAGCCTTCATGGACGAATCGTTGGCTTGTTTCCACCAGTTCCGGCTGCAGAACGAACAGAAATATCTTGTGCAAGAGAGAAACCCAAAAACAACGTTCATTTCTGCTATTGGACCGATTCTTCGGGGAATAAAGCAAGATGCGACTAAGGCCATTAACCAACTGGTAGGAATCATCTCTGGGGAAGATAAGGAGCACAACATCCGTCCATTTCTTCAGAAAATTCTCGGGGGTTATATTTGGCTGGATGACTTCCTCGTCTTCTTGCGCTATGCAAGCTCTGAGAAGGTATCAGACTTCCTTCTGCAATTATTCGAACATGGCATAACCAAGGATGTTAGGCTGCTACTGGAGGATCAATATACCCTGTTGTTTCAGGCTGGTAAGTTCGCCGCATCGAAGAAGAAGGTGGAGACACCGAATCAGCTCCTGGCCCTTTTGTTAGCGGCCTATAGTCCAGAGGACTACGTTCTTTATAAACCCAATGATTACGGAGTCTATGTCGACCGACTGGGGCTTACAGCACCTAACAACGTGGTAGAGAGATATACCTTATATAATGAAGTTACCCACATGATCCTTGCCCGGGCAAAAAAGCTTGGGTATAACGTGCAAGACCTAATCGATGCTTATCATGTGGTATATTTACTCGAACGTTATGAAGAGGATAGGGGAGGTCATCAAGTAGTTATGAAAACTAAGCAACCGGTAAATAAGATCTTATATGGCCCTCCGGGCACCGGAAAAACTTATCATGTCATCTATGAGGCCCTGACAATATTAGATCCCGATCTCGATAATAATCTTATTACCGATCCTAGCCGTAGGGATGAGGCGGTTAATCTTTTTAACCAGTATGTTGAAAGTAATCAGGTCACCTTCTGCACGTTTCACCAATCCTTTAGTTATGAGGAATTCGTCGAAGGCATTCGCTTCAACAAAGAGAAGAACCGTTATGATGTTCAAGACGGTGTCTTCAAGAGGCTATGTAATGCCGCGCGTGCAGCTACGTCTGATCGGAAGCAGACTTATAACTTTGACCCAGAAAATACCCGTGTTTTCAAGATGTCACTTGGCAATACAGCAACGGATGACGACGAGGTATACGACTATTGTATTTCGAACAATGTGATTGCCCTTGGTTGGGGGGAGCATGTAGATTTCACGAGTTGTGGGAATAAGCAGGAAATTCGGCGATTGTATGAAGCTGAGCTGCCAAACGAAAATCCGTATGGGGTGGAGTTTGTAGAGAGGTTCAAACATTGGATGAGGCCAGGAGATATTGTAGTAGTTTCTTATGGCAATAAGAAAGCTAGGGCGATTGGCAAAATAACAGGGGATTACTCTTATGTGGCCGATTCCCCCATTGCCTACCATCAGTTCCGCGAAGTGCAATGGCTATTCGAAGATAACGAAGTGCTGCTTCCTGTTCAAAGTATCCTACGAGATAAGGTCTTCTCCCAACAAACAGTCTACATGTTCAACTCTCAAGACTTGAATATGGAAAGTATTCAAAACATAATCTCTGGGGATCAAGCACACCAGGGGAAAAACCAAAATTATGTCCTCATTATTGATGAGATTAACCGAGGTAACGTTTCTAAAATTTTTGGTGAGCTTATTACTCTAATTGAAGCAGACAAACGCATGGGACAGAATAACGAGCTCTCGATCACGCTGCCATATTCTGAGGAGCGTCTTCGGGTACCATCAAACGTTCACCTACTGGGAACGATGAATACCGCTGACCGGTCCATCGCCTTAATCGATACAGCTCTCCGGAGAAGATTTGAATTTGTTGAGATGCTACCTGATTATGCAGTGCTTCCAACCGATGTCGAGGGGATTAACATTAGGCTGCTGCTCCGGACCATTAACGACAGAATTGAGTACCTGTATGATCGAGACCATGTTATTGGACATTCTTATTTAATTATGGATAACCCTAGTATCCTGAAGTACATCTATGTAATTCAAAACAAGGTGATTCCTTTGCTTCAGGAATACTTCTATGAAGATTGGGAACAAATCGAATTGATTTTAGGAGGAGCGGGGAAAGTTGGAGACAGCACTTACTTCTTAAATAGAGAGGAACTACTGGCTCCGCGCATCTTTAAAGGTAGAATAGGAGCGCTCGAACCTAATAAAAGCCGATACCTGGTCCACTACAATCCGACAAAGGCAGCTTTAAAGCGAATTTATGAGACAGCGACAGATTCGAACGGACAGGATGACCTAGAATGAAGCATCTTGTAGCCATAGAATGCAGCGGCTCACTTCCGATATCCACGCATTCTCAGGAGGGGGTTACCCCCGAAGAGGCGGATGAGCTGGCCGCTTACGTCCGTCAGCAAGGGCTGGACGAGGAAGGGATAGTCTTTACTCGGCATGAAGTTCGTTTTATGAACTATGTAGGTTTTATCCAGTTAAGCTCTTGTTCCGTCGAGGTGCTGCCGAAGGTTACAGGAAATGACCCTGCGCATTCCAGACGAGTGCTTCTGCGCATGCTACAGCGGTCCGGGTTTCTAGATTTTCATGAAAGTCAGGTCAGTCAGCTGAAATTAGAACGAATGAACCTGATGGAAATAATAGGTTATCTTTTTACTTACCAACTCACACGCGAAATGCGAAAGGGCATCTACCGCACGTATCAAAGTGAACAAGGCGAGCTCCATCTCGTACGTGGGAAAATTGATATGAATCGTCAGCTTCGTCGTGAGGCCATGATGCAGGGCGGGGTTAGCTGTTTGTATGATGAGTTTCAAATAAACCATCCGCTAAATCAAGTGTTTATGGCTGCCCTTCTGCTGGTAATATCTCGTTGCAAGTACACAGAGACTCGAAAAGCGGCGGCAAGTTGTTTGGCCTTACTAGATGGGGTTACCTCAGTCACTACTAACCAAGCTCTTATGGGCCGGGTACATTTTGACAGAACAAACCGGCGATTTCAACCCTGTTTTACATTAGCTAAGCTTTTAATCAGTCAATCAGCACCAGTACCAACACCAGGTTCTAGCAGGAGCAGTTCCATTCTGTTTAAGATGAATGATTTATTCGAAGCCTATGTTTCCTATCTAGCACGAAAGGTTTGTAACCGAGTAACCGTCAAGGACCGAACTCACAAGCTGTTGGTACAGGCTGGTTCGAACCGAGGGGTCTTCCAGCTTGAGCCGGATTTGCTTTTAGAGAATCTTTCCGGCCAAACGGTGATCGTGGACACCAAGTGGAAGCTCCTCCATTCTTCCAGAGCGAGACATGGGGTACAAAGGCAGGATTTTTATCAAATGTACGCCTATCTGACGAGGTATAAGGATGTAGGAAGCGTTATTCTGTTGTATCCACATCATGAAGGAGTTCATGCAAGTGGAGAATGTTTAGAATCGTGGCACCTGGAGGGTAACCCCAACAAGTGGCTTAAGGTCTATACCATAGATTACGAGAATGAATATAAGGCTGGGAGGGACTTACAACAGCTCATAAATGCATAACACAAAAACTTTCCAGTGAAATCCTGCAAACGAGGTGCTTCATGAAGCTAGGACTGTACGAGCAACTCATTCATAAACTCACAAGGGATCAGCTTTCTTCTTTGGATCCTTCGTTGTTTCATGTTGGCAAAGAATCGCTAGATCCGGAAGAGGCACGGAAGCAACTGCTGCAGGAGGGAATGTTGGAAGCGGCGCGTAATGGCCGCATGCTGGGCCGTCCGCCGGGTAGACACTTCGCGGTCATTCGCCAGCAAATTGCATCCTATCTATTCCAGGCGCCCCGCTACCGAAGGGCCGCCGCGGCAAAGTCAAGGTGCAGCTTGACCATGTGCATGTGGACCGCGTGGAGCGGGTAATGCGGATTGATGTAGAAAGCTAACTATGACTAAGACGGAGGATCTATGAACATCCAACAAATAGAAGAAGCCCTCTCAATTTCTGATACAGCGTTACGTTGTCAGCGGGTACTCGATGAAGTACAACCGGTACTTAGACAATTGATGGATGACTTTAAAAATAAACATGAGGCGGAAGTACCTAAACTTTTGGACTATAGCGTCAATACCTACGAGGTAACGCTTAGAACAACCATGCACGATGCGCGAAATCCAAATTATGCGGAACAAAAGCGGAATTCGGATATCGGTAAAAAAGCGTGGATTGAATTAGCGGACAAAAGCTATTCCTTCCAAACAGAGTTTTGGGTACTTAATCTTGGCTTTTACGGTCCTGAAAGAAAGTGTAAGATTGTACTCCCAACCAATTTTTATCCGTTATGGGAAGCCATCCGGACTAAAGGAAATGAGAAGGAATTTGCTAAAGTAATCGAATCTCTACCTGAAGAAATAGAAATCCAAACTTCGGATAAGGACATCTTTTTGAATAAAGATGAACTCATCCCATTCCTTCAAAAGTGCGTGTCCGAGAAGAAAAAACCATGGTTCTATTTTGGTACGTTTATTGATTTTGATAATCTCGTATCCTCGGAGCAGATTCTGGATTTGATGTGGACGACGTGGAACCGGATGAAACCGATAAAAGACTATTTAGAGCAAGAGACGTCAAGACACGCGCTCTCCTTGAGAATGCTGCATGCGTTGCATGAGCATCAAGATCCAGTATCGCTAAAGCTCTACGGCCGAACCTATGAAATTAAATTCGAAGAGGTTTTCAAAAACAAGTCTTATCAGCGGCGCCAGAACTTCGGAATTTATGACAAAGGACAGCTGGTCACGGACGGAGCTTTGGCGGGCTACCGAAGAGAACCGAATGAAGCAGTGGGGATCTTCGTTAATGGTGCCGGTTTTATTTTTTCAAATCTGCGCAACCTGCATGGAGATGGCTGTGTAAAATGGAAAATTACGAAGAGTTTTAGACATCACAAAAAAGAAAGTGAAGATGTCAATAAGGCCACGCAGCAAAGGGCGATGGAGGCACTTGAGGTCCATGGCTTTAACCTGGAAGGAAATACGTTTACCGTAGGAACATGGGATAATGTAAATTTGCAATTTGTGGAGCCCAGCGGAGAAATAAAACGGAGATTTATTGCAGCAGCTGTCCTTTTCGCTGAAAGCACCGGAATGATTAACCTACCAAAAGATGCTCAGATTTCTGAAAGCAATGTAATGATTACTGATGAAACTGAGGCAGAACTGGAAGGGGAGTTATTCGAGCATGACTTTGATCTGTCCAGCATCATCAGCAACATTCAGGGAAGCGGACTTACGTATAGCCAAGCGATCATACGTGATTTCCATCTGAATTTAGTATGCTTGGAAGATAAGCACTTTGTCATTTTGAATGGAATCTCAGGTACAGGAAAAACAAAGCTATGTCTGCTGTACGCAAATGCAGTATACGGAAAACCACTTGACGCGGTAAATCCATATTTAAAAGTGATCCCGGTCAGGCCTGACTGGACGGATTCCACATCCTTGTTTGGCTATTACAGTGCCTTGGAAAAGAGATATGTACGCACCCCCTTCCTAAATGCAGTTCTTCAGGCCATCCAAGAGGGGAAGCCGATGTTTATTGTTCTGGATGAAATGAATCTGGCTCGAGTTGAATACTATTTGAGCGATTATTTAAGTGCAATTGAATCAAGACAGTCCGTACGGTTGCATACCGAAGACCATATAACGGATGTTCCAAAGGAGCTGCACATCCCTAATAACTTATACGTTATTGGGACAATTAACGTGGATGAAACGACTCACAGTATCTCGGATAAAGTATTGGACCGAGCTTTTGTCATGACGTTATCGGATGTCGACCTGGATCAATTTTGGGAATTGGTAGGTACAAAATATAGGACAGTTCTGCAAAGTGAATGGGTATTAATGAAGCAGCTTCATGAAAAGCTAAGCCACTTTGATCTCCATTTCGGATATCGCACGATGAATGAAATCATTCGTAAGTTGTACGCCAATTTTCAGTTGCCCGAGGAAATCCGTTTGAATAAAGCAGAAGCCGTCGATCGTGTAATCGCAGAGAAGGTATTGCCGAAGATAAGGGGAGACGAACGGGTTGAGCCCCTACTTGAGCAATTGGTGGAGTGGACAAATTCCTCTTTTGGTGACCATTCCGTTTCGCTAGCGCATTTGAAACGCATGAAGGGGGAACTGGATCGTTATGGTGCCACCCAGTTCTGGAGATAGTGGTCTTCATTTTAAATGTCCGGACACGGGATCCTGGATTTCTATTGAGCTCATGCGGTTCGAAGAGGCGAAAACATATCACTGGAGATCATCCTTTCGATCTCCATTTGGTTTTCTCTTCAATAACATCCCCCTTCCGATGATCCAGACGAAGGAGGGGTGGGAAGGCGAAGTGATGATGCCTTTCCAGTCGGGCATGATTACATTTACGATTGAGCAGACTGAACGGAAAAATGTCAAGTCCTATTTGTATCCGGATAGGCGAAAATTGACGGAATCCGAGTATCAAAGGATGATTACAGACATCCTTACGGAGGCAGCCGCTTGTTTTCAATTCCAAGGGGCTAAGCTGGCATTCGATAGTAGTGGCTTTGAAAGAAGAATCTCGATTGCACAATGGGATTATATCGAGCGATCCTTTTATCGGTTGTGCCAGCTATTTCGGGATATTCAAGGAGCGCCTTTACGCAGGCTTAATACAGAGAATCAGTGGATGCGAAGGGAAAATGTCAAACATGTCACCCCCTCGCTCCTAGCTTGGTCGGAACGTCATCCTAGCAGTGGAATGACTCCTGAAACCCCGGTTTCAACCATGCTATGGACTGAGGTTAGAGAGGATTCGTTTGACGTTTATGAAAACCGGGTCATTCTCCGCCAAATGCGGGAGCTGCAATATCTTTTGAAACAGTATCAATCGATATCCGTCGATACGATTCGGTTGAAGGCCATAAAATATAATGACCAAGTAAGTTATTGGCTTCGCTCATTGTTTTTTCAAAAAGTTAAGCTACACCAAGGTCCAATCGTCATCTCTCAGGTATTTCGGAAGCATCCTATTTATCGCAGTTGGTTTTCCTGGTTTAAGCAGCTTTATCAGTTTGATCGGTACACAGTCGGTATGAAAAACTCGATCCCCCTAAAAGATACCTATCATTTATACGAGATTTGGGTTTTTATGCAAATGGTCAGGATGCTTCGAGTAAACGATCTGCTCTTGGATGCGAAGAAGATGTTTTCGTTAGAGCAGGATGGTCTGGTTCTGAGCTTATCGGAGAAGAAAGAAAACCGCGTTCGATTGGTTGGTGGCGCTACCTTGGCCTACCAACGGTGGTTTACCCGTTCCACTCAAGAATTTATGACCTATACCCATGGGATGAAACCGGACATCGTACTGGAGAAGGAGGGCAAGCTTTATGTGTTCGATCCGAAGTATCGACTTGACCATAACCTCCCGCTTGCTCTTGGGGAGATGCATAAATATCGGGATGGCATTGTGCGGAGGTCGGACAGCACTAGGGCAGTTGAAGAGGTCTACATTATTACACCAGCAGCAGGAGTAGATAATACGCATTTTTTTGAAGATGAATACCGGAAGAAATATCGGATGGGGGCTTATTGTTTGAAGTCGGGGGAAATAAATCAAGAGTTGAGTCAACTATTGCTTGGTAAATTACAAGGTTAAAATGCTACGAGATGGCTCTCAAAGGGTACGATCCATCAACAGGATCAGATTATCATTTTCAATAAGATGTTATGGAAAAAAACTAAATATTATCGGCAATAGGTAACGGCAGCTAGAAAATAACGAAGGGCAGTGCGGAGACGGACCATCGTGGGTCTGTGTCTGCACTGCCCTTTTTGGTTTACCGGATTTCCGAAAGGGGGACGAAAGTCCCTCCTTTCGATTGATCCTATCAGACTGTGTCGAAATAAGGAGGAATTTATTACTTTAGAAACATGTACCATTCCTGTACTAACATTTAGGGCTGTGCTACCATATGAATAGAAGCTTTCAGCTCAAGCTGAAAGTGACATAACACAGGTTTTTTACGAATACCAGAAGCCGTTTGGAAGAGGAGGGGCAGATCGGAAACGGAATAAACATTAATCTAGTAAGCTTACCGTTTCGAAAGCGCAAAACCGCTAGTTGACGATCGCAAGTAGAATGGATCCACTTCGAAGGAGGCGGCATTTTGTACGACGCATTTCGCAGTAAAGTTGGACTTGTTCTGTTATGTGTCCTTATGGTGTTCATGTCCCTAGGCCTTAGCGGCTTTGTATCCGCGGAAGCGGCAGGGCAGCCGGACCAGGAAGGCTTGGAAAACCCGGGTTTCGAGTTAAGCTCCGCGGGCGGGGCTGTACCGGGTTGGTCTCTATTGCTCGGGGCCGGCAAGAACGGAAGCTTTGCCACAAGCTCGGAGCAATTCCACAGCGGCAATTCGAGCCTGAAGCTCGTCGATAACGATAGCGTCAGCTTCGCGATCGAGAGCCGCAAGGTCCCGGTTACGGCCGGTCAGACCTACAAGGCCGATACGTATTGGTACCTGCAGTCGGGTGCCGCCCAGCTGCAGCTGAGATTTTACGATCCGACCGGCGTGCTGATCAGTGGAAGCATCGCCGTCGATAACCCGAACTTTACGACGGGACCGACGAATCAATGGATCCCCTTAAGCGTTCAGGCGGCCGTTCCGGAGCAGGGGGCCTATTTGACCGTCGTGCTCGTTACCGGCAAGACCTCGAAGGGGACGATGTATGTGGACGACGTCGCGTTGTCCCGCAGCCTGCCGATCGAGAATAACGGCTTTGAGGCGGCCGCGGACGGCTCCACTGTTGTTCCAAGCTGGACCCAAACCTTCGGCGTTGGGAAGATTGGAAGCGTTTCCCTGGATACGACGACGGTCAAGAGCGGTGCGGCCAGCCTTCGCCTTAATGATCAGGACGCGGTGAATTTCGGTGTCGAAAGCGCTAAGACCCCGGTTGTCGCAGGCCGCGAGCAAACCGTCACGTCCGCCGTCTATATCGGAAGCGGGCCAGTGCAGCTGCAGCTCCGTTACTATGATCCGACGGGCAAGCTGACCGGGACGATTGCCGTGAACGACCCGAACTACACGTCGCAGCCCGTTGGAGTCTGGCAGACGATAAGCGTCAAGGCGGTCGCCCCGCAAGCCGCGACCCAGGCGTCCGTCGTGCTGGTCAGCGGCAAAACGACCAAGGGCGTATCCTACTGGGACGACGTCGTCCTGATGGAGCGCCTGCCGGATTATGTCAGTCAAACGGACCCCGGACCGGGAACGGTGTATCCCACTTTGCAGAACGCCGGGTTCGAGCAGCCACTGAACGGAAGCGGCATTCCGAATTGGTCGCGGGCGTTCGGCACGCAGCCGACTACGCTCAGCGCGGACCGCTATTTGGAAGGCTCCCGCAGCCTGGTGCTCGCAGATAGCTCGGATGCCGATCCGCTCGGCGTGATCAGCGATTTTATCGCGGTAACGCCGGGCAAGCTCTACACGGCCGGCTCCATGTTGTCCGGCGATGGAGCGGGCAACGCGGAAATGTACCTGCGTTTCTATGACGCGAACGATACGCTTCTGAGCAATGTGAATACGGTAGCGGCGAATCCGCCGGCGGGCTGGCAGGCGCTTACGCTAAAGCAGGCTGCTCCCGCGGGAGCCGTGAAGGCCGCCGTTGTGCTGTATTCGAGCAAAACGAATATAGGAACGTATTATTTCGATCGTTTAACCTGGTCGGAGGAGCTGCCTCCGCCGCCCGCTCAGCTGTATCTCGTGAACGGCAGCTTCGAGCAGCCGCTTCAAGGGAGTGCGATTCCCGGCTGGACCGTGAAGTCCGGACTGGCCTCGCTTACTGCTTCGACGGCGACGGACGGCAGCAGCAGCCTCTTCGTGCAGAATGTGAAAACGACCGGCAGCGGCATCAACATGGACAGCGGGCTGATCGACGTGGAAGAGAACGCTGACTACCGGCTTTCGACCCAGGTCAACCTGGAGGCCGGAGGGCTTGAGGGGCTGTACGTTTATGTCTATGACGCCCAAGGCAATCTCGTCAAAAGCCCCGACGGGAAGGATTTCCAAACCTACCTGAGCGCGCTTCCGGGAACGGCGATTCCGGCGGGCGAATGGACGTATGTCGAGAAGCGGTTCACCGTTCCGGCAGGCGGGAAGAAGCTGAAGGTGTCGCTTATCTCCGGGAATAGGAAGGACTACCGTCTATACCTGGACGATGTCAGCGTGCTGAAGGTGCTCGCCAACGGAGACATGGAGAAGCCTGCGGCGGACGGCGTCATTCCGGGCTGGAAGAAGTTTGCGGCCTCCGACGCGTCAAGCTTCGGTCTCACGAACGAGCTGTCTGCAGGCGGCACCGCAAGCCTTAAATTGACCAACACTCCGGGGCAGTACTTGAACGTAGTGAGCGATCGGATCCCTGTCGAGCCGGGCGCCACCTACACAGCTCTGTCCAAAACGTACATTCAAGCCGGCTCCTCCGGCATGTATGTCCGCTTTTTCGATGCCTCCGGCGCTTATTTGGGCAAGCAGAACTGGAGCATTTTGTCGGAGCCGACGGACGCCTGGTTCGATCAATTCGTGAAATTTACCGTACCGGCTGAGGCGGCTTACGCTGCGGTGATGTATGCCGGTTCGAACAACAGGACGTATACCTACTATGCGGACGATGTCCGAATCCTGCGGGGAGATCACGAAGTGAAAGAGGTACCGGTACCTGATAATTCTATTCTGAAAGTAGGAGAAGATCTGGGCGTCCAGATCCGCAAAGCGACGCTGATGCGGGGGGCTTACGGCAAGGACGGTCAAGGCCGGGATGTGATGTACACGGTTGTAGCGGGTGCGCCTTCCGTCTTCACGATCATCGATATCTCGACGGGAACCGTTACCTCGAGCAAGCCGATGCCGGATACGTCGGGTGCCTGGTCGGTGACAACCGCCAGCGACGGCACGGTCTATCTGGGAGCGTACAACCTGGGGCTGCTGTATCGGTACATCCCGCAAACCGACGAGCTGATTAACCTGGGTCACCCGCTGCCGACCAAAGATTCCGTGCTGTATCCGATGGCCGCGGGCAAGGATGGCAAAATGTACGGCAGCACGTACCCGACCGCCAATCTGTATGAATACGATCCGGCCACGAACCGCTTCACGGATTACGGGACAATGTCCTTCAAGACGAGCGGCGAGCGCTGGACGCGCGTGGTCGTGTATGACGAAGAGACGAACAAAATTTACGCCGGCGTCGGCAACACACCGCGCTTGCTCGAGTACGACCTGACGACGGGCGCAAAGCGGGATCTTCTTCCTGCGGAGTATAGCGATATTATCGCGGTGTACGATTTGAACCTGGTCGGCGGCAGGCTGTTTGCGCGCAAGGAAGCGAACAACGCGAACGAAACGTTCGTCATCGACGTAAAAACCGGGGCTCAGGTGGAAGTGACCAACGGCGATACAGGGGAGAAGAGCTTCGTCTTCCCGAACCTCTCGCGCGGCATTTCGCCGAAGTCTCCGGTTGCGAACAAGTTTTATTTTGCAGGCGCGGGCGGTGAACTGTTCGAATATGACCTGGATACGAATGTGTACCGTTCGCTGCACGTAACCATTGAAGGAGCGGCGATCGGCTACGGCTTCGCCCAGCTGCAGGAGGACGGCTTCCCGGGCTACAGCCTGGTCGGTCTGTCCGGCAACGAAGGCAAGCTGTTCAAGTACAACCTGGAAACCGGCAAGGTGGAGCTAAAGGATGTTCAGGTGCCGGCCGAACCGGTGAACATTCATGACATCATGACGGGGCCGGACGGCAATATTTATACAACCGGCTATTTGCAAGGCAATGTGGGAGTTTACACGCCTTCAAGCGGCCAAAGTCAGTATTTAAGCGGGATTTCGCAAGGGGAAGGCATGACTTCCATCGGCGATAATCTGTATTTCGGGATATATCCGACGGCCAAGGTGTATGAGTACGATACGTCGAAGCCGTGGAACCGGACCAACTCCGACAAGCTCAATCCGAATCTGCTGTTTGCGTTGACCTACAATCCGGATATTCCGGGCTACACGGATCAGGACCGTCCGTTCGGCATGGCAGGCTCCGAGGACCTGCACAAGCTGTTCGTCGGAACGGTACCGAAAAACAGTCTGCTCGGCGGCGCCTTCGCTGTCTATGATCTGGAGAAGCGCGGGAAACCGGACGTTTACTGGAATATCGTGCCGGATCAAAGCATTTTATCGCTCGAGTACAAGGATGGGTTCGTATACGGCGGCACTTCGATTCACGGCGGGCAAGGCGGCACCCCGACGGCCACGAGCGCCGTTCTGTTCATTTGGGATGTGCTCAAGGGCGAGAAGGTGTTCGAAGTCGTGCCGGCGCCGGGCAAACAGTCCATTACCGCGCTTCACATCGGGCCGGACGGCAACATTTGGGGGTTGGCCAACGGAACGTTATTTATTTTCGACCCGGTGACCCGGCAAGTGATCTACAGCAAGGATGAATTCCCGGATGCGAACGGCCGATGGATCGACGGCTCGTTCGTAACGGGTACGGACGGCAACGTGTATGCGACGGTCGGCGGGCGCTTCTTCAAAATTGACGCCGTGACCAAGCAGATGACGGTACTCGCCACCCAGGCCCGCAAGGTCGCCGTGGACGATTACGGACGCTTCTACCTGTACAGCAACCCGGAAGGCTCTCACCTGTACCGGTATACGATTCCGGAGCTTGTGCTCAAGCTGACCGGCGCTGACCTGACGGCGGCGCAAACGGAGCTGAAGCCGGGCGAGGAGACGTCCCTCACGCTGACAGGTCTGCTCGAAAAGGGGCACACGACGAAGGATTTGGCGGGCGCGGCGATTCAGTATTCGGTCGGTAACCCGGCTATCGCTTCTGTAGAGGACGGTAAGGTGAAGGCCAAGAGCTATGGATCGACTACGGTTACCGCAACGGTGACGTTAGGGGGAGTCACCGTGCAATCCAACACGATAACCGTGAAGGTTCTGGACGTTACGGCGCCGGTTACGAGCGCGGATGCAAGTGCTGCGAAGCCTGCCGTGAACGGCTGGTATTCCTCCGAGGTTACCGTCACCCTGAACGGGGTTGATGAGGAATCGGGTGTGGCGTTCACTTCCTATGTGGTGGACGACGGAGCCGTGCAGACCAGCACCAGCATTAAGCTCGCGGCGGACGGGGTTCATACGATCCGTTACTGGAGTACGGATCGTGCCGGCAACGTTGAAGAGCCTCATACGATGACGGTGCGGCTGGACCAGACGGCGCCGGTCGTCAAGCTCTCTCCGAGCTTGGAAACTCTTGCGACGCCTAATCATAAGCTCATCCCGATCCATGTGGACGTCGATGCAAGCGATAGTCTGTCGGGGGCCGCTTCGATCGTGCTGACCTCCATCTCCAGCAATGAGCCGGACAACGGGCTCGGTGACGGGGATAAGGCGGGCGACATCCAAGAAGCGGATTTCGGTACGGCGGATTATGATTTTGCTCTGCGTGCGGAGCGATCCGGCCAAGGAAACGGACGCCTTTATACCATCACGTATACCGTGACGGATCAAGCCGGCAACGCGGCGGTTGCGGTCGCCACCGTTACGGTCCCTCATGATAACTCGAAATAAGTGACGCCAACGAACGGATGAAACGGCTGCAGCCGTAAGTAAAAAAAGCCGAACGGGACATCGATTCCCGTTTGGCTTTTTTGGCATGACAGAAAAAGTTGATTAAGCCCTTCCGCCGAGTGGTTCACAAAAATCCAAATTGAACAGCCCGATAAGCGAGAAAAGTGCAGATTTTGCACTTTTTTTTGTTAGGGGAGCTGTTATGGTGGAGGAGTGGATAGTAGGGCGGCTGCCCGTACCAAGCGCAAGCGCGGCGGCCGTCACCTATTACGTCAACGGCCACCGTCCATGATGAGGGCGAAGCCTTTTCCTTGCCGGTGACAACAAAGGAGGCCTTTTATGCCTGAGCCAATGGATCGATTGGAAACGAGATGCCTCACCTCCCTGGAGAAAGTATTTCCGGACGAAGAGCTCCAGGCCGGCTCCGTTACACGGGGGTCGATGCTGCGGGGAGAGGTGTACGCCTTCCAGGTGGCCTATCGGACGCAGCAGTTAAAAAAGAATATTTCGGTGAGTGTTGATTCCGCCTTGCCGGGACGGATTACCCTGCGGTCCGTCGGATTGGCGCCGTCTGAGCTTCCCTGCCAACGCGGTCACGACGAGAATGTGCTCCGGACCACGCCCGGCCTGTATCCGGACCCGCTATTTCCGATCGATGCACAGGAAGGGGTAACCGGTACCCATTATCAATGGCGGTCCGTCTGGGTAACGGTGGAGGTGGACGACGATGCGGAGGCGGGTCTGTATCCCATCACCGTCCGTTTTGCAGATAAAATGGGGGAACCGCTCGCCGAGGAGTGCTTTGAGCTGCAGGTGATGGACGCGGCGCTTCCCGATCAAACCCTGATTCACACCGAATGGTTCCATTGCGATTGTCTGGCTCACTATTACGGGGTGGAAGTATTTAGCGAGGCGCATTGGCAGCTCATGGAACGGTATGTGGAGACGGCCGTCCGTCACGGCATCAACATGATCCTAACGCCTCTGTTTACCCCTCCGCTTGATACCCAGGAGGGAGGGGAGCGCTTAACTGTGCAGCTTGTGGATGTAAAAAAGGAAGGAGCGGCCTACCGGTTTGATTTTACCCGGCTTGGACGCTGGATCGATATGGGTCAACGGGCGGGAATCCGTTATTTTGAATTTTCACACTTGTTTACCCAGTGGGGAGCGAAGCACGCCCCGAAGATTATGGCCGAAGAGGAAGGCGAATACCGGCGTATTTTCGGATGGGATACGGATGCGACGGGAGAAGCCTACAAAAGCTTTCTGGGTCAATTTCTCCCCGCACTCGTCGCTTATCTTCGGGAGCAGAAGGTGGAGAAGCGGAGCTATTTTCATATCTCGGACGAACCGTTTCTGGAGCATATGCCCTGGTACCGGAGCGCGAGCGAGTTGATGCAGGCCCACTTAGGAGATTTTCCAATCATCGATGCCCTTACCAATTATGAATATTATGAGCAGGGACTGGTGAAACGGCCGATCCCGACTAATGATCACGTCGAACTCTTCCTGGAACGTGGGGTTCCGGAGCTTTGGACTTATTATGCCTGCGTTCAATACCGGAAGGTCTCCAACCGTTTCTTCCATATGCCGTCGGCGCGCAACCGCATTATTGGCATCCAGCTGTACAAATTCCAAATCGCCGGTTTCCTGCATTGGGGCTATAACTTCTGGAACTCGCAGTATTCGTTAAAACCGATCGATCCTTACCGCGTTACGGATGCGGGCCGCAGCTTTCCATCGGGGGATGCTTTCCTCGTTTACCCGGGCGAGGACGGCTTCCCCGTCGAATCGATCCGTATGGAGGTCTTCTTCGAAGCCCTGCAGGATATGAGGGCGCTTCAACTGCTGGAAAGCTTGATTGGGCGTGAGCAGGTGGTAGCGATGATCGATGAAGGGCTGCCGGAGGCGTTAACCTTCAGCCAATACCCGAAGGATGCCCAATGGCTGCTGGAATTCAGGGAGTCGGTCAATACGGCGATTCAATCCCATCTTCCCCGGCAGGCATGACAACGGCCCGGGATTCATTTGGGAACGGGTCGGAAAATAGGAAGCGGCGAACGCGGCAGCGTTCGACACGGCAGAGAGGCAAGGTGGTTAACGAATGCTAAAACAAGCTTTGCACCTGAACAGGGCATCGGTGCGTGTAGTCCTATCCAATCAAACCCTGGAGGTTGGTGCAGCGGAACGGACAAACGACGGGGCGGCGGTTTATCGGGCCGTCTCCCTCTCGGTTTCTTTGGAACCCGCCGGGGATGCCGGGGTCCTGGCCGTTTCGATACACAATGAAGGGCTGCAGGAGGTGGGCTTGCGCCGGGTCCTTTTGGAATGGCCGGCTTCCTTCTTCCAGTCCTCGCTGGATGCGCGCGACTATATCCAGCTCTATCATCCGCGGGATTTCATGAAGCTGTGCGGCATCCGTCCGGTGCACCGGCCGAATGACTGGTCCCGGCCTGCGGACGCCTCGGGCATGGTGAGCGTGCTCCGTCATCGGCAGACGGGCGATAGTATCCTTTTGGGGGCAGTTCCGCCTTATGGAGACTGCTTTGTCGACCTTCCTATTCTGCACGAAGAACCGCATCATGACGGGGCGTTCGGGTTCGGCTTTCATCTTCAGGCTCCCCGCACGGTTGGCCCTGGTCAGCGGGTAACGCTCGCCCACTTGATGGTGCTGCAGGGAGGAAACGGCATAGATCTGCTAAATCGGTATGCGGACGTCATCCGGACGCGCCTGAAGGATTTCAGCCCCCGCCCTGAACGGATCACCGGCTGGAACACTTGGGATTACTACTCGGGGGCGGTCCGTGCGGAGGATGTCGCCCGCAATGCGGCCAAAGCCCGGGAGCAATATGGCGACGCCCTTACGTACATCGTGATAGACGAAGGCTACGAGCGCCAGTGGGGAATATGGGAAGCCGGCTGGAAATTCGAAGAGGGCCTGTCCGCCGTCTGCGAGCAGATCCGGTCCAGCGGATACGAGCCCGGGATCTGGACGGCACCCCTCCTGGTGAATGTGTATACCCCTTTGTACCGGGAGCATCCCGATTGGTTCGCCGGAGACGAGCAGGGGAACGTCTACCTGGAAGACACGGCGTACGGTGTCATGGCCCAGCTGGATATCACCCATCCGGAAGTCGAAGCGCATATCCGAAGAACCTACGAGCACCTGCACTCCGCCGGATTTACTTACTTCAAATGCGACTTTGCCCAGCTGCTTCTCGGCGCTTCCACCTTCCATCGAAGCGATATGTCCCATGCGGGGATGATTCGCCGGCTGTTCGAGGTGATCCGGGAAACGATCGGAGCGGAAAGCTATCTGCTCGCTTGCGGCGCTCCGTACGAAGCCGTTATCGGCATCGCGGACGCCCATCGGACGACTGGCGACATTCACAACTACTGGAGTCATATCCGCCAGAACATCCGCTCCATGTTCGGGCGGGGGTGGATGCAGGGATCGATCGGGAACACGGATCCGGACACGGCCATTGTTCGGTGCAAGGAAACATCGGACGACAAACAGCCCAACCGCCGCTCGAAGAGGAAACCGTGGAGTGCCGGAGCCAATTGGACATCGGGCCGAAAAATGAGCCTAACGGAGGCCAAAACCCTCCTCTTGGCTTGTTACGTAACCGGAGGAGACCTCATTCTTGGGGATGCTCTGACGAAGCTCAATCCGCTTGGGACCGAACTGCTCGATTGTCTGCTCCGTGCCCCCATTCAGCGGGGCATGATCCCCCTCAACCTGTTCGAGCCCGACGGAGATGAATTGCCCATCGTCCTGACGGAGAGCGGGGTGCGGACCTTACTCGTGCTGTTCAATCTCGGCGACGATTACCGAACGCAAGCTATCCCTCCAGAATGTATGGCTAAGCCGCACGAATGGAAGGAATTCTGGTCCGGGCAAGACGTGCCGGCCCCTGCTTCCGGAGCGGTCGAGCTGGCTCCGCGGAGCGCGCTTGCGTGGTGGTTGGTGTGAGGGCCGGCGGCTCGTCATGAAGGGTTATTTTGCCTTGCTGGGAGCGGTATTGATCTGGGCCGTGTCCTATATCGTGATGAAAACGGCGACAACCGATTATCCCCAGCTGCTGTTCCAATTTTGGAGGTATGCGGCGGTGGCCATGGTCTATTTCCTTTGTTTTTATCGTTCGATTAAGGCCATATCCGGCTCACTCTGGAAAATGGGACTGATGCGCCTCGGTTTGGCTAACTTTGTCCTAGGCTTTTTCTCTATTTATGCCGTGCAATATACGACGCCAACGAGGGTAGTGGTGATCAACAGCCTGATCATCGGAGTCGTTCCTCTGCTCCGCTGGATTCATGAACGGTGCAGGCCCGCCCGTGGCGAAATCTGGTCAGTGGGCATCGCCCTAACCGCTGTAGCGCTGCTGGTCGGACCCGAGGACGGCGCCGTTCGGTTGGGGGACGGGTTGGCTTTCATCGGCATGCTCGGCAGTGCTTACTCCATCGTGCTAACGAGCCGGCTGCTTTCCCTCCATCGGGCGTCGGTCATTCAGGTTTCGTTCCTGGGCGTAGCCGGCTGTGCTGTCTATTTCACGTTGGCGGCGAGTATCTATGCCTGCTTCAACCCCGGCGGGTTTGCCCTGCCGAGCCTGCTGTCTCAGCCGGGGACGGTCGCCGGCATTCTTTACATGATCCTATTCGTATCGGTTGCGGCGAATTTGCTGCAGGTTTTCGGCCAACGCCGGCTTCCTCCGGTTACGGTGTCGATCTTGTTCTGTCTGGAGCCGGCCCTGACGGCCGTGTTGGACTATCTCGTGCTTGGCCATGCCTTGTCCATTAGGGTGATGATCAGTGGAGTCCTGCTGATCGCGGCGACGATTATCGCCACTGCCTACAGGAGAAGCGAGGTCAGGAAGAGAGGGAAGCCGGAAAACGGGGATTTGGCGTTTACGGATAGCATATGATCATTAGCCCAGCGGTTTACGTTCACCTAGTGAGCGTGAATCGCTGGGATTTTTGATCTTTATCAGCGTATAACGAAAATTATGTCCTCCGAGCGGATCTCAGGCGGTCTTCCTGGCCGTATCGCTTATCGGTTTGCTTGATTAACCGGTCATTAGCCATCTGCAGCATTTCCTTGCCCCCGTACCCTTGTTGTCTCGACAACTACAAGCGTACAGGAAGGTGATGCTCAGGCGGCCTGGACATCCGCCATGCTAACCAGTACGGGAAAATCGTAGAGCAAATGAAATACGCTTACGATCCGATCGGCAACCGGATCCGCTCCGAGCGCAGAAGCGACGGCAACGACGAGGACGATACGGACTCAACGGACCATGCCGATAGCGTGATTGCCGATTACGCATACGACGCTCTGAGCCGCCTGACTCAGGTGCAGCAGTACAAGGAAGGGACCATAGATCCAGCCGTCACGACGTATCAGTACGACAAGGCCGGCAATCGCTTGAACAAAACCAGCCTATGGGGCGGAGTCACCGACACCGAGGAGTACACGTACGATGCAGCCGACAAGCTGACCCATATTCAGAACGGCGACAATTACAAGGATTTCGCCTACGACCTGCGCGGCAACCTGCTGAGCATCACCGGTGTCACCGGCTTGGGTCTGTCCGTGCTGGAAGCGGCGGGACTCGATTCGGTGGATTCTCTTGTGTATGGAGACAAGACCGTTGAAAACGCGGTCTACCAGACGCTGCCGGACGAGGAAGAGGAGCCGTCAGGCCTTCCGGAACTGCTGGAGCAGTACACCTGGAACGGTGCGAACCGACTGGTGCAGCAGGTCAACGAGCAGGGCGACAGCAGCCGGTACGCTTACGACGGGGACGGGAACCGGGTGAGCATGATGCTGGACCTGGCGAACGGCCCGAAAAAGCGCGGCAACGGAAAAGGGAACGGCAACGCGGGCAGCGGCAATCCGAATCAAGACGGTGGTAAATGCCACACCGTCCCGCCGGGCTTTGTGCCCCCGGGCTTGGCTAAGAAGTGCGGACAGGTGGAAGAACCGTACCCGGACATGCACCCGGGCGGACCGCGGGAAGGCTGGGAATCCCAGTACAAGAAAAAGCACTGGGAGTTCCGCTATACCAACGATGTCAGCCTGGCGCTGCCGGAACCGCTGATGGCCACGGAAGCGGACGAAACGAAGTGGAAGGAAACGTACACATACGGAGCAGGCGGAGAGCGCCTGAGCATGACCTATTTGCCTGCGTACGATGCAAACAACGGCTGGGAACCGAGCCCGGGAGCGGGCGGAGCCGAACCCGGCGTCGCCCCGAGGACGCTGTTCTACCTGACGGATGCCCTGGGCAGCACGCTCGGGCTGATCGAGAAAGACGGCCGCGTTTCATCGCGTTACCACTACGACGAGTTCGGCACGCCGCTGGATGCGAAGAAGTTCGACATGAACTGGCCGGGGCCGGACAACCCATTCGGGTACACCGGGCTGGGGTACGATTACAACAGCGGGTTGACGTATGCGCGGGCGCGGTATTACAAGCCGGAGATCGGGCGGTTTATTAGTGAGGATACGTATAAGGGCAGTCTGTGGAACCCGCAGAGTCAGAATCTTTATGAGTATGTGCTCAATAATCCTCTACTTTATGTTGATCCATCGGGTAATGAATATGAACTACCAAGTGCAGATAGATTAAGAGAACTAGCTAAAGAGACGTGGTATATTAATTCTCTTAATTACTTTTTTAATACGTTACCGATAAATCAATTTAGTGGTTACGATAACTTACTTAATGGTAAACAACAATATAACTTGGAAATGCTTAAAAAGACATTTGCAGTTGCAGATAGTAGTATGCGTACAGTAATGGAAATACAAGGACTGGCCTTAAGGAGTGATGCTTGCAGTTACTTAGCAGATGGGTGTAAAAGTGGTTCAGCGTATTTTACTGAAAAAGGCCAAGGCTATCTTAATATTCATCATAATGTAGATGGGGAGATTAAGTCTTATGCAGTTGTCAGTCTAGATGATGGTCCAGTGCAATTCGAATGTAATTGTTTTACGGCAGGTACAAAGGTTAAGACTCTTGATGGAGAGAAGCCCATTGAGAAAATTGAAGTTGGCGATAAGGTACTTGCTAAAGATGATGCTACTGGCGAAATAGCATACAAAGAAGTAGTAGGGTTGTTCCAGAAACAAGCTGATCAAGTCTACTATATTCATATTGGTAATGAAATAATCGAGGTAACTGGAGAACACCCATTCTGGCAAGAGGGCAAGGGCTGGACGTTAGTTAAAGATTTAAAAGTTGGTGACTTGCTTGTAACAAGCGATGGACGTACACTTGGAATTGATCGGATTGAAAAAGAGGATAAACATTCAACGGTATATAACTTTGAAGTTGAGGATTTCAACTCATACTTTGTATCCAATCTGGGAATATGGGTTCATAATTGTGAGATAGGCACCTACACAATCACTTTCCAAAGTGGCATGGTCTATCACGGTATAGGCCCGAGAAGCCGTATGGAACAGTCAGCAAGGGAAAAGTTAAAAAATTATAATGACCCGGTTGCCACTAACGGTAAAGTGTTTACTCCGGCTGCTAATAGAAGGGAGGCCTTCATGGAAGAGGCAAGAAGGATACGAGCAAATGGTGGACCCGGAACTCAGTTCGGTAATTATAATAAGATTAATAGCCCAGGGAAGAAGATCTTAGAGGAAGAAGAGAGGAGAAGAAGGTAAAAGTGGATAATTATCGTGATGGTTATAAGTTTTCTACTGGCCCACTAAATAGAGACACTATTATTATTGAAGATAATCGAACTGAAGACTATGTAAATTACATTAAGGAAAAAAATATACAGTCGGTTTACCTTTGTAGTCCACACTACCGTAAAAATGATGTAAACATTCTTAGTGAGTTATCTAGCGTAAGAAAATTGAATATCAGAGCTCCAATTACAAATTTTGAGGGTCTATATGCTATAAGTGAAAATTTGCAGGATTTGAGCCTTAATACCCTTGAAAGAGATGTTGATTTATCTCGCTTTAGTCAGCTAGAGAAATTATCTATTGAGGATGGAAAGGAACACATTCTTAACTTGGAAAAATGCATTCATTTAAAGCAACTCTATTTACTTAAATATAAGCCGATTAGTAAGAATATCGAAGAACTAATATCACTTTCTAAATTAAACACATTGGTATTAACTCAATCATCTATTACATCGTTAAAGGGATGTGAAGGTTTAAAAAGTTTACGCAAATTGGGATTGAATTTTTTAAGCAAGCTTGAGGATATTGAAAGTCTCGAACTAGTCTTAGATACCCTTGAAGAGTTAGAAATAGAATCATGCAAAAGTATTAATTTTAAGATTATTGGGAAATTAAAAAACCTCAAAAGATTACTACTTATTAACTGCGGAGAATTATCAAGTATAAGCTTTATTAATTCTCTTGAGAAGCTTGAATTTTTTGTATTTACCAAGACTAACATAATAGATGGTGACCTATCTTACTGCCAAGGCATCAATTATGTAGCATTTGACAACAAGAAGCATTATTCACACAAAATGAAAGATTTCACAAAAAGAACCAACTAATACAATAATTAAAAACCACAATGCGACTAACCCTTGCGTTGTGGTTTCTTTTTGATGTTGCCCCCACGCACCATGCACCATTGATTTAGCAGCCGGGAGAGAACGAGGCCAAGTGAATTTCCCAAATGTGTGATGGGGTGCGGCAACTTATTCGAGAACATTCAGGCTTTACCGTTATTGGCTTGACTATCACATAACAAGCGGTTTATGTCCGATGTGAAAAATTCAAGAATCGTCCCCATGCTTATGTATGTCTGGTGTGATTCTAGCCTGTGGTGTCCGGTATCACCGGCTTGGGGCAGTCCGTCCTGGAAGCGGCGGGACTCGATTCGGTGGATTCCCTTGTGTATGGAGACAAGACCGTCGAAAACGCGGTCTACCAGACGCTACCGGACGAGGAAGAAGAGCCGTCAGGCCTTCCGGAGCTGCTGGAGCAGTACACATGGAACGGCGCGAACCGACTGGTGCAGCAGGTCAACGATCAGGGCGATAGCAGCCGGTACGCTTACGACGGGGACGGGAACCGGGTGAGCATGATGCTGGACCTGGCGAACGGCCCGAAAAAACGCGGCAACGGAAAAGGGAACGGCAACGCGGGCAGCGGCAACCCGAATCAGGGCGGCGGTAAATGCCACACCGTCCCGCCGGATTTTGTGCCCCCGGGCCTGGCCAAGAAGTGCGGACAGGTGGAAGAACCGTATCCGGACATGCACCCGGGCGGACCGCGGGAAGGCTGGGAACCCCAGTACAAGAAAAAGCACTGGGAATTCCGCTATACCAACGATGTCAGCCTGGCGCTGCCGGAACCGCTGATGGCCACGGAAGCGGACGAAACGAAGTGGAAGGAAACGTACACATACGGAGCAGGCGGAGAGCGCCTGAGCATGACCTATTTGCCTGCGTACGATGCAAACAACGGCTGGGAACCGAGCCCGGGAGCGGGCGGAGCCGAACCCGGCGTCGCCCCGAGGACGCTGTTCTACCTGACGGATGCCCTGGGCAGCACGCTCGGGCTGATCGAGAAAGACGGCCGCGTTTCATCGCGTTACCACTACGACGAGTTCGGCACGCCGCTGGATGCGAAGAAGTTCGACATGAACTGGCCGGGGCCGGACAACCCATTCGGGTACACCGGGCTGGGGTACGATTACAACAGCGGGTTGACGTATGCGCGGGCGCGGTATTACAAGCCGGAGATCGGGCGGTTTATTAGTGAGGATACGTATAAAGGCAACGTCGTTGAGCCGCAAAGTCAGAATCTTTATGGGTATGTGCAGAATAATCCGTTGAAGTATATCGATCCAAGTGGACATAAAATCATGGAAGATAGTGGTGGCGGAGGGGGCACTTCTGTCTTATCCCAATACACCATATCTTGGGGAACGGCAGCCAACGTGACCTTTGGAGCAGGATCGTATCTCTGGAACTATGCGATAGATGCTGCCACACAGTTTGCCAAAAAAGAAACGTATACGGGTATGTGGGAATTTACAAAAGCTGTGGTAAACGGGGATATTTCGGTTGTCGATATAATCGAAGGCATGGGGGAAGATTTCGCTCGGCCATTCCAGTATCTATACCAGAATTTTGATCGGATCTGGAGCAACCAGGGAACCTATCAGGAAGATTATGAGTATGGAGCTTACTTTGGAGAAGCGATCGCCAACATAGCGAGCCTGGCCGTAAGCTTTACGGGTGCCGGGACAACGGCCTTCGTGGCCAAAATCGTAGAAAAGGCGCCGGTTTTAGCAAAGGTCATGAAACTGGAAAGGGTAGCGAGCTGCAATTGTTTTACGGCAGGTACCAAGGTGCTTACAGACGAAGGGGAGAAGAATATCGAAGACGTTGAAGTCGGAGATAAGGTTCTTGCCAAGGATGAGAATAACCCTGAGGGAGAATTAGCCTACAAGGAAGTAACGGCTTTATACCGTAACCAACGTGATGATATTATTAAATTGCATGTTGGAGAGCAGGTCATCGAGACGACCGACAACCATCCGTTTTGGGTGGAAGGCAAAGGGTGGGTCTTCGCCGATGAACTTCAAGTGGGGGACAAGCTCCAAAAAGCTGACGGAAGTAACCTGACGATTGAGAAGGTTGAGTTTGTTAAACTGGATGAGCCAGTAACGGTTTACAACTTTACCGTTGCTGACTTCCATACGTATTATGTAACGGATTTGGGCATTTGGGTGCATAATACGAATTGTCCTGACTTTTCTAGTTTAAGGTCAAAGGGAGACCCATATCAGAATCATAAAGTAGTCACTGGAAGGACTTTAGATCCTAAAGGTGAACCCAATACCTCGGTAGACTTATATAATAAAGATGGTGTTCTAACACAAAGAAGATATTATGGGCCTGATGGAAAAGCACAACTAGATATCGATTATGACCATTCAAACGCTGATGGAACTCATACTTTCCCTCATAGACATGAATGGGATTGGACACAGAAGAATCCACGGCAATAGTGATGTAATTAGGAGGTTGCATAAGTGTCAAATATTCACGATAATGAGATAATTTCTTATGAAGTTGATTTGAGGAAACACAAAATAATACTTCACACTATTCAATATCGGGATTCAGCATGTACTAAATTAATCTTTAGTGATGTGTTAGCACATTTGTTTGAAACTCATCTTGAAGGTAGCATTATTCTAGATGTTGAGGAATATGAATTAAGCCATTTTATTCAAGATAATCGTGAATTATTGGAGAAACAAAAGAATTCATGCTGGCCAATTGACTACGGAAACTTTGAAGAACTAACGGAAAAACTGATAAAAGAACAGTATGCATATTACGTCATTTCCTCTTCATACGGGTTAAACGGGTGGATACTAGCTAAAGAATATGAAATTATTTAATGACGAAGGCCTTGGGGCGAAATCCTCAAGGTCTTTCTTTACCCCACCCCGTGCCGAATGGATCGGACGGCAAGTACCGATGAGATGAGTCTGTCAAGAAAAGTGTGTAACCTCTAAAAGAACAATCTAGCAAAAGGTAGAGCCGCGGCTTGACATGGAACCTCGGCGGGCACGCTGTTCTCACGAAACGCCGAGCCAAGGAAGGGCTCATTGATCCCGCCGTCACGACGTATCAGTGCTGGCAATCACTTGAACATAGCCAGCCTATGGGGCGGAATCATCGCGCGAACCGACTGGTGCAGCAGGTCAACGATCAGGGCGATAGCAGCCGGTATGCCTACGACGGGGACGGGAACCGGGTGAGCATGATGCTGGACCTGGCGAACGGCCCGAAAAAGCGCGGCAACGGAAAAGGGAACGGCAACGCGGGCAGCGGCAATCCGAATCAGGGCGGCGGCAAATGCCACACCGTCCCGCCGGGCTTTGTGCCCCCGGGCCTGGCCAAGAAGTGCGGACAGGTGGAAGAACCGTATCCGGACATGCATCCGGGCGGACCGCGGGAGGGCTGGGAATCCCAGTACAAGAAAAAGCACTGGGAATTTCGCTATACCAACGATGTCAGCCTGGCGCTGCCGGAACCGTTGATGGCCACGGAAGCGGACGAAACGAAGTGGAAGGAAACGTACACATACGGAGCAGGCGGAGAGCGCCTGAGCATGACCTATTTGCCTGCGTACGATGCAAACAACGGCTGGGAACCGAGCCCGGGAGCGGGCGGAGCCGAACCCGGCGTCGCCCCGAGGACGCTGTTCTACCTGACGGATGCCCTGGGCAGCACGCTTGGGCTGATCGCGAAAGACGGCCGCGTTTCACTATACTTAGAGATGGTTGATGATCTACGGATGGATATCTCCTTTACTGACAAAGGGAAATATCATATTCATTTTATTTGGATATGGGTCAGTATAGAAAGAAAGTCATACCACTTATGGTTTTGATCTTACTTTCAGTATTTTTAATTATGGGGTGTTCTATGGATAGTGAAAGTGGCTATTGGACACTTGATCAAGCAGGTAATATCCTGAGAAGAAAACAATAGGCACACTTTGTGGAGGGTATCCAATTGATTCTTGCAAAAATAAATACAGAGGAACTTAATGTTCTGACTAATTTATTTGGTAAGCTAAATATTCATGAAGATGAAGGTCCAAAACATTTCGTAACAGGTATTTTAGATATTTACAATCATGCTCTTTCGGAGGAAGATGCAGAAAAATTCCTTTCATCTTTTAATGACCATAACTTAAGATATGAGGGAGCCTATCTTGATTTTATTAAGGAATTATTTATTCTTAATAACTCCCATGTAACCATTTTTAGTCCAAAGTTAGATGAGTTGTTTAAATCTGAGGATGTGTCATTTTTAGATGAAAAGCAGTTAGAATTACTTGAAAGAGCAATTTCACTTGGTTCAGAGGTTATTAAGACGACTAGTCAAGAGGTATTAACTTTATTTTTGATATTGTCCACGAGAGAAATACACTTTTCAAACTTTTTCTTTTTAGAAACAGAATCTATAGTAGTGGGTAATTATGATTTGTCTTTTCCTGTATATTGTCGGAACCATATACATTTCAATTTAATTGAAAATATCGCTCGAAAAATTGGTTTATTTTTAAGGAAGTAATAAATTTTCATTATGTTAAGGCATGAAAAAGAATTTGCTTATTTGGGGTTTAACCGATGGTGTACAAGTTTCAAAATTTATTATGGAGACTATATCAACAAAAGTTCCTAAAGGACCCGTTTAGCCCTTAAGGAGAGAAATGCATGTTACTATTTATTGAGAATGTTGAAGTAGGCTCTGAGTATGAAGATACCATATTTAACTACTGGATTACGGCGAGAATGAAGGATGGCACTATAGTAAAGATATTCGATTACAGTTGTCTAAACTTAATATCAAAAGTGGCATTCTATGTTGAAAGTATTTTATTTGCTAATTTATCACCTCCTGGATATGAAATGACTAAAGTAACAGGGAAGTACATTGGTAAATTGGAGATAAAAGACTGGCAACAGATTGCGGAAGACCGAGATTTGGGGAAGCAATATGATGCAGTAGAGACTTCTTCTGGAATTATTTTATTCCATGTTAATGATACTAAAAAAGAATTTCTAGAAGGTGATAATATTCAACTGAATGTTATTCGCTTTGATTTAATTGCAGTAAATACTTAGTACAATATGATCTTCATTCAATCACCTTGCGACTAGCTTCAGGTCTATTTGTTGGACTCACAGCAGTAGAAGTTGCCTAACATCAAGAAGTGGGGTGAGCCATTCTTGTCTAAGATTCAAGAGAAATTGGATATACTTTGGGGAACAACAGTAAAAGAATTTAATATTGACCACAAAAACCACCGAATAGACCTAAAGACTGTAGCGATAGATAATGGCGTAGAAACTAATTACGAGGTTGTTTTTGAAGATGTAATTTCTTATTGTTGGGTCAATGATTCTGGAAACGGAAGATTAAGTACCGAGGAATGGAACTATGTTGATTTAACCGCAGTCCATCATATCGCTGAAGCCAGTATTACATTAAAAGGAAACTACATTGATCAATATGTGGGATTACCGAATATATTATTGGAAATGTGGAACTCCATACTATTGATTGAGGCTAAAAGATTGAAAGTTAATAATGACAATATTCAACTGGCCAAATAATCAATTAATAAACCACAAGTGAGACTAACCTCTCGCTTGGCGGGGGTTGTCTAAGCTTTTTGCAGGTGGAACAGCGCAAAAGCCTTAATAGAAAGAACCCGAGCTATTGTAAAAAGCCCGGGTTCTGTATGCCTGTTTGCTTCTTTGGCCTTGTTAAGCTCGAAGACAACATAGAACTTAAAGGTGCCGTTTCGCACTATCCATATTTGGCTTGAATGATTCTGGCACGCCGCAAAATCCGGTAGTACATGGTTTTGTCCTTTAGTGCGCGAAATGTGTTAAATGTCGGTGCGGTGTTAACTTCGATGATCCAGACACGCCCCTTGTTATCCACCGCGATATCGATCCCTAGAGTCCGAAGTCCCGGGAACTCCCGGTCCAGAGCCTTGGCGGCCATAGCCGAAACCTGGTTGATTTCCCGAATCGTATGTTTCACCTTATCGGGGTCTCGTGGGTATAGAGCGCTAAGTACATTCTCCACCGTTTCCGGTCGGGCTCCTTGATGATAATTGGTGACGAACCTTCCGGGAGCGCCCACCCGTACCACTTTACCCGAAATCCGCCAGGCCTTATCCGGCTTTTGCATGAACACCCGAATGTCAAGGAGCCGGTTTCGGTACTTGGCCAACTGCAGCCCCTGCTGGACGAGGTAGGCCCTTCTAGGAGAAAGCAGTGTTCTTAAAACAGGCAGCAGGGAGTTCCGATCGACCTCCCGGTGATGAAGGCCCCAGGAAACCTGGAGCCGATGGTTTTTCTGTTTCTTCACTCTCACGATTCCATTGCCCAGGCTCCCCACGTCCGGCTTTATAAACACGGTTGGATACCGGCTGATCATTATGGCCAAAATCCCCGGACTCCAGGGAAGGGTTTCGGGCAGGTGGTGACGAAGCCGCGGGTCTTTTCGCATCGCCTTATCTTTTAACAATTTCTCCTCGACATAACGCAACGGCATCGGCCTATCACCTCGTTCATCGTGTACATTTCAAGATAGGATATGCCGCCGAAACCTGCTTGTCAGATACATCCGCCCCTGGGAAAAGAAAAAAACCGCAGTTGGTCTCCAGAACGCCCGGAACTTGCTTCCGTTAGCGTTCTCTTTTGCGTTTTCCGAGGCACTGTGCGGGTTTTCGGCGCCGGTGCAAGATAGATCAATCGGTGGAAACGTGGTGCAAAACAACGTGATTGCCGGAAATGGCGCGGGCGAATATAGTCGAACTTGCGAGAGGCGGGAACGCGGTGCTCGCCATCCACAATATTCGCAATACTTGATGAGGTGAGACGGAATGTCCGCGATGCAAAGAAGTGCGTTGCAAGAAAGCAGGCCGAGACTGGCCGCGAAGAAGCCGTCCGTTTGGCGCACGATCGGCAAACGATTTCTTCGCGATAAATTTCTATACCTGTTGGCGCTGCCGGGTATCTTGTATTTTCTTCTTTTCAAATATGTGCCCATGTACGGCGTGTTAATTGCGTTCCAGGATTACTCCCCCTACTTGGGAATGATGAAAAGCCCGTGGGTCGGCATCGACCACTTTGTCCGATTTTTCTCGAATCCGGATTTCTTCCTCTTGTTCCGGAACACGATGGCGATCAATCTGTTGAACCTGATTTTCTTTTTCCCGATCCCGATCTTGCTGTCACTCATGCTGAACGAGCTGCGGATCACGTTTATGATGCGAATCATTCAGTCGGTTATCTATTTGCCGCACTTCCTGTCCTGGGTCATCATCGTGGGCATCTCGTTTTTGCTGCTGTCCAGCGGGGATGGGGCGATCAACAAGCTGTTGGTGGAGCTCGGCTTCGAGAAGATCAACTTTCTCACGAATCCGGATACGTTCTGGGGGATGCTGACGGTGCAATCGATCTGGAAAGATGCGGGCTGGGGCACGATTATTTTCCTGGCCGCCATCGCGGGGGTCGATCCACAGCTGTACGAAGCCGCGAAAATAGACGGGGCGGGTAGAATCAAGCAGATGGTGCACGTGACGCTGCCGTCGATCCGCCACGTTATCGTGATCCTGCTTATCCTGCGCATCGGCCACATTATGGATGTCGGCTTCGAGCAGGTGTTCCTCATGATGAACAGCATCGTGTCCGACGTAGCGGATGTATTCGATACGTACGTGTACCGGTTGGGCGTGCGGGAAGGCCAGTTCAGCTTCAGCACCGCCGTCGGGCTTTTTAAATCCATTGTCGGCTTGCTGCTGGTCATCGGCGCGAATATGCTCGCGAAGAAGCTCGGCGAAGAAGGCGTCTACTAGATTGGTTCTTAGATCGAGAGGGAGAGTGTTGAGCTTGAAAGTTAGAATGGGCGATCGGGTGTTCACCGCCACGAATGCAGCGATTCTGATCCTGATCAGCCTTGTCGCCGTGTTCCCGTTATATTATGTCTTCGTTGTCTCCTTCACGGATCCGTCGGAATATGTTCGCAAGGGCGTCGTTCTTTTTCCGGAAAAATGGTCGCTCGATTCCTACCGCTACCTGATGTCGACCAACTCATTCTTGAACGCTATGGGCAACAGCCTGTTCCTTGCCACGGTCGGCACCGCCTGCAGCCTGGTGGTTACGTCGGGGCTGAGCTACGCATTGTCCCGCAAGCGGTTAGGAGGACGGCGGACGCTGCTGCTGCTGATCTTGCTCACAACGCTGTTTAACCCCGGCCTCATCCCGCCCTATTTGCTCGTGCGCGAGCTGGGGCTCATTAACAGCACGTGGTCCCTGATCCTGCCGGTGCTGTCAAGCGGCTGGTACGTGCTCCTGATGAAAGGCTTTTTCGACAGCATCCCGGCGTCGCTCGAGGAAGCGGCGCGAATCGACGGCTGTAACGATTTCAGTGTCTGGTGGCGGGTGATTCTGCCGCTGTCCCTGCCTTCGCTCGCGGCGTTCGGATTGTTCTATGCGGTTGATTATTGGAACACGTTTTTCAGTGCCCTGCTGTACATCAACCGTTTCGATAAGCAGCCTCTGCAGGTTCTGCTGCAAAATATGCTGATCGACTCGTCGATTTCCGGCAGCTCGGAGGCCGCGCAGATGATGGCGGAGCAGCGCATTCCGGGGCAGACGCTGAAGATGGCCGCGGTGGTCATCGCCACGGTGCCGATCCTGCTGGTCTATCCGTTCCTGCAGAAGCATTTTGCCAAGGGCGCCATGGTCGGCTCGGTGAAGGAATAAACAGGATTTCTCTTTGAAATCCGTTTAGTATAAAATAGGTTTACATTTCAAGGAGGTTACTTCATGAGCAAGGAACGTAACAAAGGATTATCCCTGCTTGGTCTCGCCACGGCGTTCGTGCTGGTTGCGAGCGCTTGCAGCAACGGCAAGGCCGGCGGATCCGATACGGGGACAGCAGGCACCGGCGGGGCGAAGCAGGAAGCGCCGTTGAAGGTCAGCATCATGACAACGTATTACACGCCCGAGCCGCCCGGACCGGACAACGTCATCGTGAAGGAATTCGAAAAGCGGACGAATACGGATCTGGACATTACCTGGGTCTCCTCCAACAACTACCGGGATAAATTAAGCGTAACGCTCGCTTCCGGAGATATTCCGGATCTGGTGCTGCTCGATGATCCGTTCAACGCGCAGGTTCGCACCATGGTTGCGCAAGGCGCGTTTTGGGACATTACGGATGTCAGGAAAGACTACCCGAATCTGATGAAGTTTCCGGATGCGACTTGGAACAACCAGAAGCAGCGGGACGGTAAAAATTACGGGGTGCCCCGGGTCCGTCCGGTGGAAGGTGGAAGCGGATTCATCATCCGGGAGGACTGGCTGAAGAAGCTGAACCTGCCGGTTCCGCAAACGACAGAAGACTTGTATACCGCTTTGAAGGCGTTTAAAGAGAAAAACCCGGACGGACTGAAGCCGACGGAGGTCGTGCCGTTCGCCGGAGCGACGGCAAGCGATCACTTGAACAACTTCATCCATCTGCAGAACGTATTCACCGGCACCCACTGGCATTGGAAGGCCATCAACAACGAGCTCGTTCGCGTCGATCTGCTGCCGGAAGTGCGCGAGTTCATTGTATATATGAAACGCTTGTATGACGAAAAGCTGATCCCGAGCGACTTCGCCGTCTTGAAGGGCTCCCAAGTCAGCGACATGGTGAAGGGCGGCAAAGCCGGCGTCTATGAAAATATTGTGGAAAACTCCTGGGAACCCACGGAAATCTTAAGAAAGACGAACCCGGATGCGACCTTCCTGCCGCTCGTCAGTCTCAACGGATTCGCAAGCAAGGATAACGGTTCCTTCGGCATGTTCGCGATTCCGAAGAAGGTATCGGAGGAGAAGATGAAGAAGCTGATCGCGCTCCTGGATTACGGTGCTTCCGAAGAAGGCAGCGACTTGGCGAACTACGGCTTCGAGGGCGTTCACCATACGGTCGAGAATGGCATCAAGGTATCGACCGAACAAGCCAAGAAAGACATCGTCGCGCAGCAGGCGCTCGGGCAAATCTTCTTGAAATACGACAAGTACTTGCGCGCATGGAGAGCGGGCATCCCGAACGATCTGTACGAGCGCAACAAGAAAATCATCGACATGCGGGAAAAAATCAGCGTGCCGGATCCGTCGACGGGCCTCTATTCGGAGACGAACCTGAAGAAGGGCGGGGAGCTGGACAAGAAGATTTTCGATTTGAAAGTGAAGGTTATTATGGGCGTTAAGTCGCTGGAAGATTGGGATCAATTCGTGAAGGAATTGAAAGCGAACCCGGATTTGATTAAGATTACGGAAGAATTAAACGAAGCCTACAAAGCAAGAAACAGTAAAGCCAAGGGATGACTGCTTCGAACCTCCGGCCCCGAACGGGCGCCGGGGGTTCCTCTTGCTTTTCCGGGCAGGGAGTTTCGAGAAAGGGGGCAAAGCCGTGCGCGTATGGCGCTGGTTGAGAGGCAAGGGGAGACAAGGTTCTTATTTTCGAAAAAGCTTGGTCCTCATTCTGTGTATTGCAAGCATACCCACCGCATTGATCGGGGCGGGGTCGTACCTGCTGGCGACGAAGCAAATCGAGAAGGAAATGCACCGATCGAATCAAGCACGTCTGGCCAAGGCGATGGAGCGCATCGACGAGGATTTGTCCCAGCTGGAGCTGGCCGCCGCGCAATGGTCGCTCGATCCCCTCTTCAACGAAACGATCCGGGACACGAATTTCCGGCAGGATTTCCAGAAGACGCAAACCTTGTACAGCGCGCTTTCTTTAATGAAAAACCCGTACCCGTATTTGAGCGAAATCCAGTTGTATATTGACCAATCCCAACCAGTCGTCATTATGGAGGATAAGGGGATTATCCCCGTTAGCGGGGAAGCCGGGGAAAGGTACCGTTCGATGATGGAAGCCGTCGAGGGCGCCTTTTGGGTGGAGCGCATGCCGCTTCCGATGGAGAAGCGCCAGGAGATCGCATTTGTTCAGCGGCTGGGATACGGGCAGAACGCTTACGGGCTTTTATTCTTATATTTGGACGTCGACCGCGTCGCGCGGGCGGTGAATGAATTTTTTAACGGAACGAACGGAGCCTCCTTCCTGTTAGGGGAAAAGGGAGAGTTCCTCGTATACGGCGGAGCGGCGTCCGGGGCGCCGCCGACGGCATTCGAAGAAGGGCTGCAAGCGGCAGTCGCGGACCGGGGGAGGGCAGCCGACGTCTTTACGTACCATTGGGGCGGGGAGACGTACTCGGTGTCCTACGGGGCGTTTAAAGGACTGGGCACAACGTGGACCTACGTGGCCGCGATTTCCTTGTCGCAGCTGACGGAGCCGGTGCTTGCCATGTCGCGCCTTAGCTTGGGCATCAGTGCACTGGGGCTCTTCGTCGCGATGCTGCTCGCCTGGATCGGGTCCCAGCGCCTGTACCGGCCGATCCGCCAGCTCGTCGGCAGGTTGCAGGATCATCGCCAGCCGGCGAACGTGCCGGGCGACGAGATGGCGTTCATCGAGATGCAATGGGATCGCATGACAAGCCAAAGCAAGGTGCTGCAGGAGGAATTGGCGAAGTCACAGCCGCTGCTCCGGTACGGCTTTCTCCTTCAATTCGTTCAGGGTCATTACCAATCGATGAAGGAAGAGGAAATCCGCGACCGGCTGGAAGCGTTCGGCCTCGGCACCGACCACCGGGGCTTCGTCTTGATGCACGTGCAATTGTACGATCTCCGGAATCCGGAGAACCGGTTCACGGAGGGCGACGACCCTTTGGTGACCTTCGCGGCAACGAACATCCTCGAAGAGCTGCTTCAGGGCAGGGAGGGCGAGAGCGCGGTCTTGAACATGCAGGACAAGTCGATTCGGGTGCTGCTGACGTATGATTTGGAGGGGAGCCGGGAGAAGGTCAAAACCGAGCTGTTCCGCATAGCGGAGCAGTGGATCGACGTGCTTGGGAAGCTGTTGAAGATGCAGGTAATCGTCGCCGTAAGCCAGCCGACGCTGCAGGCCAAGGACATCCCGCCCTTGTTCGCCGAGCTGCGCCAGGTCGTACGTTACCGGGACCTGCAGCGGGAAGGGCAGATCATCGACATGGAGGATGTCGTGCCGGAGAAGAAGGAACGCAGCGACTATCCCTTCGAGTTGGAGGCGGCGATTCTCGAAGCGGTGAAGCTCGGCATCCGGGAGGAGGCAGCGACCCGGACGGCGGAGTTCGTCGAGGCGCTGGTGCATCGATCCGGGAAGGAATATGCGGTGCAGCAAGGGATCGTTCAGTTGTTCGGCGGCATCCAGCATGTCATCATGGAGGCGGGGGTTCCGTCGCAGGGAGCTTATGACGGTGTCGACAAGCTGGAGCAGCTGCTCCAGCTGAAGGAGCCGGCGAAGATGGTCGAGTTTCTCGAAAAGGCGATTTTGACGCCGTACATGGACGAGCTCGAGAAGGACCAGCTGCGTCACCGGAAGCAGCTGGTGGACCGGGCGACCGACTATTTGCAATCGAACTTCACGAACGAGGTGTCGTTGGAAACTTGCGCGGAGCAGCTCGGCGTAAGCAAATTCACCTTGAGCCGGGCGTTCAAACAAACCGTCGGCATTAACTTCATCGATTATGTTACGCGCCTGAGGGTGGAGAAGTCGAAGGAGATGCTGCGAGGCACGGATTGGAAAGTGTCGGATATCGCGGAGCGGATCGGCTATCAGCCGTCGCATTTCATCCGGCTGTTCAAAAAGTTCGAAGGCATGACCCCGGGGCAATACCGGGACAACGTGCCGATGCTGCGCCCCGAGGAACCAGGCGGCGAATAGCGAAGGGTATGGCTATGATGGGTTTAAGCAAAGCCGATCGAATACTAATATTCGGTCGGCTTTTTCTATTTCCCCAAGTGTTAAGTATGTTGAGTGGGGGGGATTGTCTGGAATTCGACGTCTAGACTTCAATATAGTAACCTGCTCCCGTAATCCCCGCTAATCTGACTGTATTCAAACAAAGCCAGCCGATACGTGACCCTATCACGTTGGCGGGCTTTTTGTCGTCTCCTCAGGTTCTGGAAGAAGTCCATACAAAAAGAGAAAGTTCTGCATAAGTTCTCGACATTTATTGTTTAAACTGACGGTGAAACAGGAGATAGCCAATTCGGCCGATGATTTTATTTTAACGAAAGCGAGGATTTAAAGATGAGCAACCTATCCGTAAACCGCAGGGAATCGGAAGCCGGTGATCGCCCGGTGGAACTAACCAGCCTATCATCTTTTGTGGTTGGGGCACGTTTGGTATTTAAGGTGATGGTAAGGCTATTCGCGGTTTGCCTATTACTCCAGGTCTTTCTTGCCGGGCTCGCCCTGTTTTGGGATCCGGCCCGTTGGGCGAGCCATACGGGATTTGCCCGATTGCTGATCCTTGTTTCCGTCCTGATTCTCGTGGTATCTTTCATCGCCCGGCTGCCCCTTGCTCTTCGACTGCGTAGTGCAGGTTTGTTCGGCATCATCCTTTTGATCGCGGTCAGCGCAAAATTACCGTCTGGAATCGGTTATTTATCTGCTCTTCATCCGGTGCTCGCGCTGCTGTTGTTTATGGGAACGGTGTCCCTCGCACGGAAGACCGATGCCTTCCAAAGGGAAAGAAAGCAGGAAGCTGCGAAGCAAAACGGTTGAATGGAAGTTTGGAGCCCAATCTTCAATAGGGATGGAGAGGAAAAGATGCCGCCCTAATCTATCCGATTATCTATGGATCATTCTATTCCTTATCGTGTCCGGAGTATCGCTGCATCTGGTTGTGCATGATTATGAGAATAGAACCCGTTGGTTTCGAATGCTGGTCATTGTTCTCTATGGAATGTCCGGTATCCTGGTTCTTTTTACCTTTATTCCAAGCCAATGACCAAAGACTGCAAGAACTTGTGATCAGATTGAATCGAGGAGGAGAAAGTATGAGCCTAATCCGAGTACGTTACATTGTCGACGATGTAGAGGCGGCAATCGCCTTTTACACCCAGCATCTTGATTTTCTTGTCAAAGTCCATCCCGCACCCGGTTTTGCCGTTTTGCAGCGAGGGGACTTGAATCTTCTGGTGAATGCCAAAGATGGTCCAGGAGGAGCCGCTCAAGCCATGCCGGATGGGCGTAAACCGGAGCCGGGCGGCTGGAACCGGATCCAACTCGAGGTCCATGACCTGGAAAGCCTTGTTGGGTCCTTGCGTGAAGCAGGACTGAGCTTCCGCAATAATATTGTCACCGGTTTTGGCGGTAAGCAGATCTTACTGGATGACCCGGCAGGCAACCCTATCGAACTCTTCGAGCCTCCAAGCAAGTGATGGATAGAACAGATCGGATGGATTGGAAATGAAAATGACAATAAGAATATTAGCCATAATCTGGTGCGGTCTGTTTGTCTTCCCCTTATCCGGTTCAGCCGAAAGCGAAGGAAGCATGCAAGTAGAGCGGTCTGGAACTTCCGTCTTCTCCGAAGTGGATGCGTATATCGCCCGCGAAATGAAACGGCAGCGTCTTCCGGGGCTGGCTCTCGCGATTGTACAGGGGGATCAGATTCTTTACCTGCAGGGATATGGTGAAGCTGATTCATCGGGTCGTTCGGTTACACCGGAAACCCCCTTCGGATTAGGGTCGATCGGTAAGTCGATTACGGCTATAGCCGTTCTGCAGCTTGCCGACAAGGGAAAAATTGACTTGGATGCGCCTATACAGCGCTATCTCCCTACAAAGTATAACGGCGCCGAGTTCATAACGGTACGTCAGCTGCTTAACCAAACAAGCGGGTTCTCCCAAATCTCCACTTTCGGCAACACGCTCTCGAGCGTCAAAGATCAAGAACCCCAAAATGCCCTGGAGAAAAACGCCTTGTCTTATGCGGAAAAGTTTTTAAGTCAACCCAAGCAAACCGAACATCCTTACCAATATTCGAATGCCAATTATGTGCTGCTTGGCTATATGGTGCAGCGGGTATCCGGCCAGTCCTATGGCGATTATGTAAAGGAACATATTTTCAACCCTCTGTCTATGCCTAACAGCTTCGTTACGCTGGAGGAAGCGGCTGACCATGGATTGGCTACGCCCTATCGCCGGGTATTTGGATATAATGTGGCCTACGATGGCCCCTATGTTTATATTCCGGGGGATGCGCCGGCGGGCTACCTTTATACGAGTGCGAAGGACATGAGTCATTACTTGATTGCCCAACTAAACGGCGGCCGATTTGAAAAGGATTCTGTGCTTTCTTCGGAAAGCATACGACTCATGCAGACCGAACCGGTTCCGGGAACGTACGCCATGGGTTGGTCGGCCGATTCCATTAACGGGTTACGGGTTATCGGTTCACCGGGCGGCTCGCTAGGCTTTCAAGCCCAAGCTTTTATGGTTCCGGAACAACAATTGGGAGTGATCGTGTTCGCCAACGTACTTGGCGCGATCGATGCCGCTTGGCCCCAAACCCACGTCATTACGACAACCCATATTGCCTCCGGGGTCATAAATATCCTGAATGGGCAGCCCATTGGAGAATCGGGTCTAAGCATTTCGCAGAAATACTGGCTTGTAAATGGCTTGATCTTCCTTCTCAGCGCCTGGTTCATATATGCGACCGCTCGAACGGTGAAGCGCTTCTTTGGACCGGGGGGTCCTGCTCATTCCGGCCCTACTAAACTATCTATTAAAGATATGGCAAGAATTGCTCTGCATTTTGCCGGTCTAGTTATTATCCTGCTGTTGGATATGACTGAAGTTTTACCGGTATGGCCTATTGCCGCCATCTTCCAACCGGACGTCATCCCTTGGCTGAAAATAATGACTGTCCTTTTGGCATTGAAGGGAAGCATGGAAATAATTCGGCTGGTTCGGTCGGCTCGGCATGACAAAACAGCAAAGTTGAAGTGTTGAGAAGGACCACGTTTGGAAACTATCATCCGGTGATGTTAAAAAAGGAGAGTAGGCATGAAGGTTCGATTGGGAATCGATAAATGGGTGGCAGGGCCCGTTGCCAGATGGGTTACCTTGTTGATTTGGTTAGCCGCCGCAGGGCTGTTAAGCATGCTGGCCCCGTCTCTTAGCAAGGAAGTCGTGAATAATGCACCCCCACTGCCAGATGATAAGCCATCCGTACAAGCACGGGAATTGGCGATGAAGGAATATCCGAATGCGGAAGATGCTCTTGCCCTGTTCGTGTGGCGCCGCCAAGGGGGATTAACCGATACCGACCTGCAGCGCATCCAGCAATTTACCGAAAGATTATCGGCACATCCCGTACCGTATCAGACCACCATACCGCCTTTGCATCAAATGCCCCTCCAGGTTATGAAAACGAAGCTGTCGGAGGACGGCAGCACCATCGTCTCGCCGGTATTCTTCCGTAAAAGCGCGCAGTCGAATGAGTGGAAGGAAGGCGTAGACCGTGCGAAAGAAGAAGCGGCCGGCCTATTCGGTTCCGATCCGTTTGCGGTTGCTGTCGATTCCCCGGCCGATTTGAGCGCGAGGGTTACCGGTCAGGTCGGCATCCAGATTGACGCAGCCGGAGTATTCGGACAGGCCGATAAAACCTTGCTCTTCGGTACCGTGCTTCTAGTGCTCGTGATGCTGCTGCTGATTTACCGTTCGCCGATTCTGGCCATGACCCCGCTGGTCGCCGTGGGGATCGCTTACTTCGTCATCAGTCCGATTTTGGGCTGGATGGTGCACAGCGGCATGATAACGGTGGAAAAGCAAGGAACCAATATCATGACCGTCTTATTGTTCGGTGCCGGAACGGATTATTGCTTGTTCCTCATTTACCGGTTCCGCCAACTGCTCCAGACCGAACCGGATAAGGGCAAGGCACTTCGCGGCGCCATTACCGGATCGTCAGGCGCGATCGCGATGAGCAGTTTAACCGTCATTCTCTCGCTTCTAACGTTTCTCGCGGCGGAGTACGGTTCGTTCCGGCTGCTCGCCGCACCGTTCGGGATTTCCATCTTCATTATGAGTCTGGCCAGCTTGACGCTTGTCCCTGCTTTGCTCGCCATTATGGGGCGCGCTTCTTTCTGGCCGTTCATTCCGAGGACGCCCGGCATGCTGGCCGAACGAGCCAAGCGTAAGGGACGTTCGGCCCCGGCTTCTAACAAGCCCTCGCGTGATTTTGCCGGTTCCCTTGTCGTCCGCCGGCCTTGGCTCATTGTCGTCTTGACCTGCACCGTACTTAGCGGTTTTGCCGTATTCGCGACTCAGGTGAAGTTCACGTTCGATAAGCTGGCCATGTTCCCGAAGACGATGGCCTCCATAGAAGGCTTCTCCGTCATCGGCGAGCAGTTCTCACCCGGCCAACTCGCTCCCGCTAAAGTGATCGTGGATACCGGCGGCCAAGATCGGGACGTTGCCCAAACTTTGGCCTCGCTTCCTTATGTGGCACAAGTATCCGCGCCGCTGGCCGGGCGGACGAACCCGCAGCTAGTGTCGTATGACGTATCCCTTAACCTAAACCCTTATTCGATGGAGGCGATGAATCTCATTCCGGAGGTTCGCCAAACGGTCGAAGGCGCGTTGAGTCAGTCAGGCGACACGAATGCGGCGAAGCATGTATGGATTTCCGGAGAGACAGCGGAGCAATATGACACGAAAGTAACAAACGAGCGGGACATGCGCATCATTTTGCCGATGATCCTTATCATGATCGCCGCTCTCCTGGTCGTGTATCTGCGTTCTTTGGTCGCCGCGGCTTATCTTATTTTAACGGTATTGCTCTCGTATTTGTCGGCTTTGGGATTAGGGTGGCTCGTCTTGCATAACCTCATGGGCATGGACGTCATTCAAGGCACGATCCCGCTTTATTCGTTTGTCTTTTTGATCGCGCTGGGCGAGGATTATAACATTTTCGTGATCTCTTCCATATGGCAGAAGAGCAAGCATATGCCATTGAAGCAAGCGGTCTTGGAAGGCGTAAAGGAGACGGGCTCCGTCATTACCTCGGCAGGCCTCATTCTTGCGGGGACGTTCGCTGTTCTGATCACGATGCCGGTCCAGTTAATGCTGCAAATGGGTGTCATTACCGCGCTCGGGATTCTGATCGATACGTTCATTGTCCGGCCATTCCTCGTACCGGCCATCACGCTGCTCCTGGGCAGATGGGCTTTCTGGCCCGGCCGCCGCAACGCCGTGGCGGACACGGATTTACCCTCTGGGGAAAAGCCGGTGGATCCGTTATTCACGGGCGGTTGAAAGTTTACCCCCGCCAAGCCGTCTTTCCCATAGGGGAAGAGCGGCTTTTTCATCTTATTCTCACACGGTCCCCATGTAAAAATATAGAAATCAAGCTTCCCCTGGTTTATGATAGACATGTTGCCTAACGGCCAATCTTTTAAGGCGGGGGAGTCCGGCTTGATTCTTTTCGATTACATGGTGAATCTCTCCATTTTCTCACTCTTGGTCAGTACTCCATTGGTCATTCGTTCGTTCTGGAACCATCGGTCCCTGAAGCAGCTGCGCGTGTGGACGGGCATTTATGCGGGGCTCGTCTCCATCATTCTCGTGGTCATGGCGGTCAAGCAGCAGGGGTATGCGTATGACATCCGCTATGCCCCGATTATTCTCATGTTCGCCTATTTGGGCCCTGTGCCGGGGCTGATCACGGGCGCATTCTCCCTGCTCACCCGATTGCTCTCGGGAGGGCATTGGGCGCCGGCTATCATTGGGTGGACCTTCATTATGCTGGTCTTCTCCGGCCTGCACCTTGGGACCTCTCGTCTCTCTCCATTTAAGAAACTCGCGGCGTTCTCTGGAGCCTATATTGTGGCTTACCTGTGCACAGTCTTTACGTTTCGTATTCTCATCGACGAGCCGCTCTTTCACGTCCAGTACCTGGTCTTCGTGATGCTTGGCGTTCTCCTGGGCGGCCTGCTGATCGAATCCTATGAGCGGCTTCGCCGGATCATAGAAGAGAAGAAGGTCATGGAGAAATCGCTGGAGGCGAGCGAAGCCCAATACCGGCTGATCGCCGAGAATACGTCTGACCTCATTCTGGTGCTCGACCGTGACCAGTCCGTCAGCTATTTCTCGCCTTCCCACGGGCACGTGCTGGGGTATCCCAGCTTGGAGGGGGTAGGAGGGGAGGCAAGCGGGCTGGTGCATCCGGACGATCGCGGGATGTTCCATGATATGATCCGAAGGCTGTTCGAGCAGGAGGATGCCCACACGATGGAGATCCGGCTCCGGCATGTGGAGGGGCGTTGGATCGATTTTGAATCCCGCTGCCGGTCGGTTAGGGGAGAGGGCGGCCGGATCGAACATATCGTCATCATCGGCCGGGACATCTCCGAGCGCAAGAAGGCGGAGGAATTCCTTCTGCAATCCGAGAAGCTGTCCGTCGTGGGGCAGCTGGCCGCGGGAGTGGCCCATGAAATCCGCAATCCCTTGACGACCATCAAAGGGTTCCTGCAGGTGTACAAGCGGGAGGATCAACGGATCCAGCATGCGGACCTGCTCCTGAGCGAGCTCGAGAGGATCGAGATTATTACCGGGGAGCTGCTTTCGATGGCAAAGCCCCAAGCTGCGCAGCTGACCAGCACGGATATCCGGGAGCTGATCGAGTACACGATCGAGTTTCTGTCTCCCCAGGCACTTATGAACCGGATTGAATTTATCCGGGAGTATAAGGACGCCGCTTATCCCATCCTCTGCGAGAAAAACCAGTTAAAGCAGGTGTTTCTCAATCTCCTGAAGAACGCGATAGAAGCCATGCCTGCCGGCGGCGAGATCCGCATCACCCTGCGCCGAACCTCGGAGGAAGAGTGCACGGTTTCGGTGGAAGACCAGGGCTGCGGGATCCCCGAGGAGCTGCTGCCGCGGCTGGGCCAGCCTTTCTATAGCTTGAAGGAAAAAGGAACCGGCCTCGGCCTCATGATCTGCCATCGGATCATCAAGCAGCACAAGGGGACTATTACGTATACCAGTAAGGTGAAGGAAGGAACGCGGGTGGAAATCCGGCTTCCTCTGGATATCATGTTTTGAATCTTTTAAAATCGTTCGAACCAGGAGCCAGTGGAATGCGAAGGAGAGGCAAATTAATATTGGTGGAAGGCTTGTGCGGTACGGGGAAATCCACCCTAGCGGAACGCTTGCATCACCGCCTGATACAGCAAGGCATCTCGTCCCGATTCTATGATGAAGGAGCCAAGGGGCATCCGGCGAGCTTAAATGGGCATGCTTTCTTTCGAGAGGAGGAGTATGCAAAGCTTTTGAAGCGATTTCCGGATGCAGCCCAAGAAATCCGCCAACGGGCCGTAGAAGACGGCAGCTATTATCTGATTCCTTACCGTGAGGTCGGGGCATTTCGGGAGCGGGAGGCGCTCTATGCCGAGCTGAATTCACACGAGCTATGCTGGACGGATTCGCCGCCCGCCTCTCTTCCCGAATTCACCTCCTTAATACAGCGGCAATGGGCGCGCTTTGCTGAGCTTGCCAGCCGCTCCGAAGAGGTCTATGTGCTGGAAGCGGTGCTTTTTCAGCATCAGATTCATGATATGCTTGGCCACTATCAGGCGAGTGATCGCCTTATAAAGGAGCATATCCGGGGAATCGCCGATCGGATTGCCGCTCTGAACCCTGTTTTGCTATATTTGACTCATCCCAGTGTGAGGGAGCAGCAGATTTGGATTTCCTCCATCCGGTCCAGGCCCCGTTTCGCCACGGAATCCAACATCCGGTTTATGGAGAACCGCAAGCGGATCGAACTAAGCCTGCTGGATAAGCTGCCGTTCCCAGCCTATATCATAGAGAACCCTTCCCTGGACTGGGATGATGTGATGAATCAAATGGTAAGGACGGTTGATCAAGCGTATAAGTAATGGCCAAAAACGTATCCTCGCTATCTGCCCAGGAATCACCACCGCAACCACCATCTACTTTGACAGAATCAGGAGTCTTTTCCTGATTCTTTTCGTTTTTTCTGGGTAATTTACCAAGTAATCACGAGATGGGGAATGACTTAAAAAGAAGAGGGGACTTGCACGATGAGAAGAATGGTAGGCGTTACACTGGCAGCGTTGGCTTTGTTAACGACGGCGGCGTGCGGCAGCAACGCCAAGGAATTGCCGAAGGAGGAAGCCGTGGCCGCGATGGCCGAGAAGGCAGACAAAGCAGCCAATTACCAGGTGAAGCTCCGTCTAACCGCACAGGTAAAGAGCGGGAGCCTCGTACAGTCCGAAGAAACGGTAGAGGGAGCGGTCGAATACATCGCCAAGGAAGATCCCGACCTTCACTCCTCCTACGTCACCACGAATAAGGGAAGCGGCAAGCAGGGGAAAACGGAGCTCTACAAGCAAGGGAAGCTGATTCTTTCCAATGAGAACGAACAGGGCTGGAAGGATGTTTCCGCCCGGCTGCAAAAGGAAGAGCTGCTGAAAGCCACCCATGCGGATCTCGTCGAAGCGCTGAGGAAAATCGAGTCGGAGCTGTCCGTCGAACCACGGGAAGAGGGATACTCCCTGTCCTATTCAGGGGAGAGCGGCAATGTTTATGAGGCCTTTAAGAAGCCTTTTACCATAAACTTCAAGGGCGTAGACCAGAGCCAGGTTCACTCCGACCTGAAAACAATAGTGGACAAGGAAACCCTGTTTATCCGGGAGCTTCACTATGAAGCCACGGCTAACAATGCGGCGCAGACTGTCACCCTCCGGGTGGACCTGAGTTACGACCAGTTCAATAAAATCAACGAAGTGAGCATTCCCCAAGAGATCCGGGAAGCCGCATCCCAGCCGTCGAAATAGCCGGGTTAGAGACAAGGCTCGGACTATCTCGGGCATTATACGGAGAAGGAGTGGAGAACATGGCGACCATCGGTCAAGACGAGAGGGACCGCATCCGGAAAAGCTTGAACGAAAGCCGGGTAGAGCTTCCGGACGGGACGCGGGTGCCGAGACTCGGGCAGGGGACCTGGAATATGGGAGATAACCCTGCGGCGGCTCAGGAGGAAATCCGCACGCTCCGGCTCGGGGTCGAGCTCGGCATGAACCTAATCGATACGGCGGAGATGTACGGAGAAGGACTCTCCGAGTCCCTGGTCGGCGAAGCGATCGAAGGGATCCGGGACGAGGTGTTCCTCGTGTCCAAGGTGTACCCCCATAACGCAGGACGGGGCCGGATCGCCCGCAGCTGCGAGGACAGCTTAAGGAGGCTGAAGACCGACCGGCTGGATCTGTATCTGCTTCACTGGCGGGGGAGCGTGCCCCTCGGTGAGACGATCGAAGGCATGGAGAAGCTGGTGAAGGAGGGCAAAATCCTGCGGTGGGGTGTCTCCAACCTCGATCAGGCGGACATGGAGGAGCTGCTCGGCTTGCCGGGCGGGACCCGCTGCGCGACCGATCAGGTGCTCTACCATCTCGGCTCCCGGGGCATCGAGTATGACCTGCTGCCTTGGATGAGGGAGCATCGGCTTCCGGCCATGGCCTACAGCCCCTTGGCACAGGCGGGCTCTCTTCGAAAAGGTCTCGTGACGCACCCTGCCGTCCGGGAGATCGCCGATCGGCACGGGGTCTCTCCGTTCTCCGTCATGCTCGCCTGGTGCATCCGCGGCGGGGACGTGATCGCCATTCCGAAGGCTTCGACGGAGCGGCATGTTCTCGAGAATGCCCGTGCGGCGGCCCTCTCGTTAACGGAGGAGGAGCAGAGGAAGCTCGATGAGGCGTTTCCCCCGCCCACACGTAAAAAGCCGCTCGATATTATCTGACGGCTGAAGGTGGTTACCAGAGAAACCAAACGACATTTCCTTAGTGTCGTTTGGTTTTTTATTGGGCGATTGATATTTCTATGATAACAGGTAACCATGATGAGGCAGTTTTAGCACTTCTTTATGGAGAAGAATACCCAAATAGTCATTTGCATGTAAGAAGCCATCATGAATGGATAGCAAGTAGACTGGAAACCAGAGAGCAGATCGGGCGGCAGCTGCTCTAATGATAGGCCGCCGGTTTCATTAAGCTAAAGGGCAGATTAGGTTAGTTCCAATGATTAATTCACAGAAAGCAACCGATGAAATTGGCTAAATAGATTATTAAACTTCAATATGGTATTATGATTTTCGAGTTTTTGAGATCGAGCAATCTTGTTATGTTGGAGGGAAACATGGATATCATTGAATTTCAACAATGGGTTAAGGATTATTATAAGAATCGTAACTGGTCAGACTTAGATATATTTGTCCGTATTGGATTTCTTGCTGAGGAAACTGGGGAAGTAGCTCGTGCAATTCGTGCATTAGAGATTGGTAGGGATCGTCCAGATGAGGTTGTAGGCACATTTCAAGAGAATAAATCTGAATTAACAGAAGAACTTGGAGATGTTTTAGGAAATCTCATTGTGATCGCTAATAAATATGATATATCGCTTGATGATATCCTGATATCACATAAACAAAAGCTTCAGGCACGTTATTCAGAAAATTAAAACAAACGGAGATGGGTTATGAAATCAATCGCTGTATTTTGTGGTTCTAGTGAAGGAGCTTCTTCAATTTATAAAGAAAACGCACTTAAATTAGGACAAGAGCTTGCCAAACAACAAATCACTCTAATTTACGGTGGAGCTAATGTCGGACTAATGGGGATTGTTGCTAATGCTGCGCTGGAGCATGGAGGTTCTGTTATTGGAGTACTCCCTCAATTTCTTCAAAACCGTGAGATAGCGCATACGGGCTTAACAGAGCTTATAATGGTGGATTCGATGCATGAGCGTAAGGCAAAGATGGCGGAATTGGCAGATGGGTTTATTGCTCTTCCTGGTGGACCTGGAACATTAGAAGAGTATTTTGAGATCTTTACATGGGGTCAGTTAGGATTGCATCAAAAGCCATGTGGATTGCTGAACATCAATCAATATTTTGATCCACTTGTCTCCATGTTTGATGCTATGGAACGCGACCATTTCATGCAATCGAAGTATCGTGCTATGGTCATTACAGATAATACTCCAGAGGGGATTCTGAAGCAGTTCTCGATTTATAAGGCTCCTTCAGTCAAAACATATCTCACCGAACAGCGCACTTAATTTTTGAACGTCCATTTGAGCAGAGGCAGCCAAACTACGGCTGCTTTTTCATTACGCTAACGGGATACGATAGTTAAATAAGGGGAGTTGGGAAGGCTGCCACGAAAATGTGTGGCAGCCTTTTAAGCTAAAGGGCAGTTTACTTTAATGGATTTAAATCTATACTTTTATATACATTAAGTTCTGTTGGTAATTCGGGTAAAGTCAACACTTGAGATTCTCGGAGCTTTATATATCTTTTTCTCTTTGTTAGAATTAAACGATGTTGTCGTCAAAAGCTATGAATAAAGTTCATTAATCACATATTAAAGGGGAAATACACATTTGAAAACGATCGGAATGCTTGGTGGTATGAGCTGGGAAAGTACTGCACGATATTATCAGACTGTGAATGAAGTTGTTAAGAAAGAACTAGGCGGATTACACTCAGCAAAAATCTTGATGTACAGTGTAGATTTTGCTGAAATTGAAGAATGTCAGGTGAATGGCGACTGGGATAAGAGCGCAGCCATTTTGTCTGAAGCAGCACAAAATTTACAAAAGGGCGGAGCGGACTTCATCGTCATATGTACGAATACCATGCACAAAGTCGCTCCACAAATTCAAGCCAATATTGATATTCCCATTATTCACATCGCTGAGGCGACTGCAAGCAAATTGCTACAGCATAAAGTTCAAAAGGTTGCGCTGCTAGGTACTAAATACACCATGACGCAAGACTTCTATAAAAAGAAACTGATTGATTCAGGGATTGAAGTACTGATTCCGAATGAGCAGGAAATTGAAGTGGTCAACGACATTATTTATCATGAGCTGTGTCTAGGCATAGCTTCTGAACTGTCCAAGAAAAAGTATCTTGATGTCATGGAACGACTTGCCTCACAAGGAGCCCAAGGTGTAATTTTGGGATGTACTGAAATAGGATTACTTATACAGCAAGAAGACACTTCTTTACCAGTCTTTGATACGACACAGATTCATGCAGAAAAAGCAGCCAGGATAGCAATATTTTAGTTATTTTTGATTAGCCCGTGGGTATTTTTTGTTTCGAACAAGCTGCATCTGTAATGTGAATTGAACTAACGGATACGATAGCTCAAAATACACAACAGCAGCCGAACAGGGGCGCCGTTGCCGGCCGCCACACCAAATATTTCCTTTGCTTAAGCGCGGATCGAAGAGTATAATCCGTTCAGACATTGGAGCGAGAAGCGGGGAAATGATTATGAACAACGGGTTGATCAACGCCATTATCGCGTATATCATGTGGGGGGTTCTCCCGCTTTATTGGAAGCTGTTTAACGACGTGCCGGCAGGCGAGATTCTGTCCCATCGGGTCGTCTGGTCGTTCGTCTTCATGGGTATTCTTGTCGCCATCCAGCGCCGCTTGGGCGACATGAAGCGAATTGCGGCTAGCCGCGCGCTAGTGCTGTCGCTCACCGCCAGCGGACTACTGATAGCGGCGAATTGGCTCATCTTCATCTGGGCGGTCAACAACGGGCATGTCGTCGAGACAAGTCTCGGCTATTACTTAAACCCATTGTTAAATGTGCTGCTGGCGGTCGTCTTCCTTCGTGAGAAGCCAAACCGAGGCCAATGGCTCGCGATTGCCATCGCTGGCGCCGCGGTGCTCATCATCGCCATCGACTACGGGCGGTTCCCGTGGGTCGCGATCTCGCTGGCCGCGTCGTTCAGCTTGTACGGCTTCGCGAAGAAGAAGATCGTGCAAGACGCTTCTGTAGGTTTGCTGTCGGAGACGGCTGTCGTCCTGCCCGTCGCGCTTGGCTACTGGATCTACTTGGCCGCCGTGGGAAAGACGACCGCATGGACGCTGCCCGCGTCCACGTTCGTCGAACTGCTTCTGTCCGGCGTAGTAACGGCGCTGCCGCTGCTCTTCTTTGCGCGGGCGGCGGCCCGGATGGCGCTGTCAGCGCTCGGCTTCGTACAATACATTGGACCGACAATTATGCTGTTTCTGAGCGTATTCGTGTTCAAAGAATCGGTCTCACCGGTTCTGCTCGCCGGCTTCGCGCTCATCTGGACAGCGCTCGCCGTATATGCAACAGCATCGGTTCGCGGCACGAGAGTCGTGAAGACGAACTGACGGCAAAGGTGCTCCGTCACCGCCATAACGGCCATTTTCGTCCACCTGAGGAGATGGCCGTTTTCCGTTTGTGGCGTGCCCGGATTCGCTCAAACCAATCTTCCCAAAATTAAAGGGGTTAACATGAATCTGTTTTTGTTAGTTTAAGAAACAATTGATAGGTGGGACCCCTTTGATTTGCTTGCTACTCATTGTCCTGACGACGAATACGAAACTGAAATTCGCGAGATAGTTACTGCACTTTCCGGCACAACCACTGCAGAAAAGCTTGCTGTTAAAATAAAGGATATCCTATACCGAGCTTTCGGCGATCCTTAAAAATTTATTTGGATAATTCTGAAAAAGCCCTTGAAATTAAAGGGCTTTTTCATTTTAGAAGCATAAGTTTTCCGAGGTAAATTGGAAGCATAAGCTTGCCTAAGCGGCAAACTGAGATTTTCCTCAATTCTAATATTCGTTGTGGAGCAAATCCCACCCGGTGCAGAGTGCTCAATATCACCCTATAGCCCACCGATGTAGTCAAAGTTCAAAGAAGTAGGGGGGAATAATTGCATGGAATCCATAAAACCAGGTGATATTGTAAAGCACAAGAAAGATAAATACCTAATCCACGGAGTAGTAAAGAAAATTGCTAAGAGCGGCGTAAGGGCCTTAGTTGATTGGGATCCAAAAGATAATCCGAAACTCTTATGGCGAATTTCCATTTTTTTATAATGAGGAGAAGTCAAAAGTCGGAACCAAAACGGGTCGGATTTTTTATTTGCTGGGGATAGAAGCTAAGAAACATGATATGGTGGATATTCGGAAGGTTGAGGAACTTGGAGCGTTCTGATTGTCCAAGTTGCAAGAATAACAATCTGGTTTTGAAATCATGTTAATTTACATGCACCCAATCTTCAGAATTTCGTTCTCACAGTAGGCCGGAAGCGTCTCCCCAGTTGTTTTCATGGAATGCCGGTTAACCAGGTGGCCTCACCCCGCACGGTTAGGCTATAATCAGAGGAATCAATGGGCCACGGGCTCCGTGGATTATTGTAGTTGGACTTTGTCCTTGGAGGTCGACAGCTATGAATGCTTCTTCCGCAGACCGTATCAAGATCTCGCCAGGTTTCTGGACTAGCCTCAGGGGAATAGGGGTAGAACCTATGGATGTAGCGCGCCAAGCACGTCTACCGCTAACCGTCATCACCGAACCGTTAGTCACGACCGCACAATATTATTCGATCTGGCAAGCCTATTCCGAACTAGTCGGAGACATCGCTACAGGAATCGTTAAGCTTGCGACCGCGTACGAGACAGCTCAGTATCCACCGGCTGCTTTGGCGACCTTTCACGCTCGCGACTACCGGGACGCGCTGAACCGAATGGCGCGCTATAAGCAAATGTGCCCTCCGGAAAACTTGAGGATTCAGGAAGAAGGCAAGCAATGCTCTATTGAACTGGAGTGGCAGCATGCCGAGCTTCCCGGACCGCAGGTGCTTGTCGGCATTACGCTCGCCTACCTGCTTGAGTTAGGGCGCCGGGGAACCGGCCGTCATCTGAAGGCACATTCCGTCGAATTCATAAACCCCATGGGCGACGTTCAAGCCCTTGAAAGTTTTTTCGGTTGCCGCGTTCGGATGGGGACGCTACGCAATCGGCTAATACTGAATAGCGATGATCTGGACCGCCCCTTCACGTCGTACAACGAAGAGCTTCTCGAGATTCTGACTCCCGCCTTGGATCGTACGCTGGAAGAACGACAGAACCAGCTCACCGTGAGCGCTAAGGTGCAGTGGATCTTAACCCGATGCCTAGCTCGAGGGCGAATCGACATTCAAACCGTAGCCTCCGAGTTGGGGATGAGCGAGCGCACCTTGCAGCGCAGGCTGACGGAAGAAGGCGCAAGCTTTAAGCAGTTGCTGGCGAAAACTAGGCGGGAGATGGCCGTCGCTTACTTGGCAGACCCCGCGCTGGAAGTCAAAGAGGTCGCATTTCTTGTCGGCTACGAGGACCAAAATTCGTTTTATCGCGCGTTCCGCTCATGGAAAGGGGATACTCCCACCAATTGGCGCGTCGCGCAAGAAAATTGACGCTCCGTGCTAGTTACCGGGTAGGCGAAACGATGTATCATGATCCCTATCCTAGACATAAGGAGTGCAGGCAGATGGATATGGGATTGAAGAATAAGACAGCTTTAGTAACGGGATCAACTAGAGGCATAGGAAAAGCGATTGCCCTTGAACTTGCCAGGGAAGGCGTTCATGTTCTCATAAATGGTCGGAACAACGATGACGTAGAGCGCACGGTGGCTGAGATCCAAGCGGCGTTCCCGGAAACGGAACCTCGAAATGCAACGGCCGATCTCGTCGATTCGATGCAAAGAGAAACTTTATTCGCAAATTTCCCCCACGTCGATATCCTCGTCAACAGCATGGGCATCTATGAGATCATGTCCTATGACGACGTAGACGATGCCGTATGGGAAAAGTACTTCCGCACGAACTTTCTCGCCGCCAACGACTTAACCAAGTTTTATTTGCCTTCCATGCTTAGTCGCGAATACGGCCGTATTATCTTCATCGCCAGTGAGGAAGCCGTCATGCCTTCCGGACAGATGCCTCAATACGGTGTGACCAAATCCATGCTGTTGTCATTGTCCAAGAGCTTGTCCAAGTTGACCCGCGGCACCGAAGTTACAGTGAACACGATCCTGCCGGGACCGACCCTCTCCGAAAACGTGCAGCAGATCATCGAGAGCATTTATTCGAACGAAGAGATGACCTTCGAGGATAAAGAGAAAGACTTTATGACGAAGAACCTGCCTCAATCCGAAATCCAACGGTTTATAAGACCTGTGGAGATCGGCCGATTGACTGCTTTCATTTGCAGCCCAATGACCTCCGCCTTCAAAGGATCCCCGATCCGCATAGATGGGGGAATGGTACCGACAATATTTTAATTTTTTGCTCTAACGGGGACGATAACGCAACGACAACAAGCGGCCGCTTGTTCCGCTAACGGGCAGTTTTGTTGATTGCATTTTGTTGAATACAAAAGAGAGGGGAATGCTTATTGCTACAAAGATACATTAGATCAGACCAGTATCAATTGGAAGAGTTTATGAAAATTATGTATGTTTCCAGAGGATATGTCTTTGATCCTGAAGGGTCGCATTCAGATATTAGAAGTATTGAACGGCTATATTTTGAAACGGGAGGCGGATTCTGGTTATTGAAGAAAGAACAGAGTGTTATTGGGACTATTGGTTTGAAGGGTATTGATTCTGAAAACAGAATTGGTGAAATAAAGAGGTTTTTCGTCTTACCTGAATATCAAGATAAGGGTTACGGTAAAAGCATGATGAGCCAAATAATAGAATTTGCAAGACAAGCTGGATTAATAAAGCTGAGGTTGGACACTGAGAAACAATCTTATAAAGCGATGTCTGTATTTCAAAGTTTTGGCTTTTATGAGATACCAAAATACAATGATAATGATATTGCTGAAATATTTATGGAATTATCCATTGTGACATAACGAATTTAATCAATATACGTTCAGCTAAAGTGAAACGAGAGTGCGGTGATGAACCGATCCATCGCCTATTTGCTTTGCAATAGTTGCTGCTCCAGTAACAGGCAGATTTCTTCAATGAAGTTATGCTAAGATAAGGATGTAAAAAATTTACTTTCCGAGGTATTTGCATGGAGTTTTCTAAAGGTGACTGGGTAACGGGATATTCTAAAGGTGTATTTCAGATCATAGAGATCCACCCTAGGTATGTTGATGAAACCACGCATTGTTTTAAAAAGGAGCTACTCGAAATTGGAGCCATCCTGCCAGATCCAATATTTGTTTTAAAGAAAGCATTTTCCTCAAATCTTCGGTTTTCCCTAGGATGGGAGTCTTGTGCTGCTTCATTCTGTAAGCATATTTCATATGATACTTACGAATATGTCACGAAATTTTTTCGTGATAATGAAAAACAGTATAAGAAGTTTGAGGATTATAAGATAGAGCGGATAAAATCAGCTTATAATTTGGGTGTTAATATTAATTATGAAAAGGAAAAAGACTCACTTCTTTCAGCTGTAAAGAACATTGATAAAGGGTTAACATTAAAAGAGATTCTGTCGCAAATAAATGATCTTGGGGGGATAATGAATCTCCCCCACAATGCTACTCTACAATTGATTAATTATGATTTTGAGTTAGATACAAATAAAAGGAAAATTTTTAGGGAAGCATTCATTTTTTAATTAGTTTTGATTGTTAACAAGCATGAGAGCTAGGGCGCAACAAACCAGGGAGCAGATAGCCTAAGGTAGCTGTCCCTGGTTTGTTAAAGTAATGGGTTCAATTAATTCACGAATCAATAAAGATATTTACACAAGAAAGAAACGATGGTGATTACGATTAAAATCCCTGAACTATCTTGGGAATGAAAAAATAAACAAGTTCTTCTTAGAGAATATTCATAACCTCACTATAAAAAGGGCTAATAATTTTGAAAGTCTAATTATCGAATTTAACAAAGATAATTTTGTTATTCCATTGGAATTACAAACCAAACCGATACTAAAGATTACGTGGGGGACATCATTGGAATTGCAAAGATAATGAAGATAAAAATAATAAGTAAGAAGGCGAATTATGAACCAAAATTAGTTAGACGCTGCAAAGGTTTTAGGTAAGGACCCATCCGAAAAAGTCGTTTGTCCTGAATGTGGGCATTTTTATTTACAAGTAAAGGACATTCAAAGTAATGTGAATCCATTGGACTTCGAAAGATATTTATCATGTCCTGATTGTAATGCACGAAGTATCCTGAAAATGAAACGCAATACCTTAAGTAATTGAACTAACGGGTACAAAAGTTCAATAGCAAGCTTAAAAAATGATATGGCTGATCCTAAACGTTACGATCCCCTCGCGAAGGCAGCGGATAACCGGACATCCGACAGGATGCTCCTCCCGCTGCCGTTGCGAGGTTTTTTTTGTATTGCCAAAAACAGGACAAGCCCGAAGCCCCGGACCCGTCCCGGCCATATGGTACAATGAAGGAACATACTCATACTCTGCCTGAGGCAGGTGACAACCATGAAATTCAAAGGGCTGACGGTTAAGGATTTGCTGAAGCTGCCCATTCTGAAGAACGCGAAGCTGGTCAGCGGGGATCAGGGGCTCGATCGCATCGTCCGCTACATCGACATTATGGAAGTGCCGGACGTGAAGGACTGGCTCCGCGAAGGCGAGCTTATTCTGACGACGGGCTATTCCATCCGCCATGATCCGAAGCTGCTTCTGGATCTGGTCGAGCAGCTGGCGCAGGCGGAGGCCGCGGCGCTCGGGATCAAGCCGGAACGGTTCATGACCGGGATTCCCCAGGAGGTGCTGGAGCTCAGCAGCCGGTACGAGGTGCCCATCATCGAGATCCCGAACGAAACGCCCTATATTGACATTACCTATACGGTCATGGAGCAGATTCTGGACAAGCAGGCGGCGCTGCTCCGGCGGTCCGAAGAGGTATACAAGACGCTCACGGCGCTGGTGCTGAACAACAGCGGCATTCAGGTAGTGGCGGATAATGTGGCCGAGCTGGTAAAATGCCCGATCTGGATCGTGGGCAGCGGCGGCGAGCTGCTCGTGTCCTCTCCGTCATCGGCCCCCTACGAGCCCTCTGCGGGAAGCCGCCAATGGGACGTCACGGTGGACAAGCGGTCGGTCGGCCGGCTGGTTGTGGGCAAGGAGGAGCTGGACGAGCTGGAGCTGGTCTGCATCGAGCAGGCCCGCCTCGTCTTCGCGCTGGAGCTCATGCGCCGCAAAACCGAGCACGACACCGAGCAGCGGCTGCGCGGCAGCTTCTTCGAGGAGCTGCTGATGGGCCTGCCGCTATCCCGCCAGGAGGTGGAGAACAAAGCGCGGCAGCTGGGCCTGCAGCCGGACTGGCTGTGGGAGGTGTGCATGATCGAGGGGGAAGACGGCGTCCTGGACGAGAGCAGCCCGCTGTTCGTGAAGGTGAGCGAGCTCGTTCACCAGGAGGCCGCCCGCCGGAAGGTCCGCTGCCACCTCCAGTTGCAGACGGGACGGCTTGTGCTGCTGCTGGCCACTGCCAAAGGAAGCCTAGACCGGAAGCCGGCACTAGGCAGGGAGCCCGCCAGGGAGTGGAGTGAGCTCCTAGGCCCGCTGCTGGAACAGGGCGGAAAGGTGTGCACCGGGTTCGGCGGCAAACGCCCTTTGGGGGAGGTCAACCGCAGCTACATCGAAGCGAAGAAAGCGATCACGCTCGGGGCCCGGTTGGACAAGGACCGGCACACCTTCACCTTCGACGAGGTGGAGATGTTCCACCTGCTTCTTGAATCCTCGGAATATGTCCAATTCGATCCGCTGCTCGAGAAGAAAATAGGGAAATTGTCCCTTTATGACAAAGAGAACGGAACCGACCTGATCACCACTTTTTATTATTACCTGGCCACCGGCGGCAGCCTGATCGAGACGGCCAACCGGATGTATGTGCACCGGAACTCGGTTAAATACCGGATCGACCGGATTAAGGAAATTCTGGACATCGACCTGGATAATGCGCTGAACCGGTTCGTTTATTATTTGTGCACGGCGTTTTATTTGCTGAAAAAGTCTGACTAAAATCCGACCTCTTGTGCTGCGAGCACAAGAGGTCTTTGTGCATTTTGGCGTCTCGACACATTGTTGACACATTTGGTGGCGGATACAATGAAAAAAACACTTTTTCCGTTTAGTCCATTACAACTGGAAAGGATGACAGGCCATGATCGGTTTGATTCGTGTGTTGACCACGTCGAATGAGGAAGTGCTGGAGCAGCACGGGAAGTTGATCTCGCGTCTGTATGGAGTGCCGGTTATCAGCCGGTGCATTCCGGATCAGCCGCTCGGCATTTACAACGACGAGACGGAAGCGGCCGCCGTTCCAAAGATTGTGGAGCTCGGCCAGAGCCTGGAAGCCCAAGGCTGCCGGGTTCTGGTGATCAGCTGCGCGGCGGACCCCGCCATCCGGGAGCTTCGCGAGAAGGTGGCGGTCCCCGTCATCGGAGCGGGTAGCGCGGCGTCGCACCTGGCGCTCGCCGTCGGCCGGAAGGTCGGCGTAATGGGCATTACCGACGGGGCGCCGGCCGTCATGCAGGAACTGCTCGGCGACAGGCTGGTGACCTACCTCCAGCCGGAGGAAGTCACGAACACGACCGACCTGATGACTCCGGCCGGAGGCGAGAAGGCGATTGCCGCCGCCCGCCGTCTGATGGAGCAGGGGGTGGAGGTCATCGTCTTCGCCTGCACGGGCTTCTCGACAATTGGCCTTGCCGATGTCCTGCGGCAGGAGCTGAACGTGCTCGTGATCGATGCGGTCGAGGCGGAAGGCCTGCTCGCCTCCGCCTTGTACAAGCAGCTGGAAAGGGAGAGGGCGGTTGTCTGATTCGGATTCCCGGGCCTATACACCGGCCCGTTCCTACACGCTCCTCTTCCTGTGCGTCTTCATTTGGTCGCTGAACTACCTTTCGCGTCAAATTCTGCTTAAGGAATTTTCGCCGTATTTTCTTTCGGCGCTGAGCCTGACGGTTATAGGCGTCGTCTTCCTCGTCTGGGCGCTTGCCACGAAGGCGGCGGTTCGGGTGAACCGGAAAGAGATGCTGTTCCTGCTCCTGTCGGCGTTGGTCGGGCTTATCGCCAACCAGCTTTTTCTGTACCAGGGCCTGAAACGGACGACGGCTACGAACGCCTCGCTTCTGTTCACCTTGGCGCCGCTCATCACGGCCGGCCTCGCCGCACTTTTTCTTAAGGAAAGGGTGACTTGGCGCATGATCGCGGGCAGCCTCGTGGCCATCGCAGGAATCTCCCAGGCGCTAGGGCTCACCGGCTTCCAGCTTCATTCGGGGGACTGGCTTATGCTAGGCGCGACGTTCACGTTCTCCTGCAACCTGATCTTCATCCGCATCCTGTCGAGGCGGCTCGCGCCCTTTATCGTCACCGTGTACAGCTTTGCGCTTAGCAGCCTGCTGTTCGACCCGTTCGTGCTGGCTTATGTTCCGATTGAATGGAAGCATTCCCTATGGATCTGGGGGCTTGCCTTGGGCTCCATCCTGATCGCGCAGGGGCTGACGAACGTGTGGTGGAACCAAAGCATGCAAACCGTCGGCGCCGCCAAGGCCGCGATCGTGCTGAACCTTCAGCCGATGATGACGATGCTGCTGGATCTGATTCTTTTCCGCCATGCGCTTTCCGCAGGCAAAGTAACCGGGGCGCTGCTCGTCTTCGCGGGCGTGATGCTGGGAACGTGGAACCGAGGGAGCGGGAAGAGGAAGCTTTAGGGAATGTTTACATGGTTACCTATACCGGCTTGGTTTAAAGGGCGGAGGGGACTGGCCATCCTTAAGAAAGAGAGAATCTCTCTAGGCGCACGAAAATGAAAAGGGAAGCAGAACAACACTTACGGCTAAGGCACTAGAGGAAACGGGGGATTATCTAATGAAAAACGATCCATTGCAGCAAGAGGAACAGGAAAAGAAGCACCCGAGTATCTTTGAACCGTTCGCCCTCCTTCTGAACATCGTGACGGCGGTGATCGGCGCCATCATCGGCATGCAGATCGTCACCACCCTCGGCGTCACGCCGAACACAGCGATTATCGGGGCGCTGGTCGCCATGCTGATCGCCCGCATCCCGGTTACCATATTCAAGAAATACAAATCCATTCACCGGCAAAACCTGGTGCAGACCTCGATTTCGTCGGCGACCTTCGGCGCGGCGAACTCCCTGCTCATTCCGATCGGCATTCCCTTCGCCATGGGGACGCCGGAGCTGATCGTGCCGATGCTCATCGGGGCCGCGCTTGCGATGTTCGTGGATGCCGGCCTCCTGTATAAGCTCTTCGACTCCAAACTGTTCCCGGCTTCCGGTACTTGGGCGCCAGGGGTGGCGACTGCGGAATCGATCCTCGCGGGGGACAAGGGAGGCAAGCGTGCCGGGCTTCTCGGGATCGGGACGGCCATCGGCCTCATCGGCTCCTGGTTCCACATTTCGATGTCGGCCTTCGGGGTGGCGTTTATTGGGAACATCTGGGCACTTACCATGTTCGGCATCGGCCTCATGATCCGCCAGTATTCCGTGCCGTGGTTCGACGTGGACGTCAATAAGCTGTATATCGCCCACGGCATTATGATCGGAGCGGGCATTGTCGCTTTGATTCAGGTGTCCATCCTGATCTTCCGGGGGCGGAAGAAGGACCCGGCTGCAGGCGAAGCCGCACGGAAACAAGAAGCAGCCGATGATGCCCGGCTTACGCGTCCGATTAACGAAGCAAAGCGCGCGCTTGGCCTCGGCTTCGTCGCTTACCTGGTTGTGGCCCTGGTCATTGCGCTTCTCGGCGGGCTGGTGACGAAGATGTCCCTCGGCATGCTGATCGGGTTCCTGTTCTTCGCCGCCTTCGCCGCCTTCATCCACGAGCTGATCGTGGGCATTGCGGCGATGCACTCCGGCTGGTTCCCGGCTTTTGCCGTCGCTTTCATCACGCTCTTGTTCGGCATGCTGGTCGGCTTCCCGCCGGTGGCGCTCGCTCTTCTGGCCGGCTTCAGCGCTTCCACCGGTCCGGCGTTCGCCGATATGGGCTATGACCTCAAGACGGGCCATATTCTGCGGGGCAACGGGGCCGACCGCGAGCACGAGCTGGCGGGACGGAAGCAGCAGTATATCACAGGCATGATCGCCTTCGGCGTGGCTCTCTTGACCGTAGTCGCCACCTACAATTCCTATTTCGCGCAAAATCTTGTGCCGCCGATCGACAAGGTGTATGTCTCGACCATTAAGGCGGGTGCTTCGCCGGATGTCGCCAAGCAGCTGCTGCTGTGGGCGATTCCAGGCGCGATCGTCCAGCTGATCGGCGGACCGAGCCGCCAGCTCGGGGTTCTGTTCGCCACCGGTCTGTTGATCCTTACGCCGAACGCCTGCTGGGCGGTGCTCGCCGGTATCGCGATCCGGCTCATCGTAACGGCCATCTGGAAGAAGGAAGCCGAGACGCCGATGAGCATCATGGCGGCCGGGTTTATCGCAGGGGATGCGCTTTACAGCTTCTTCAACTCGGTATTCAAGTTCAGAAAGTGAGGTAGATTCCCTGATGCCTAACCTAAAAATAGACCGCGAGATGGTGGAGTACGCGGTATATGGCGGAGCCGTGCTGGGCGGCGGCGGGGGAGGCTGGATTGAGGAAGGCCTCAAGCTCGGACGCCTGGCTCTGGAGGTCGGGCCGATCGAGCTCACCCCGATCGACTCGTTTGCGGACAGCGACCTGCTTGTGACCGTGTCCATGGTGGGCGCGCCCGCGGCCAAGGACCAGTATGTCATGCCGATCCACTATGCCCGGGCGCTGGAGCTGCTTTCGAAGCAGATCGGCAGGCCGATCCAGGGGCTCCATACCAATGAGAACGGAGCCGGTACCACCGTGAACGGATGGTTCCAGTCCGCCATCACCGGCATCCCGCTTGTGGACTTTGCCTGCAACGGACGGGCCCATCCGACGGGATCGATGGGTTCCCTGAACCTGTCCGAAGTGGAGGGGTATGTGTCCCACCAGGCGGGCGTGGGCGGCAAAGGCGCGAACTACTTAGAGCTGAGCCTGTCCGGCTCGCTCGAACGGTCCGCCACCCTCATCCGCAAGGCGTCCGTCGAGGCGGGCGGATTGGTGGCGGTCGCCCGCAACCCGGTCACCGCCGGCTACGCGAAGCAGAACGGCGCGCCGGGCGCGATCTCGCAGGCGATCCAAGTCGGCGAGGCGCTCCTGTCGCAGAAGGGCGAGGCCGCAATCGACGCCGTGGTCCGCCAGCTGGGCGGCAAGGTGGTCACGACCGGTACGGTCACGGACTTCCGGCTTGAAACGACTGGAGGATTCGATGTCGGAACCGTCGTGATCGACAACCAATATGAGATGACCTTCTGGAACGAGTACATGACGCTCGAGAAGGACGGTGAGCGCTATTCGACCTTCCCGGACCTGATCATGACGCTGGATGCCCGAACCGCCAAGCCGGTCATCACCGCCGCCATCGAGAAAGGCCAGCAGGTGGCCGTGATCACTGTAACGAAACACAATCTGCTGCTCAGCACCACCATGTACAACCAGAAGCTGCTGAAGCCGGTCGAGGACATCATCGGGAAACCGGTCCTTCCGTATCTGGCTTAAGCTCAACACAGGATGGAGGAAACAAAATGTCACTGAAGCACACCATGACGGTGCTGGAGGCGATGGACAGCGCCTATGTCAACGGAGACCAAATCAAGGAGCTGTTCGCCGCTTACCCGGGCGTATCTGTTACTGTAACCAAAGTGACGGGGAGCAAAGGAAGCACGGATTTCGTTAAGATCGTCATTCCGGGAACGGAAGGCAAAAGCCAAGGCGGCAGCGCGCCGACCCTCGGGATCGTCGGCCGCCTCGGCGGCATCGGCGCCCGCCCGAGCCGGATCGGCCTCGTCTCCGACGCCGACGGCGCGGTAGCGGCCGTCGCCGCCGCCTTGAAGCTGGCGGACATGCAGACGAAAGGCGACACCCTGACGGGCGACGTCATCGTCAGCACCCACATCTGCCCGGATGCGCCGACCCGGCCGCATGAGCCGGTCGACTTCATGGATTCGCCGGTCGATATTTTGACCATGAACAACCACGAAGTGACGCCGGAGATGGAAGCGATCCTGTCGATCGATACGACGAAGGGCAACCGCGTCATCAACCATAAGGGCATCGCCCTCTCCCCTACGGTCAAGGAGGGGTACATCCTCCGCATTAGCGAGGACCTCGTGCGGATAATGGAAATGGCCACAGGCGAGCTCGCCCGCACGTTCCCGGTCACGACGCAGGATATTACGCCTTACGGCAACGATTTGTATCACATCAACTCGATTTTGCAGCCTTGTGTAGCGACCGACGCTCCGGTTGTCGGACTTGCCGTTACGGCCCAATCGGCCGTGCCGGGCTGTGGCACCGGCGCCAGCCACGAGATCGACATCGCGGCCGCCGTACGGTTTGCGGTGGAAGTGGCCAAGGAGTTTACCGGCGGCGTTGCGCAGTTTTACGATAAGGAAGAGTTTGCGCTCATTACCAAGCTCTATGGCTCCATGAAAATTTTACAGACCGGCGGAGAAAACTCCCAGCGCGCTTAGCGCCGGGGGTTTCTTTGTCCGATTTCAAGAAAGGGAGGAAGGACGGATGGAACGGTTAGGGATGGTCACGATCGGCCAGGCTCCCCGCACGGATGTGGCGCCGATTCTGGAGCGGTACCTCGAGGGCCGCGCCGAGCTGGTTCAAGCCGGCGCGCTGGACGGTTGTACGAAAGAGGAGATCGACACGAAGCTTAAGCCGGAGCCCGGAGAATACGTTCTGACGTCCCGTTTAACGACGGGGGAATCCGCCGTCTTCTCGCGCGAGAAGATCCAGCCGATTCTGCAGAGGAAGATCCGGGAGCTGGAGGAGGCGGGAATCCATCAAATCCTGCTGCTCTGCACCGGCGTATTCCCGGGATTAAAGACGACAACGGCTCATCTCATCGAGCCGGACCACATTATCCCGCCTGCGGTCAAGGCGATGGCGGGCGGGCGACGTCTCGGCGTTCTGGTGCCGCTTCGGGAGCAGACGGACAGCCTGCTGCCGAAATACACCTCCGTCGGCTTGAATCCGGTGTTCGGCATCGCCTCGCCTTACCGGATCGAGGAAGGAGCCTATGAGAAGGCGGCGGAGAAGCTGAAGGACGAGGCCGACCTGATCCTGCTCGACTGCATGGGCTACACGGAGGAGGCGCGGGAACGGGTGCACCGCCTGAGCGGCAAACCGGTCGTTCTGTCCAATGCCCTGATGGCGAAGCTGGTCTCGGAAATGATTTAATAGGGATAGATGCCCCAAACTCTATAGGATGGGTGGAATACAGATGAAGGAACAGCTTGTGGAAGTCAGTGTGAAAATGCTGCAAAACTGTCTCGGCCTGCAGGCCGGCGAAACCTTCTTGATCGTAGCCGATGATGTCAAGAAGGAGCTGGCCGAATCCGTTTATGAGGCGGGAAAAAGACTGGGTGCGGAAGCCATGCTCGCCGTGATCCGGGAAAGGGAGCGCTCCGGCCAAGAGCCGCCGGCTCCCGTTGCCGCGGCGATGGCCGCATCGCAGGTCGTCCTATGCATCACCGAGCATTCGCTGACGCATACCCAGGCGCGTAAAGCGGCCGTTGCCGCAGGGGCCCGCCTGGCCACCATGCCGGGCATTACGGAGGATATGTTCCTCGAAGGCGCCATCGCGGCGGATTATGCCGAAGTCAAGGAACGGACGGAGCAGGTAACCGCGGTTTTGACGGAGGGCAAGCAGGTCCGCATTGAGAAGGGAGGCTACACCCTCACCTTCTCCATCGACGGAAGAAAAGGTGTGCCGAGCACGGGCGTGTACCGGAATCCCGGCGAATCCGGCAACCTGCCGTCCGGGGAAGGGTACATCGCTCCCGTGGAAGGCTCGGCCGAAGGCCAAATTCTTATCGACGGCTCGCTCGCGAACTACGGCAAGCTGGGGGAGCCGCTGCTATTGACCGTCGAGAAGGGCCGGATTGTCCGGGCCGAGGGCGAAGCGGCGGACTGGCTGCTCGGCGTGCTGGGCGAAGGCGAGGGCCGGCAGCTGGGGGAATTCGGCGTCGGGACCAACGACAAAGCCCGAATTACCGGCGTCGTGCTGGAGGACGAGAAGGTGTACGGCACGATTCACGTGGCCTTCGGCAGCAACAACACGTTCGGCGGAACCGTTTCGGCCGGCGTTCACATCGACGGAGTGGTGACGGCACCGGACGTCTTCCTTGATGAGCGGATCATCCTGGAGAACGGGAAGCTGACACTATGAGCGGGGAACCGGTCCGGAGCCGCTGGGAGCTTGAGGGGATCGAGCTTCCGGCTGGTGTTAAGAACGAGACGCTGAATGTTCTCGCGTCCCACGAATCGGTTCGGGGATTCCGGGACAAGCCGCTTCCGGAAGGGGCCTTGGAGGCCATTCTGACCTCGGCGAGAAGTGCGCCGACCTCTTCGAACCTGCAGGCGTACAGCATCCTCGTCGTTAAGGACGAACAGCGGAAGGCCCGCCTGGCGGAGCTTTCCGGCCGCCAGGGCTTTATTAGCGAAGCCCCGGTGTTCCTTGTGTTCTGTGCCGACATCTACCGGCTGAAGCACCTGACCGAGAGGCAGGGCTACCGGTTCGCGGCGGATACGCTGGAGATGTTCCTGCTCGCCTCCGTCGACGCAGCCTTGGCGCTGCAGAACGCGCTCGTTGCGGCGGAGTCCATGGGGCTGGCCGCTGTGCCGGTGGGCTCCATCCGCAACGACCCGGCCGCTGTCGCGCAGGAGCTGGACTTCCCGGCCGGCGTGTTTGCGCTCGCGGGTCTTGCCATCGGGCTCGAGCGGGAGGGCGTGCGGCGGGGCGTGAAGCCGCGGCTGCCAGCCCAAGTGACCGTGCACGAGGAACGTTACGATACCGCCTCCTTGGAGGAGGGGCTGGCCGAGTACGACCGGACGATGATGGCCCGCCGGACGTACGACGGCCGCCGGGTCTCGCTTGCCGGCGAGCCCGAGAAGGAAGGCGTGGAGTACGGCTGGACGGAGCATTCCGCCAGACGCTGCACGCGTCCGGAGACGATCGCGGCGTCGGCCAGCCTGCGGGACAATTTGAAGCAGACGGTGGAGAAGCTTGGTTTTACGATTCGCTAGACGGCGGTAGGGAAGGCGGGAGATGACCAATGGTACTAGACGTAGCAGAGTCTATAAGAACGAGGCGGAGCACGCGCTCTTACGATTCCACCAAGCGGCTTCCCCGGGAAGTGTTTGAAGCGCTGGAGCAGGCCGTGCTGAACAGCCCGTCCGGCAGCAACGCGCAGGAATCGCATTTTGTGATCGTACAGGAGCCGGACCAGATCCGGAGGGTAAAACGATTTGCCCAGGGCGTCTCGGGAAACCCGGCCGCCGTGGCGGTTCTCTGCTCCAACCGGGTGGAAGCCTTATCCAAAGGCGGAGCGGATACAGCCGAAACGCTGCGCTTCGTCAATCTGGGCATTGCGGCGGCCTACATCCTGTTGACCGCGCAATCGCTCGGGGTATCGAGCTGTCCGGCCCGGTCCTTTCACGCGAAGGCGATCCAGCAGCTGCTCGGCCTGCCGGAGGAGGTCGTGCCCGAGCTGATGATCACCCTCGGGTACGCGGACCAGCCGCCGCGGCCGAAAACGAGCAAGCCGTCCAGGGAGGTGCTGTCCTATGACCGATACGGCAAGGAATCGATCTGAAGAAGAGCGGCATGAACGGCTTTTGGATTTCGTCGGGTATGTCCTCACCGCCGCACGGGCGCTGGGCAAGGAGCCGGCAAGCTACGGCCCGATGCGTTTAGTCGACACGCTGACTAAAGCAGTCGAGCTGCTGGAGGATGCGGGCATTCGGGACGAATCCGTTAAAGGCCCGCTTGCCGTCATCCGCGAAAACCGCTGGCAGGCCACGTCCGATCCGGAGGCATTCGGCGAAGCGCTGGACGAGGCCATCCGCCGTCTGGTGGAGGTTACGCTCGAGGATGCGCGCCGGAAGGAACAGGCAGAGAAGTAGACAAGAAGACCCAAGGGTTTCCGGCCCTTTGGGTCTTTTTTTGGTGGCTGGTAGAGTTACTGGAAAAGATGTTTTGAGAGAAATCAATAAAATTTATGGGTATTTATTCCTAAAAAACCTTCCTTTTTGGATGTATTTCCCTTATAATCAAAAATATTGGTTCTTAAGAACTAGTTCATAAGGTGGGGGTTAACATGATAATCAATTTGAAAAACCAAGTAGGAATGGTAAAGCAGCGGAAACTGGGATTTTCTTGGACAACGTTCTTCTTTGGCTTCTTTCCGGCAATTTTCAGAGGAGACTGGAAATGGGCGATTATTCAGTTTCTGTGCGCTTCTATCACCTTCGGATTAAGCTCATGGGTCTTTTGCTTTGTTTATAATAAACTTCACATTAACGATTTGCTGGAAAAAGGTTATGTCCCTTCCGACAACAGTTCTCGTTCGATTCTCATCTCTAAAGGAATCATCTCGGCTGACAGCAGTGCAGCTTTTGCGTAAGGTCGACAAAATCCAATTCCTTGTTTTTTGCAAGTCGTAAGCAAAGAAAGTGTTATCTTTTTTTGAAGAATACCCCTTAGAATAGAATGGGAGCCCTACGATGCTTTCCATGAATTCTAAGGGGTGTTTTTCTATCTCTATCTTGCAAATTAAATGTAGAAAGGAAGTATCGTTATGTTTCCATGGCTGAATCAAGTGTTATCCCTGCATACGGTGATTTGGCTGCTGCCGATTGTCTTTATGTTTCACGATCTCGAGGAAATTGTGACGGTCGAGCCCTTCATGCGGCGTAACCGCATGGAGATAGAGAAGCGGCTGCCTTCGGGGATCGGCAAACGTCTTAATAAGATCTTCGGCATGCGGACAGGCTCCTTTGCGGTGGCAGTCGGCTTCATGCTGCTGGGCGTCTCCTTCTGTACCGTCTGGGCAGGGATAGCGTTGGACCAAGGGGGAAGCTTGCTGCCGTTCGCCGCGGCTCTGGCCGTTTTTTTCGCACATTCCTTCACCCATCTGGGGCAGTCCGTTCTGCTTCGCCGCTACACGCCTGGCGTCGCGACAGCGGTCCTTCTCGTACTTCCGTATTCGATCTATGCATACTACCGTCTGTTCTCCGCTGATCTGCTGACCTGGGCGACGGCGGAACTTGGGCTTCTGCTGGGGGTCGGGGGAGTCATCCCGCTGCTTTGGCTCGGGCATAAGACCGGGACCCGCCTGTTCAAGAATGGATTGGATTTCGAATAAACGATACTTTACGATAGTCTGGTACGAAATAATTCCTGGAGGAAATCGGCTGCGAATAAGGAGGAAAAATGAAAATGAGTCAACCAACCGGCATCGTCATCGAGCGGCTGGACCATTTCGTGCTGACGGTACGGGATATTCAGCGAACGGTAAAGTTTTACGAGGAGATTATGGGTATGGAGGTGGTCCGGTTCGGAGAAGGCCGCTGTGCGCTGCAGTTCGGCCGGCAGAAGATCAACCTGCACGAGCAGGGCAAAGAGTTCGAGCCGAAAGCCCATCATCCGGTCCCCGGCTCGGCGGATCTATGTTTTGTTTCCCCTACGCCCCTGGCCGACATCATTCGGCATCTGAACGCTTCCGGCATTGCAATCCTCGAAGGGCCGGTTAAACGGACAGGGGCGATGGGACCAATCGAATCGGTTTATTTCCGCGATCCGGATCTTAACCTGATTGAAGTATCCAATTATCTTCCGTCCCCTTAGAGACGAAAAGGAGGGATCACGCGGCCGTCCCGGTCGGTGAACCCGTATTCCCGCGCCAGGTCGCCCGTCAGGAGCACCTGTCCGCTTCGGTTCCGCACCTCCGGATCGGCGGCCAGGGCCGCTACGGCCCGCCCGACATAATAGGGCGATTCGGTCTGCTGCAGCTCCCCGACCTCCTGCCAATGCTCTTCATCCGTATGAAAAGCCTTCAGCACGAGCTCCGTCCGCATCCAGCCCGGGGAGACCCCCACCGCCGCCAGGCCGGTGCCGGCCAGATCCTGCGCCAGCCCGAACACCATGCGGTTGATCGCATTTTTGGCCAAGTCGTAGTAGAAGCTCCCCAGGTACTTGTCCCGGTCCCGGAACGTGGTATGGACGATTAGGCCGGAGCCGGTCTCGAGCATAAGCGGGATGGCAAAATGGTTCGTCGCCAGCTGCGCGCGGACCCCCCTCTGAAAGGTCGCGTCCCACATCTGCAAAGGATACTCCCAGAATGGCTTGGGATGAGGATTTGACTCCAGCTCATGCAGACCCCAAACATTATTCACCAGGATGTCGAGCCGCCCTTGCTCCCGGCGGATTCTCTCGATCAGGCCCTTCGTTTCCTCGTCGTTCGTATGATCGCAGCGGCAGGCGAAGGCCGTTCCCCCCGAGGCTTGAATGGCTTCGACAGTTTCGTCGAGACTGCCTGGAAACCCGAGTGTCGTCGCCCCCCGCAAGCTTCTTCCAGATCCATACACCGTGGCCCCCGCTTCTCCAAGCTCGACGGCGATCCCCCGTCCGGCACCCCGGCTTGCCCCTGTGACGAGAGCGATTTTTCCTTCCAGCGGTTTCTTCACAACGTTCATCCCCTTTCGTGTTCTGTTTCTATTCTACAAAAGGATTTATGACACCTAGTGTCATAATGGATCAGAAACGTATAGTCCAGCCCGGCCGGACCCGGCGGTGGGTGTAGGAGACGCCGTGCCGCTTGAGCCCGGAAGGGTCGAGGAGGGTGAGGAGATTGCCCTGCTCCCCGAGAAAAAGCCCCCCGCCGGGAAGCCGCTCCAACTCGAACGTCCGGAACTCGCCCGGCTGAAGGGTTCCGCTCAATGCTTGCTTCGCCTTCATCTTGTTGGTGACCGTCCAGCCGCTCAAGTCCACCGGCCGGTCACCGGCGTTCACGAGCGTGACGCTTTCCCGGACGTATGCCCCGGCGGAATAGACACGCGCTCCCGCCAGGTAGACCGGCCCGGGAAAAGGGTCCGGCAACGCGGAAGACGGTAGTTCGCCCTCGCGTGGAGGGAGCGGCTCGCCTTCGGGAGCGGGGGACCGCTGTGAGGAAATACCCGCCGGCCCCCGCTTGGCAACTCGGTCGGTGGTACCCGGCTGCCGGCTAGCTGGCCGGTCGGCATTCCGCGAAGAACGACCAGCCTCCGGCTCCAGCCCGGCCCCTCGGTCAGCGGTGCCAGGCTGCTGCGGAGGAAAGCCCGCCGGTCCCGGCGCGATGCCGTGGTCCGCTGTGCCTGCCAATCCCGGCTCATTCCCGCCTTCCGCCCTAACCGGCGGTTGGAGGGTCCGCCCAGCGCCGAGCGCATGGCCGGTCGTGTCATCGGTATGCCAGCTTTGCGACTGGAAGGCGAGGAAGACCCCGATCCAGCGGTTCTCCGCAGGGAAGTGAAACAGGAGCGCGCCGTCCTGGTATACGCCGTCATCCTTGCGGTAAGGCCGAGCGTTGCCCTGGTTCATATGAACGTTATGCATGCCCTGTCCGGGCTCGAAGCCGAACATCCGGTCCGGCGACTGCGCCTCCGGCCCCCAAGGCTCCCCAAAAGCATACAGCCTCGCGTCCTTCGAGGCGGCGGCTTTGGCGAAGTAATGGTCCATTTTCTCATTGAGATCGTTGTCCGCCCCCGGCAGGTCGAACGGCAGCGGCCTCATGAGAGCCGGATCGAAAAGGTTGCTGCGGATGAAATCCAGCGCTATGCCGCCCGGGCGGTTTTCCAGCTCTGTGTAACCTTCGGGCAGCCGCTCCAGCTCGCGCGTAATTTCATGCTCGAACTGCTCGTCCGCCCAGTAGAGCAAATCATACGGCCGGATCCGGGATTTGACGTTAACGGCCACCCGGTAAGGCACTCCCTTGGCCATGACCTTAATCTGATAATGCAGGCTGTCCAGGGTTCCCCGCCGGCGGTCGACCGCCTTCCCCTTCAGCACCCCGTAGCGAATCGGCATCGGATGCCCCTCTTTCTCTAGGTTCTTTCCCTAAGTTCTCTATCTTCCTTTCCTCTAGCATAAAGAAGACCGCCGCCCGTGTCGAATGAGCCGGTGGGGATAAAGGAGGGAAGCTGCTGTGTGACCGAGCCCTGGTGGAACGAAGCCTCAGTAGAACTGGCAGGAAAACAGGCTGCCGGCCGCGAAAATTATTTTTAATGGATATGTCGATTCCGTCGTCATCCCTTCGTTGTGTTACTAAGAGCGTCTTCCATGACAGGGAAAGCAAAGGAGAGATACGATGCACACTACCGTTTCCAAGGATGGAACTTTTATCGCGTATGACCGGATAGGCCAAGGGCCCGCCTTGATTCTCGTCGCCGGAGCGTTCAGCTACCGGAAATTCCCGGGACAGGTTCATCTGGCCGAACAGCTGGCGGAGCGCTTCACCGTCTTCAATTATGACCGCAGAGGACGCGGGGACAGCGGGGACACCGGACCCTACTCGGTGGAAAAAGAGATCGAGGACCTGCAGGCCATCATCGACGCGGCAGGCGGTTCCGCCTATGTCTACGGTTTGTCCTCGGGTGCCGTGCTGGCGCTGCGGGCGGCGGCCCGCGGGTTGAACATCTCGAAGCTCGCGCTGCATGAGCCTCCGTTCGTGGTGAAGCCCGAAGACCGCCGGCCGCCGAAGGACTTGGGCAAACGCGTGAACGGGCTGGTGGCGGAGGGCCGCCGGGCGGAGGCGGTCAAGGTTTTCATGACCGAGGGGATGGGCGCCCCGTCCTTCGTAGTGACGATGCTGCGTTGGATGCCCGTATGGTCGCAGCTTATGGCCTTGGCTCACACGCTTCCTTACGATGCGGCTCTCTTGGACGGCTATTCGGAAGGGAAGCCGCTGCCAACGGAGCTGACAAACGGCGTTTCGATGCCCGCGCTGGTCCTGGAGGGGCCGGAAAGCCCGGCTTCCTTGCGGCATGCGGCCCAAGCGCTGGCGCAAGCCCTTCCCCAAGGGAAGCTGGTGAGCAGGAAGGGGCTAGGCCATACAAAGAAGCTGAATGCCCGTATGGTGGCTTCGGAGCTGATGGCGTTTTTGTAGATAACACCAACCAGGAGGGATAACGATGAGATTCATGATGATCGTAAAAGCGACGACCGATTCGGAGGCCGGCGTCAAGCCGACCCAGGAACTGATTGACGCCATGCAGAGATATAACGAGGAGCTGGTGAAGGCCGGGGTGCTGCTTGCGGCCGATGGGCTGATGCCGAGCGCGGGCGCCGTCCGCATCTCGTATCCGGAGCCGGGAGGCAAGCCGAAGGTGGTGGACGGGCCTTTTACGGAGGCAAAAGAAATGATCGCGGGCTACACGCTCATTGAAGTGAAGTCCAGGGAAGAAGCGATCGAATGGGCGATGCGGATGCCGGACCCCCATGGCTTCGGGCAGGGTGAGATCGAGCTGCGGCAGGTGTACGAGGTGGAGGACATCATGGAAAACCCGGAATCGCAGGAAAAGGAAAACGCCCTGCGCATGAAGCTGGGGGAGCGGAATAAAGCGTGAGCCCGAATCCGGCCCATCGGACGATAGACACGATCTGGCGGATCGAATCGCCGAAGGTCATCGCCGGCTTGACGCGGATGGTGCGCGACGTGGGCCTGGCCGAGGACCTCGCCCAGGATGCGCTCGTCATTGCGCTGGAGCGCTGGCCAGAGACGGGCATTCCCGCCAATCCGGGCGCCTGGCTCATGATGACCGCGAAGCGCCGGGCCATCGACGTGCTGCGGCGAAGCAAGCGGCGCGACGAGAAGTATGCCGAACTGGCGCGGGAAACAAGCCTGTACACCGAGGACGACGCGGACAGCCGGCTGGACGGGGAGATCGGTGATGATCTCCTTCGTTTGATTTTCATGACCTGCCATCCGGTGCTGTCGCGCGAGGCCCGGGTAGCGCTGACGCTCCGGCTTTTGGGCGGCCTGACCACCGAGGAGATCGCGCGCTCCTTTCTCGCGGCCGAGTCGACCATCGCCCAGCGCATCGTCCGGGCGAAGCGGACGCTGAACGCCGAGAAGGTCCCCTTCGAGGTGCCGGCCGGCCCCGAGCTGCAGGAGCGGCTGTCCGCCGTGCTGGAGGTGCTCTACCTCCTATTCAACGAGGGCTATTCCGCCACCTCCGGCGAGCATTGGACCCGGCCGCTGCTGTGCCAGGAGGCGCTCCGGCTCGGCCGCGTGCTGGCCGAGATCCTGCCCGGGGAGCCGGAGGTTCACGGCTTGGTCGCCCTGATGGAGCTCCAGTCCTCGCGGCTGCGCACCCGGGTCAACGCGGACGGCGAGCCGGTGCTGCTGATGGATCAGAACCGGGCCCAGTGGGACCGGCTCCTGATCCGCCGGGGGCTGGCGGCGCTGGAGCGCAGCCGGAGGCTCGGGCGGGCGCTCGGGCCGTATTCGCTGCAGGCCGCGATCACGGCGTGCCACGCCCAGGCCGTTACCCCCGAGGAGACGGACTGGACGCGGATCGCTGCGCTCTACGAGGCCCTCTCGCGGGTGGCCCCGTCGCCGGTCGTCGAGCTAAACCGCGCCGTCGCGGTCTCGATGGCGTTCGGCCCGGCCTTCGGGCTGCAGCTCGTGGACGAGCTGTGCGCCGAGCCGGCGCTTAAGGACTACCATCTGCTGCCCAGCGTGCGCGGCGATCTTCTTTCTAAGCTGGGCCGGCACGAGGAAGCCCGGGCGGAGTTCGAGCGGGCGGCCGCCATGACCCGCAACGAGCGGGAGCGGACGCTGCTGCTGAACCGTGCCGCTGCTTGCGGGAATATGGCGGAGGGGGAATAATTTTTTTCGTGCGGCATGTCGATTGCAGGCGCTCCTCTTCGTTGTCTAAGTAAGGGAGGGGATCGGACCGGAGAGGTTGCAATCCTCCCGCGAGGAGGGAAAACGGATGAGATATATGGTCATGATTCAGGCGACGGGATTCTCGGAAGCGGGCATAGGGCCAGGACCGGAGCACGTGGAAGCCATGGCGGCCTACCGTCGGGCGTTAGCCGGCGCCGGTGCGCTGCTTGCCTCCGAGGAGCTGGTCCCGAGCGCGGCCGGTATGCGAATCACCTACCCGGCGGCAGGAGGAGAGCCGGAGGTGGAGGCGGGGCCTTTTCCCTCGGATGGCGGGCTTGTAGCCGCCTACGCGGTTCTGGAGGTCGAGTCGGAGGACGAGGCGCTCCAATGGGTGCTGCGGATGCCGGTCCCCGCGGGACGAGGGGCGTACCGGCTTGAGCTGCGCCAGCTGAAGGAGCGGGAAGAGAGCCGCCGGGGACCGGGGATCCGGACCATGGAAGCCGACCTCCGGCTGCAGCTGCTGCATGCGGCGGAACGGGGGCTTCAGAAGGACAAATTCACGGATTACTTACATTCGAAGGAGAGTGGCTAATGATGAACCAAGAAGTAACGGATTTTATTGAAGCGTTGAAAGAGCCTTGGCAGCAGGAGCTGTCCGCCGGGCTCCGCAAGGCGGTTCAGGGGGCCATTCCCGACGCGCAGGAGCGGATTCAATACAAGAAGCCGCACTTCCTGAAGAACGGCAAGTATGCCGCCGTCATCTCCACCTCGAAGGACGCGGTGAGCTTCACCATCTTTAACGCGGCCGCGCTGGAGCTTCCGGAGGACCGGTTCGACGGCCCGCCGGAAAGGAAGACGATGAAGCTTCACCAAGGGGATTCCTTTGACCCCGGTCAGTTGACCTCCTGGGTGAAGGCCGCTTCGGAGGCTTTGTAGGAGCTGCACACCAGGACCGGAGCCCCGGACCGGGGGGGAGCAGACTTGGTAAGCTGGCCGGTTTTATCATGGATAAAGAGGCTTTGAGAGCGCTGAAGCGTCCAGGAACTCAAATGATCACACGAAAAGGCTGCTTTCCCATGGAAGCAGCCTTTTCGTGCGGTCGGGCGGTGTAGGTGCCCGGCTTACTCGTCTTCGTAGAAGTCGTCCAGGTCGCGGCTCGCCTTGCTCTGGTTACAGAGGTGGCAGGCGCAGACGCAGTTGATCGGCGTTGTGTGGCCGGACTTCGAACGCGGCACGAGGTGATCGATTGTATTGCCGTATTCGCCGCAGAAGAAGCAGGTGTACTTGTCCCGCTCCAGGATATATTGCCGGAACGACCGGCTGGAATAGAGGCGCCGGATCGTATGCGGATTCACCACAACGGCGGCGTGCTCGATCACCAGGTTGATCGCGGTGGCGAGGTCCGTGTCCTGAACCCAGCGGCGGCCTTTATCGGTGCGGCCGCGCATCTTGATCACGCCTGCGCGGGTGGGGCGCAGCACCGAGACGTCCGGCCCTTTCGGCCGCGGCGGCGGCACCGGCAGAGGCCGGCGGATGCGCCGCGGCGGAGTCAGGGCCGCCTCGCCAAGGCTGCCGCCATCAGCGAGCCGCGCACGGGCCTTGGCTCCGCGCCGATTGCGGCGGCGGCGCTTCTTGCGCGGCGCGGAGGCAGGGGCCTCCGCCTCCGGCGGCTGCGCTGCGTCGGCTGCGCCATCGCCGGTCGGCGCGGCTCCGTCCGCAGGAGCCGCTTCCTGCGCCGCCGTGCCCGCGCGGGCACGCCACCCGGCCCCGGCGGGACCCGCGTCGCGCGGCCCTGCGCTGGCAGGCTCGGACGGCTCGCTTGCAGCCGGGCCCGCATCTCGCGCAGCGGCTGCGCCAGGGGCGGCAACCGCCTCCGCGGCAGTCACGGCCGAAGCGTGCGCTCCCGCGGCCTTGGCGGCGCCGCTTGCGCTTGGCGCGTCAGCCCCGGCGAGAGCCACCGCCCCCGCAGCCTTGCGCCGACGGCGGCCCCGGCGGCGGCGCTTGCGCTTGCTGCCGCCATCCTCGCCTGCCTCCGGAGCGCCGGCATCGGCGCCCTCCGCCTCGGTCCCCACAGCCACTGCCTCGGCTCCCGGTGCATTCGCCTCCTCGCCGCTCACTTGCGGCGGAGCCTCGGTGGCCCCGCGGTCACGCGGACGGCCTGCCGCAAATGCCGCTTCGCTCCTGTCCGCCTGCTCACCGGCCTCCGGAAGCTTCTCCGCCTCAAGCAGAGCGGTGTCGCGCTCGTGCGCGCCGGAAGCAGAGGTACGCCGCTTCCTCTTCCTGGAGGATACCCGGCTTCTGCCCGTCTTTTTGCCCGGAGCTGCTTCTCCAGCTTCTCCGTTCTGTGCGGACAGTACCGCATCTTCCTTGCCGGCCGGCTCCGCCCCTTCCGCTTCCCCTTTCATGCCAGGCCTTGCCTTTCCGTCCATCCCGGTTGGAGCCGCTTTCTCTTTACGTTTCACTCCGTTCTTGTCTTTTGCCTTATCACTCGCCGGATCGGAGCTCCGTTCTATCCCGGCCGCCGCTTTCAGCAGCATACCCGGCTCCTGAGCGGTGCCGTCCCGGTTCTCTGCTGCTTCTCCCTGTGCCGTCAGAAGCTGACGGCACGTGCGGCAGGCGCCGCGGCGTCCGGTCCGGCCGGACCGCCGTCCCGAGCGGCGTTTGAACTCGCTGAGCGGAAGGGAACGGCCGCAGTGCGTACACGTTTTGACCGCCGCTTCTTCTCCGGTAAATCCGTCCGCGGGCTTGCCGCCCTTTGTGTTGTTATCGAGCAGGGACAAGCTTCCGCCGCCCGGATGCCTTTCCTCCTGTATACGGGTAATTGCCGATCCCCGCCTGATCGAGCCGTTCGGCTCGTGTTTCATGATGTCCACCTCGTCATTTCTTTCAAGTTCCGCAGCAACTTGTCTATATCTATAGTATACACAAGGAAATCCCAATTGTAACTTGGTAACGGGTCCAAAGGCCTTCAAGGTACTGCGATGGGAAGGGCTATCGGATAATTTTCTCCCGACCATACGTTCGCTGACAGGCTCCGCCACACTCCTCCGGCATAATGGAGGCAAGAGAGAGGAGAGACCAACCATGGGAACCATCTATTTGGCCGTCACGGGAACGACCCATTATTACGGAGCGGACTTCCTGAAGCCCGGACTGTGGCTGCGCCTGGTCAAAGAACCGGACAACCGCCACGACCCCGACGCCATCCGCGCCGAGCTCGAACCTCTGGGTAAGATCGGCTATGTCGCCAACAGCCCGCATACGGTACCGACGGGCTGCCGGAGCGCGGGGCGGGCGTACGACCAGGTGGAGGAAGTCTTTTATGGCGTAATCCGCTTCATTGTGCGGGACACCATTATCGTGGAAGCCGCCGAGGAGGTGACCGGATGGCCTATCGTTTCTTCTCCTTGGGAGGAGGAAGAGCCGATTCGGATTCCCTATCCCCGGAGTCCTGGCGGAGAATACAAGCGAAAACCTCTTTTTTAACCAAAAAGAAGGGAAAAAGTCCTAAATTGTCGAATCTTTCCATGGAAGACATTAGGACCTTGGGAGTGTACAGCATGGCAGAGAAGTTCTTCCGGTGGTTCCGCATCGTCCAGGCGATTCAGGCAAGACCGGGCATTACCGCTCCGGAGCTCGCCGACCGGTGTGAAACCGACGTCCGGACCACCTACCGGGACCTGCGGGCGCTTGATTCGCTTGTCCCCATCACCAACGAAGGATACGGCAAAGGGTATACGTTCGCGGGGGATTTTGCCCTGTATCCGTTTAACTGGACGGAGCAGGAGGCGCTGGTGTTCTCCATGCTGCCTTCCTTCGTCGACCGGAGCAGCCTTCCCCCGGGCTTCGATACCGCCTATGACAAAGTCATGGCTTCCCATCTCAAGCAGAAAAGGCGCGATCAGGACATTCTCCAGAACGTGACCGACATCATTCAGATGGGTTCGCCCGCCTATAAAGAGGAATCCCCGAATTACCTGCTTCCCGTCATTCAGGCCATCCTCGCCGAGAAAACCATCTCCGCCGTCTACCATACCCAAAGCCGCAACGAGCTCACGGAACGGAAGATCGACCCGTACTACCTCGTGCCGCGCGACCAGCGCTTCTACCTGATCGGTTACTGCCATCAGGCGGAGGCCATCCGGACATTCCGGCTGAGCCGGTTTCGCCGCGTGGAGATCACGAAGCATTTTTTCCGCCGCGGGGATTTCAACCTCCGGCAGTATATGAAGAACACCTGGTCCATTGAGCGGGGGCAGGGGCAGATCTCCTTCAAGGTGCGGTTCTCCCCGGTGGTGGCGCGGTACGTGAAAGAGGAAGAGCTCTTCGTGAAGCCGAAGATGACCGATCTTCCGGACGGCGGCCTGCTGTTCGAGGTGACGCTGAACCATGACCGCGAGTTCCTTAACTGGGTGTTCCAGTATGGGGAGGACGCGGAGATTCTGGAGCCAAGGTCGTACCGCGAGTCGATGAAGGAGCGGCTGGCAAAATGGAGCCGGCTTTATGGGTGATGGTCGGCAGGGTTAGCGGGGTAAACGATTAATCCATCTAAAAATAAAGCAGGTGAACGAAGTGCCCGTCTACAACAAGCTGGTCCGGGATAAAATCCCGCAAATCATAGAAGCAAGCGGTCAACCGTTCCGAACCCGCATTCTGGATGCGGAGGAGTACCGGGAAGCCTTACGAACGAAGCTCCGGGAAGAAGCGGAGGAATATTTTCAAGCGGAGGATTCCAGGGAAGCCTTGGAAGAGCTGGCGGACATGCTGGAGGTCATCCGGGCTCTGGCGGAAGTCCACGGGGCGGATGGAGAGGAGCTGGAAGCCCTGAGGGCAAAGAAAGCGGAGGCACGCGGCGGGTTCCAGGACCGGGTGTATTTGATCGATGCAGCCGACGCTTAACGTTAAGCTCATTACCGAGAATCTGGGGGACGAACTGATCCATGGCATGCAGAATGCCTCCGCCATTTACATCATGACCTCCTTCGTGATGCAGTCGGGGGTCCGTCTGCTAGCCCCCCATCTCAAAAGCGCCCTGGACAAAGGGGCGGAGGTCAAGGTACTGGCGGGAGACTACCTTTTTGTCACCCAGCCGGAAGGACTCCGGGCCCTCCGGCAGATCGACGACCGGCTGGAGGCCCGGCTGTGGCGCAGCGCCGGGGCGTCTTTTCATCCGAAGGCGTACCTTTTTGACTATGAGAACGGGGAAGGCATACTGATCGTAGGCTCCTCCAATTTCTCCCTTTCGGCCATGAAAATGGGCATGGAATGGAATCTCGCCATGAATGCGCAGGCGGAGCCGTACACCTTCCAGATCGCTTTGGACAAATTCATGCAAAACTTCTATCACGATTCCACGCTGCCGCTCCACGAAGACACCATTGCCCTGTACGAGGACGAATACAGGCTTTACCATCAGAAGAATCCGGAGCTCATCCGTCAGATTACGGAAATGGAAGAGGCGGAATACCGGGTTACCGCTACAGAAGAACCGGCGGCTGATTCCCTGGAAACGGGCGTGGTTCCGATGAAACCGAGACCGGCCCAGGAGGCCGCTCTGGAGGAGCTTGAGCGGACGCTCGAGGAAGAATACAACCGGGCCATGGTTATTATGGCGACCGGCCTCGGCAAAACCTACCTGGCCGGGTTCTTCGGCACCCGCTTCACCCGAATCCTGTTCGTCGCCCACCGGGAGGAAATTCTGTACCAGGCGCAAAAATCCTTCCAACGAATCATGCCGGAACGGACAAGCGGGCTCTACAACGGCCAGCGGAAGGAAGGGGAAGCGGACTGCGTGTTCGCCTCCATCTATACCTTGGGGATGAAGAAACACCGGGAGGCCTTCACTCCGGAGCGGTTCGATCTGATCGTAGTGGATGAATTCCATCATGCCGCTGCAGCCTCGTACCAAGCGGTGATCGACTATTTCAAGCCGAACTTCCTGCTCGGCATTACGGCCACCCCCGACCGGATGGACGGGAAGGACGTTTACGCCATCTGCGGAGGGAACGTGGCTTACCGGATTCATTTTATCGAGGCGATCCGCAGGGGTTGGCTGTCGCCTTTCCGGTATTACGGCGTCTATGACGATACGGATTACTCCGCTATCCGGTGGATGGGCACCCGGTATGACGAAGAGCAGCTGGCTGCCGCCCAGCTGAAGGAAAGCCAGGCGGAGAAGGTGCTGGAGGCATGGAAGAGACACAGGCAGACCCGGACCATCGGGTTCTGTTCGTCCATCCGCCAGGCGGACTTTCTCGCCCGTTATTTTCAGGAACAGGGCATTCCTTCGGTAAGACTGCATTCCGGTACCGTTGGCATCACCCGCGAGGAAGCGATCCGGTGGCTGACGGAGGGCAGCCTGGAGGTTCTTTTTACCGTGGATCTCTTTAATGAAGGCGTGGATATTCCAAGCGTGGACACGCTGTTATTCGTAAGGCCTACGGAATCGCTGACCGTGTTTACCCAGCAGATCGGGCGGGGCCTGCGTCTCGCGGAAGGGAAGGCGTTCTACTCCATCATCGACCTGATCGGCAATTACCGGAATGCGGATATCAAGCTGGGGCTGTTCTCGGGGGATCCCGGGGAGGTGAAAGGAGGCCGGAGGGAGCCGTTTGCCGCCTCCGTGCCCGAGGGCTGCGAGCTTAATCTGGAGACGGGCGTCATCAACCTGCTGGATGAGCTCAGCCGCAAGCGGATGCCGCACCGGGACCAGTTGCTGAGGTCCTTTCTGGATTTGAAAAGCGAGCTCGGCCGGATTCCGTCCTATCTGGAGCTCCATCTGCACGGACAGTCCGGAAGTGGGGAGTACCGGGGGGAATTCGGCTCCTATGCCGGATTCCTTCACTGGGCGGACGGCCTGACGCCGGAGGAGACGGAGGTTTTCCTGAAATACGAGGACTGGCTGCGCGACACCGAGAAGACGGCCATGAACAAGAGCTACAAAATGATTATCCTGCTCTACATGCTGGAGCGCGGACCGGAACGCTGGACGGAGCCTATAACGCCGCAGGAGGCGGCTCCGTTCTTTCACCGCTACCTCACGGAGAAGGAGCACCGGAAGCGGATCGATTTCTCGGACCCCAGCTCTCGGAAGCTATGGGTTTATAACGAAACCGGTGTCAGCCGGCTCATCGCCGACATGCCGATGACCAAATGGAGCTCGTCCAAGGGCAGCCGTACGACGTTTGAGGACGGAGTGTTCTCTCTGAAGCTTGATCAGCTGGGACCGCCGGAAAGCCGGATTCTGTACCGTTGGACGCTGGAGATTTGTCAGTACCGGCTTCACTATCATTTTGAGCGTAAGGGTCAGAAGCAGCCGGTGGTTCATTAAGAGGCTGCACGATATAGGGAGGGGCTACTAGAATGCATAAGGAAGGATTGGCCGAGGAAGTGTTGGACAGGGCCGTAGCGGTGATTAGCGGCTCACGTCCGCAGTTTCCTTTTAAACTTCGGGGGATAAAGATCGATTCCGAGCTCATTCGGGTTGCGATGGGGGTTCTGAACGAAGCACCCGGGAAGGCACTCCCTCAAAACTGCAGCAACCGGGTTAGGGAGAAGTCGAAAGACGGGTTGGATAGAAGGATCAAGGAACGGAGAGACTCGAATTTGCGAACCGCCAACATTGTGTCGGATGTCCTTGGCGAAGCGGGGATCGCGGAAGTGTACCTGGACCGGAATGCGAGAACGGATCGGATGATTAAGCATACGAAGCTTCTGGCGGAATGGGTTTGGTAGAAAGCAAAAGAGCCCAGCGTATGCTAGACTCTCAGAATTTGGTATAATTCAACTGTAACTGCCTTGCGTGGGATAGTCTGACCTCCAGAGAGGAGGTCATGCTATGGAAACTTCCGCTATCTCGATAATGCTCACCTTCGGGATCTTCTTGATCGCGCTGCTGACCTACATCGATAAACGAAAGTAACCCACCGTAGGTTAAGGGCCTAGTGGGTTACTTCTGCGGCTTCACCCTCGGAGGTAATCCCACCAAGAGGTTACATTAGAGTCGGGATTAGGCCCCCGGCTCTTCTTTCTATTCTAATCTTACCACGAATGAAATATACGAATCAATGCGGATTGGGTTATTGCAATAAAATCTCATCCACCCGCCATCCGGCTAAAACCGAAGACACCGGAGGGTCTCTTTTTTTGACGAGCGTTTATTCTCTGATAATCCGATGCCGCTCGGCTGGGGCTAATTGGAAGAAAAACGGATCAGTCGTCTTAAACGGGAACGCCTGTCAGGCGGGGGTTACCCTTCCGATGTTAAGAAATGCAGAGCCTCGTCGTAACTATACGATTTCTACGATCCGCTTGCTTGTGTCCATCAATCTTGCCTGCGATCCCATCCGTCCTCACCTCTTAAAAGAAGATAGTTACCATTGAATGCTAAATACCCCTCTTTAATTCGGCGAATTCCGTTATTTTCCTTTATTAAATCTATAAATATGAGTCTATAAGTCTATTGATTTTATGCTTTTAGGCCCAGACCTGGCCACCCCACCTCCCATCCTTCGGATAGGGAGATTTTTTTTAACGCTGCCTCCTAAAAGTCACCTTAAAAAGAAACCGGTATGGTACAATTTGGGGGAAGAACAAGCCCGCTGCTCCATCGCTTGGAACCCACCTGGAAGCAGGCGGGGCAGGCCCATCCGGCTGCCCGACTTGTTTTTCGAGCCATAGAGGATAGGCGCAGGAAGTCTAGGATTTCTCATGAGGAGGACGAGGAATGGACAAGAGCACGGACCGGAACCCGAATGGACAGAAGAGGCAGACGGAAGTAAGAATGAACCGGAGGAGCCTGCTGAAAACGGTAGGCTTGGCTGGAGTCGCCATGGCCTCAGGGGGATGGCTCTCCGAACCGCAGAAGGCATCGGCCAGTACTGTAAGCGCGTACATTGATGGTAAGGATTACGGTGCCGTGGGCAACGGGGTAACCGATGATTATGCCGCCTTCCAGGCGGAGTTCGATGTCGCCAAAGATACGGCCAATCCGGCGAACAGCAGCAAGTCCGTGATCGTCTTCGTCCCGGAAGGAACGTATGTGGTGAAGCAGGGGAGCTAAGTGCGGAATTACAGCACGACCACGTAGCTTCCGTCGGCTTGTCCGTGTCGCCGCCCTCGTCCAATATTTTCGTCAGTATGGGAAACAATTTCAAAGGCTTTACCGTAACGAACGCGGCTACGAATCAGAAGGTATACGATCTGGTCTAAGGAGGATAAACCAATGATCATCGACGCGCATAACCATCCCGATTGGTACGGGTATGACATTACCCGCTTTCTCGCCAACATGGAAAAGTATAATATCGACCGGACCTGGCTGCTCAGCTGGGAGTGCCCGGCCAGCGAGTACGATCCCCAGTACAATTCCAAAGTTCCCGTTGTCGGAGGGAATGGCCCGATTCCATTCGAGCGGTGCGTGGCGTATGTGCAGCAGCGACCGGACAAGTTTGTGCTTGGATATGCCCCGGATCCGCGCCGGCCGGAAGCGATCGATTTGCTGAAGCATGCCGTCGAGCTCTATGGGGTAAGGGTGTACGGAGAGCTGAAGCTGCGGATGATGTACGATAACCCGGATGCCATCCGGCTGTACCGGTACTGCGGGGAGAAGGGGCTTCCGGTGGTCGTGCATATCGACTATGAGTTTGCGACGGGCTATGCCTATCCCCGGCCTAACTGGTGGTACGGCGGAGGGATCGGAGCATTTGAACGGGCCGTTCAAGCCTGCCCGGAAACCATTTTTCTCGGTCATGCTCCGGGCTTCTGGGCCCATCTGTCCGGGGATGACCAATACGACAAGGCTGCCTACCCAACGGGCCCCATCCAGCCGGGAGGCAAGGTCGTCGAGATGCTGCACAAGTACCCGAACCTGTACTGCGACATCTCGGCCGGCTCCGGCTGCAACGCGTTCAAGCGCGACCCGGAGTTTGCCCGGTCGTTCCTGACTGAATTCCAGGACCGGATTCTGTACGGGCGGGATTATTTGGATAATGTCCACCAGGAGTTCCTGAATGAATTGGGGCTGCCGGAAGCCGTGCTCCGGAAGATTTATGCGGAGAATGCCCTGAAGCTTGTTCCGCTGGAGTAGGTCATCTAATCTAAACAAGGGAGAGGATTAGGATGAAAACAAAATGGAGAATGAGATTTTCCGTGGTTGTCCTATTTTGTATGAGTTTGCTTATGGTAAACGCAACCTCCTTTGCAACAGCTCCTGCGGAAGCCGGCGTTTATTTTATCAATCTCGGGGAAAAGGGAAATGCCACCCTGATCAAAACCATTAGTGGGACGACGGCGAGCTATGGGTTGGTTGACACCGGCTCGAGTGGAGATTACACCACCTATGTAGAGCCCTACTTAACCTCCGTATTGGGAACGACCAAATTGTCTTTTATCGCCTTCTCCCATATGCATGGGGATCATGCAGGAGGTGCCGAAGCGGCCATCGCTGGTTTTGCGAATGCCAACACGACCCTTTATATCAAGGACGTAGCCGATCCCGCCTCTACTTATCCCGGTGAAGCCAGTATTGCCAATAGAGCAGATACGATCATAACGGCTGCCAAGGCCAAAAGCATGCCTATCGGGAAAATAAAGCCTTATGAAGCCTTCGACAATGATGTGGGATCCTTAACGGAGCTTAGAGGCTTATCCGCCAACAAATTCAAGGCGAAAATTGAGAAATTTACTAAAAACGCACAAGGCAGCTATGTATCGGCTGGCCTCTATGATACGATCACCTTCGGTAAATTTACCATGACCTGGTTTAACGGAAACAACTGGAATCATGAGTCTATCATCGAACAGTTGTCCGGAACATGGGATGATAACTTGAACGCAGCCCCTTTGCTGCTAAAATGCACAACCAGTACGGGCACCAATTTCAGAACCTACTTGGGCGCTGACGTAGGGGAGAATAGCAATCAGAATTATTCTTATGAGGTTGGGAAAAAGATACAAGAGGTCGTAGGAAATGTTAGTGTTTATCAGGTGGCCCATCATGGTTTCTACTTTAGCCTCATGCCGGATTCCATTGCCAGCACCCTCAATCCTAAGTATGCGATCGTGACCAACAGCTATAATGACATAGTGAATACCTATTATGAGAACCATCATATAACGAGCCCGACTTCCGCCGATTTGACAGACGCGACCAGCACACTGAAAGAAACCTTGAAAAGCACGGTTCTGCAAAAAATGTACTTTTTAAGTGGAAAAGGCGGCGGAACGGATAATAGGATTATCGATGCGCTGCAAGCCAATAATTATGCGCTCCTTAACTGGACCGGATCCACCATCAAATCAGGAAATGTAAATGTTGAATTTGGGGGGACGGATCTTACCGTTACCCAACCATAAGACAAAAGAAGTCCGCGGAAACCGCGGGCTTTTTTTGTCATTACTGCGCTCGAAACCATTTTTTCGGGAATAGCACATTGACCCCTCAGCGTCTTTCTTCCTTAAGAGCCCCTTTCCTCAACCGAGCGCTTGCTCGCTTTCCGTAATGGCCTCCCCGACGTTAGGTTGTCCTTGTCCCGTCGCAATCAGCTGCTGCAAGCTCCCGTTTATGTATTGATTCCATCCTTGCTGACAAGCGGTATAGCACTCAAACTCGGAAACCAAGCCCACATGGGTGAAGCGGACTTCCGTTTGGCCGTCCTTCCGGGAAATTTCGAAAACGATAGTGGTATCTTTCCATTCCGATTTGTCTTCTGTAAAGCTGAAGAAGTTATCCATGACATGCCAGACGACCTTCTCGTTGGGTAGAAATTCGGTGATCCTCATCGTGCACCGGTGGATGTCCTTAAAGCGGTAGCGGAAGATCGCACCGGGTTGAGCGGTATCCCCCTCGATGTCATGGGACCACCAGCTGCGTACGTTATTGATAGCTTGAAAGACTTCGTCGGCGGGTTGGTTTACGGTAAAAGAAGTGCTGTAGCTTTGCTCCATAGCCTGATCTCTCCTTCGATATGGTAGTGATTACCACTAGAGTATAATTCCCATACTTTCAAAATGCAAGTACAAAAATCAAAGGCTTAATACTTGTAATAAGCAAGCATCGTGAGTATAATCAGGCTCATGAAAAAGCGAACCCCATCCGTTTGTCCAATCGTATACGCACTTGACCTATGGGGTGATCCCTGGAGCCTGATTATTCTCCGGGACGTCCTTATCCATAACAAGAGGTATTACCGGGAGTTTCTCGCTTCACGAGAAGGCATTTCCACCAATATTTTAAGCGCGCGGCTCCAGTCTCTAACGGAAGCCGGTTTACTCGTTAAGAAGGAAGGGCAATCCAACCGGGCCCAGACTATGTACCGGCCGACCCAAAAGGCTCTCGATCTGTTTCCGATCGTGTTTGCCATTATGCATTGGGGGCTTAAGTACAACCCGGATACCGATATGAGGATTCCAATCATGCAGGAATTAAAGGCCAATGAAAAAGGGCTGGAGCAGCGCCTTCTGCAGAACTTCGGTGATGTAACCTCCTGAGGAGTTTGTGCTCGGGTATGCCCTCGGTCCGCCGGCCGGAGTTGATCGATTTTCTGAAGCATCCGGGCCTTTTTTGGCGACTCTCCTGCTCCTGACTCAGACCACAAAAAAGAGCTGTATCCACTACAGCTCTAAGAAAAGTCGAGGATCCCTTGCGGGGGAATTACCCCAAGAAAGCAATAGACCGTTTTACTTTCTTTGCAAAGTCAATGGGATTATCGATCGACTCCCAGTGAATATACATAAGACGCGGGTTCTCAAACAGCCAGTGATTATGGACGGCGGTTACTTTAATCCCGTTGTTGCGAAGATTGGATAGCAATCGATTGACTTGGTTTTGGAAGAGGGCCGTTTCCCCTAAACAGAGGGCGCGTCCGGATTTGTCCAGGGATTCGAACGAGAAAAGCTGATAACGAACCAAAGGAGAGGTGGTCCGTCTTCCTAAAATAGAGGCGTTGACTCTCCTGTTTCTAGTAACAAAACAAACCGGACCTTTTGTAATTTCATGTTCTGTTCCACCTAAAATGGTAGAAAATTGGTCACATAGTCTTTTAAAGCGAGGACTTACTTTCACTTGGTTCCCCATACGAAATCATCCTTTCCTAAATAAATATATTTGAATCTCGACGGCGCCTTAACCCAAGAAGGCGATCGAATCTTTGGTTTTTCTGGCAAATACAACAGGATTCATGATGGCTTCCCAGTGCATATACATCAACCGGGGATTTTCCTTTAACCAGTGATTATGAACGGCCGTCACTTTTATCCCCCGTTTACGGAGATTCGACATCAAACGATTAACCTGATCTTGATGGAGGGCAGTCTCACCCAAGCATAGCGCACGCCCCGAACGATCAAGCGATTCAAACGAGAACATTTGCATTTGAACCAGAGGAGAGCGCGTTCTTCTTCCCAAGATCGTTTCTTTTAAGTTCGTCATTCGCGTGACAAAACAAACCGGACCTGCATCAATTTCCGATTCTCCTCCCAAGATTTTGCCGAATTGCATACAAAGCCTTCTAAATTGCGGACTTACTTTCACCTGTTGTGCCATAGTGATCCTCCTTTGATCTTATTCGAAATAGAGTATGATCAAATAAGAGAAAGGAATTGGACTAACTACTAATCTTTTTAAAAAAATACTAGGGCGACCAGCTGCAGGAAAGAGGCCTTCCCGTGATCACGGCCTAGCTATGGTAAAATAGTGCTGGCGTCGGTACTCGACCGACGCCGTGCGATCAAGGAGGGATGATATATGAAGCTTCGCTGCGCGATATTGGACGACTACCAGCAAGTGGCGTTAACTGCGGCGGATTGGTCTCCGATTTTGGAACAGGTGGAGGTCAAAACCATCCATCGGCATATCGACCAACCGGATGAACTGGCAGAGCAGATCGCCGACTGCGATATTGTCGTGATCATGCGGGAACGAACTCCGTTTCGCGCCCCGCTGCTTGCCCGGCTTCCGCGCTTGAGGCTGCTCGTGACCACAGGCATGCGTAATGCGTCCATCGATCTACCCGCTGCCGCTTCGCAAGGAATCCTCGTTTGCGGGACGGGCGGTGCAGGTAACGCTACCGCCGAGCTCACATGGGCCTTGCTCTTGGCGCTGGCCCGCAACCTTGTGCAGGAGCACAACGCCATTCGCAGCGGGGGGTGGCAAAGCACGATCGGAGCAGATTTGTACGGCAAGACGCTCGGCGTACTCGGACTCGGCAAGCTGGGCAGCCAAATCGCCCGATTCGGCCAAGCCTTCGGTATGGAGGTCATGGCGTGGAGCCAGAACTTAACCAAGGAGCGCGCCGATGAAGCAGGCGTAAGGTTGGCCGCCTCCAAGGAGGAGCTTCTGGAAAACAGCGACTTTGTCTCCATTCATCTTGTCTTGAGCGACCGGACAAGAGGCTTGATTGGAGCCGAGGAGCTGGGACGAATGCGGCCGTCGGCTTATCTGATCAATACTTCGCGTGCGCCGATCGTCGATCAAGCCGCGCTCGCCGAGGCTTTGCGGAACGGCCGGATCGCCGGCGCCGCGGTCGATGTTTTTGAAATGGAGCCGCTGCCGAAGGACGATCCGTACCGGTCACTTCCGAATCTGCTCACTACGCCGCATATCGGCTATGTATCGAAAGCGAATTATGAGGCGTTTTATCGGGATGTGGTTGAGGATATCGAAGCTTATTTATCCGGGACACCGGTTCGCGTGCTGACATGAGGCAAGAGAATTTTTGTGAATGATTAGTAACGAAAAGGGAAAAATCCGGTCCTTGTAGAAAATAAAAGGACATTACTTTGGGTAGGAGGGTTTGGACATGTTTAGAAGCTTGGATGAATTTAAAGGGGAATGGAAGCAGGAAGCGGCATTAACGCAAAGGGTACTGGAGGCGCTGACGGACGAATCGCTCGGTCAAGAGGTAGCACCGGGTTTCACCAACTTGGGTAAGCTGGCTGCGCACGTAACCGGAGCGGTGCATTTTCTGTTATCCCTGACGGGTTTGAATTTCTCTACCGCGGTTAAAGCTGACCAGCCCTCATCGGCCAAGTCCATCGCGGAGGCGTATCGTCACGATAGTACGGCAATGTTGGAGGCGGTTGATAGTCAATGGACAGACGCTTCGCTTGCAGAGGTCCGCAATTTCTTCGGCCATGACATGCCGATTCATGCGTTCCTTCGGTTTGTTATTCAGCATCAGGCCCATCATCGCGGTCAAATGACGATTCTCATGCGTCAGGCCGGCCTTAAGGTGCCGGGCATTTATGGGCCAAGCCGTGAGGAATGGGAAGCCATGCAGGCAGCGAAGAACTGAGTTGCGAAATACATATTAGGTGAAGTGCGGCGATGGAACCGATCCATCGCTTTTTTCGATCCCTTGTGAGAATCTCCACAACAGTTTATCATGGGTAAAATTGGGTGAAATGGTAAGGAGATTCTTCATGGACCTCCAAATCAAGAAATTGTTTGGAGACAAGATAGCCGCAGAAGGCGGGAAAAGGTTCGGGATTCCTTTGAAGGAAATGTCCTTCCTGGGCGGCTTTCAGAATTTCGTCTATTCCTATAGGAGGAACGGAAGCCAATATATCCTTCGGTTCACCCCTGGTACCCTTCGTACCTCCGACGGAATAAAAGCGGAGTTGGAATGGATAAGATACCTAGCCTCAAAGGGGATAGCCGTTTCCGAACCCGTCTCTTCGTGGTGGGAAAACGAGATGGAAACGATCTCGGGTTCACCCGTCTCCTTTCATGTGACTTCGTTTCACTTCGCAGCAGGCAGGAAAATGGGTATCCCGAATGCCTCCATAACCCTTCCCTTTATAAACAATTCGGCCGCGTAACCAGCCGTCTTCATGAACTTTCCAGAGAATACATACCTGTGACGCGACGGCATGATTGGCGGCGTAATGAATACCTTTTGCGTGCTGCTGATTACATATCGGACGAGCCAGTTCTCCATGCTTTGGAGAAACTAATGGAGCAGGTGGCTGCACTGCCGATCTCGGCAGAGACTTTCGGTTTGATTCATGGAGATCTGAACGTGGGCAATGTTAGGGTTGGCGAAGACGGGACCCTAACGCTGTTTGATTTTGACGAATGCCAATACAGCTGGTTCGTCGAAGATATTGCCGTGCAGCTTTTTTACCTGCTCTATGTGTTCGGCGAGGATTCCAAGAACGACCGAAGGGCGCAATATGAACTCTTCCTGCATCATTTTATAGAAGGATATACAGAATCCGGACAGAGGCTACCCGAGGGTTGGAAAGAGCAGTTGCCCTTATTCCTTCGTCTTCGGGAGATTATTGTTTATGTGGGGATGCATCGCAGCTGGGATTTGCAGCATGCTGATCTTTGGACTCAAGATTTCCTGAGGGACAGCCGGATGCGGATTACCCATGCTCGCTCTTTAATAGACGACTTCTTGTAAATTTGGCGGATTAGCGCTTAAGGGGGAAGCCATTTGAGGCCGCGTGCAATTTTTTTTGACATGGATGATACGATCCTGTCCTTTGACCATGGACTGGACCTGGATGCTTGCTGGATGGCAGCCTGCGTTACTCATCTGGCAGGGATGGAAGCGGGCATGATCGAGCAGGCCGTGATGACCATTAAAAGGCAGGCGAAAGAATACTGGAGTGACGCCGAAAGACACCGGACCGGCCGGCTGGATTTACCAAAAGCGCGAAAGGAAATCATAGAAGCGGCGTTGCATGAACTGAAGTATCCGAACCTGAAATGCGCCGCTAGGATTGCGACCGATTATGGGGCGGCGCGGGACTTGTTGGTCACGCTTTTTCCGGGCGCTGTCGAAACCATTCAACAGATTAAGACGATGGGCATCCCGGTTGCACTTATTACGAACGGGGCTTCCCTGCCGCAACGCGAGAAAATCAACAAGTTTGCTCTGGGCTCTCTCTTTGAGCACATTTTTATTGAAGAGGAGTTCGGGATCGGAAAGCCGGAACCAGCGATCTATCAGCATGTGATGGACCTGCTGGGTACAGCCCCGGAAGAAACCTGGATGGTCGGTGACAACTACGAGTGGGAGGTAGCCGCACCCCAGAAGCTGGGCATGAAAGGCATTTGGGTCGATCATAAAGGAGTTCACGGCACGCAAACGCTGCCCGTTCCCCCTTACCGGTCGATCCGGGCTCTGCCCGAGCTTTTGCCGCTGTTCTAGAAAGCATTAAGTGGCATGCAACGCTTTACGTTGGAAAAGCATGCGATAGCCATACGGGCGAACATCCAGGAGCTCGAACAGATGCTGGGGACCTACTATGTTTGGTTGAGCGAAATGGTTAACTAGCAGGTAGGGTAATGTGGGAGTAAGGGTTTATATCCATATAGCAATTCACGAATGGAGTGAAAGGATGATCCGGAGGATCATACGTGTTTTGGGACAGAACCCACGTCTCGCCATCAGTATTTTTTTCCCTTCGACCGGGGGGAGCCCACTTAGAGGGCTAGACTTATACGCACCTTGTCAGGAAAAGGTGGCTGCTATTTTAAGGGAGATGGGCGTCGACCTTGAAAATCTGAACATTACCGACAATTTGACCACAAGTGATAAAGCAGAAGCAAAGAAAGGAAACGTGGCCCGTTGTTCTACTGTCACCGGGATTCGGTATAGAACGCGATATGTATCTTGGGTTGATCTCAAATCTCGTGCCGATGGGATACATTGTAGTTACTATTGGTGCTCCGTACGAATCCGTGTTTACCGTATATCCGGATGGCCTCTTTCTTAAGCAAGCTAAAGAAATGGTCAAGCTAAAGAGTTCCGATTATAAGGGCTGGCACCGTCTCCTGGATAGTCGAATTAGGTCCATTACGGCCGTTATTAAATATCTCGATACTCTAAACGAGTCCGACTCTGAGTTGGAAGGATTATTCGATATGAAGAACGTATCTGCGGTTGGGCATTCGCTGGGAGGCGCCGCGGTCCTCGAAGCCGCCAAGTTGGAGGAACGCATCAAAGCTGCTGTCCTTCTCGATCCCAGCTTTCATATCATCCGTTTAGAGGACATAATGTGCCATGCTCCTGTTTTGCTGCTGCGGCAAGAAGCTTCGAACTATGAGGCGATGGCAGCAATGATGAATGAGAAAATTGCACACGATTATATCAACGGTCAGCGGAATGCGTATAAGGCCCTGACGAATGCCAGCTTTTATCGGGTAAACGGAGCTCAGCATATGTCGTTCTCCGATGTGCCGCTCCACTACGGAGACCTCCACGCGGTCCCCGTTCATGCCGCTGCGGCTGAAGCCATGGCGGCATCCATGGAAGCGGTCTTCCAAAACGACCGCTTACCGTCTGTCATGCCGTTGCAGCTCAGTGAAACAATCGTTCCGATTAATTCCGAAGGCGTTCCCACTTAAGTTACATTAGGATAGGGTGGGATGGGTGGTCTTAGTCCTATTTTATAAACGAGTGCGGGCATCCAAAATTGGGGTGAAACATGACTGTAGTTGGTGTTTTAGGGACCATACATAATGAGGAATTAAGGCAAAAGTATAATTGTCCACTGGAACTCTATAAGGAAATAATTGTGGAGTTTAAGCCAGATATCATTTGCGGAGAAGTTCACCCCAGTGCTTGGGAAAGGTATTGTAGGAACAAAAATGATAAGGGATATTGGGGTGAACCGGCAAGTGAGTATGGGGAATTGATTTTTCCTCTATGTGCAAATAGAAATATTGAGTTTATTCCGATTGATTGGTTCGAGCTAGACGTGTGGAACAATTTTGATCCCTTTGCTAAGCTCTCTGAGGAAGAAAAAAAGAAAGGTATAACAATGGAAGAGGAATGGTTTGGCAAACAGATGGCTACCAGCTCGTTTGGGTCCATACCATTTAACTCCAAAGAATTTGATCAGGTGACTAGGAAAAAGTACGAATGGTTAGAACAATGGAACCTAAGATCGTTTAACTTTCGTTGGACGATCCGGAATTTGATCATGATAGAGCGAGTAAAGAATACCATTGGAGCCAATCAAGGTAAGAGAATTCTCTGCCTGGTAGGAGCTGATCATAACTATTTCTTTGTGGATGAATTAAAGGATCAGGACGTGGAATTTCATTATCCCTTACGATAACAAGCTGGCAGGTTTGCGGAATACAAATAAGCTGCCTACGAATGTATAAATATACGTAATTATGTATTATTATATATTCGGGGAGATGCTTTGAATCTTATTTGTCGCAGCGATATTCCAGATAAAGAGGAATACTTTAATTTATTTCAGACAACTGGGTGGAACCCAAACGGTGTTTGGACGGTTGATATGCTTTTTGTAGCCATTAAGAATAGTTGGTACATAATCACTGTCTACGATGATAATAAGCTTGTGGCTTCGGGCCGCCTAGTTTCGGATGGATTTATACAATGTTTTATCTGCGAAATGATCGTAAGGCCCGAATATCAAAATAAAGGAATTGGCAAGAGAGTTATGAACGAACTCCTGAATTATTGTAAGACCAAAGGTATTCGCTGGGTTCAATTAGCCTGTGCTAAAGGTAAGAAAGAGTTCTATGAAAAATTCGGATTCAAAGAGAGAGCAGTGGATGCTCCGGGTATGAATTTATTTCTTTAATTAAAGGGGTAAATATATGAATTTGTTGGACATCAGTGATATATCTTCTAAGCAGATAACCGATATATTTCATCTAGCCGATAGACTCAAGTTAGAAAAGGAAAGAGGTTCATTGGTTGGAAAAACGTTCATCCTATTCTTTCCTGAATCAAGTATTAGAACAAGAATTACTTTCGAAAAAGGGATAAAGGATTTGGGAGGAGAGTGCATATTGTTCCCTCCTGAAACCCTAGATAAGAGGGAGCAGGTAAGCGATGTCATTAACTACTTGGAGAATTGGGCGGATGGAGTTATTATAAGACATCCCAATCTTTCGAAAATACAGGAATTGTCTAATCAATCGACGATCCCCATTATAAATGCCATGACCTCCCTTAATCATCCGTGTGAAATCTTATCTGATTTATATTCGATTAGTAGACAAAGAGAGCACTTCAAGGAACTTGTTTATACATTCGTGGGTCCAGTAGGGAATATTTGCAGATCGTGGGCGGAGGTTGCCTCTTTAATGAATCTTACTTTTAATCATGTTTGCACAAAAGGACATGAAATGGGTAAAGATTCCCCCACCTACAAATTCCATACGGAACTTGAGGATATTCTAGTGGAAAGCGATGTAATTTTAACGGATTCCTTACCTAAGGAATTTAGGACTCAGGAATACATCACTAAATACCAAATAACTTTGGAGAGAATGAAGTTAACTAAGAAAAAAGCTATTTTAAATCCGTGCCCTCCTTTTTTCAGAGGGGAAGAGATTAGTGAAGAGGCAGTTTCTTCTAATTATTTTGTGGGACATACATTTAAAAAGAATCTGCTTTATGTTCAACAAGCAATCGTGTTACATTGTCTCTGGAACTAACGATAAGCAATACATACCAAGTCAGATAGCCGGCCCTCAGGAGCCGGCTATCTGCATGACCGAAGGCTTAGTTGGCGAAAGATATCGAAGCAATTAATTAGGCACGGAAAATATAGATGAAACCATTGTTGGCATGGTGCTGGGCATATTTAAAAACGCATTACAAAAGCTGCAATGAAAGAATAGCTGCCATGGTCCATGGTGCGAATCCGGTTCTAGGAGCTTACGAGCCTATTGTTCCCTTTCTCTTGACCCTGACCTTAATGTCAGGGTCTATAATGAGATTATCCCGAAGCCGATCTCGGCCAGAAAGAAAGGAACGTAACCTATGGAGATTACCCCACAAGAAGAACTCATGCTTAAGGCTCTTCGCGAGGCGGCCTTGCCCCCTCTATTTGTCCTCATCCGCATCCGAAATGAGATTTCCCAGGACACGGTAAATGTCGAGGAGAACCGAAGAAATGACGTCGTTCAGACCTTAGAAAAGTACATCGGACCGCTTTGGGAAAACTTTCGGGAGGAGAAGAACTCACAAGCCGAAGAAGGATCTTAACTTGACAGGTACATAGGGAGGCATCGCCCCATAAGAGGCTATTCCCCTCAAAGCCGCCCCATGGCGGGTTTTGTTAGGAACGAGGTGATTTTAACCCAACGCCCCCATCTAGGAAGACTTCGACTGTTGGATAGCTGTCCGTATCCGATAGACCGGTCGCTGCGGTAGATTAGGCAAATGTCCTGACTTGATAGGGAATATCCGCTTCCCGCGACGCCTGCTCATTTGAGCTGTCTAGCCGAACACGATGTTCTACGACCTCTTGAATTGATGCGTAGAATTAACGGAATTCCTTACAGAACGTTAAGCATCATGCTAAAAGAACTCGAAGCTGACGGTCTGATCCTGCGCAAAGATTATGCCCAAATCCCCCCGAAGGTTGAATATTCCTTAACGGAGCTCGGGCATTCCGTCATTCCGATTTTGCATATGATGTGTGAGTGGGGAGAGAAAACAGGAGGCTCGACTATTCCCACTGAACGATTTATGCCTTACAGAGTGTCTATAAAGCGAGTATGCACATTATTTTCAGGTACTTACCAAAAGGTAAGCTGAAAAAAACGCACTGTCTACGACAACGACAGTGCGTTTTTTTGCTTTTGTGTTCTATTGTAGGGTAGGGTTGTTGCCGTTCCTTCCCTCTTCAGCCAATCAATCGTTCATATCGGCGATGTCATACCCGCGAAGGCGTGCCTGGTCGGCAATCATGCCGATCTCGGTAATCTTGCCATCCCCAATAGTGAATTCGAGAATGAATACCGGCTGATCGAAAGGTCCGGCCATGACGCCTGCCGATCCGTTCACAAGCACCGGCATCAAGCTCCGGGCACGATCGGCGAATTGCTTGGCCTGCTTGGCCACCGCCTCTGAACCGCGAACAACCGGCACATTGGCGACAGGCGCGAATGCGGGGTCGTTTCGAAGTACGACATTCGGGTCCAATATGGAAAGCAGTTTCTCAAAATCTCCGTTACGAGAAGCGGCGAGGAATGCCTCGACAAGCTCCCTTTTCCACTGAAGCTCCGCCGTTTCCAAAGACGATTCGGTACCCTGGACACGGCGGCGCGCGCGGCTCGCTAGCTGTCTTGCGGCGGCTTCGTTACGTCCAAGGATGGGAGCGATTTCCGAGAATGACAAGGCGAATATATCGTGAAGTACGAACGCAACGCGTTCGGCGGGATTCAATTTCTCGAGGACAACGTGCATCGCAAGTCCGATGGAATCCGCCATTAGCGCCTCGTGCTCGGGATCGCTTCCGTCTTGGTGACCAGTAACCGGTTCAGGTGCGCCAGCCATTACAAGATCGTCACGTCTCGACTTACGGGTTCGCAGCATATCCAGGCATACCCTCGAGACGATGGTTGTCAGCCATCCTCCCATATTCTCGACTTCTCCCGTATTGGACCGGATAAGACGGATCCATGACTCCTGCACAGCGTCATCTGCTTCACTCCGTGATCCTAGCATCCGGTAAGCCAACGCCTGCAAATGTTTCCGGTACGTTTCGAATTGTTCAACAAGCCAGCTATGATCGTTCATGCACCACAATTCCTCTCTCGTTTCTTATCTATTTACTTATTTGTCGTAAGAAGTCCTCTAAATGTGACAGAGTGGTATGAAAAAATTCCGTTTTTGCATTTCGATTGCTAATTAAAACAATTTTCGCCATGTCCGTCACGTTTCTTTTCTTAGTTACGACATAGTTAGTGACAAGGGAAACAGGTCTATGGGGTAAGAAGCATCTACCGGTTATCCGTTGAAATCATTTAATCCAAGGAGATGATTGTGTGAGTACGAGTTTGATCCCTTTTCTTGAAATGAACGGAAGCGCGAATGAGGCCATCGATTTATACGTGAAGGCGTTGGATGCCGAGGTCGCCTATATGCTTCGATTCGGAGACATGCCGGAAAATCCGGAAGCCCCCGTGCCGCCGGAAAAGAAGGACTGGGTGAATTACGCTGTCTTGAGAATTGGCGATTCCGAACTGCAGATTACCGATAATGTTACCGGAAGCACCTACGAGAAGGGAACGCAAATCACCATCGTTGTTCAAACCGGTGACAAAGAAAAAGCTACCCAATATTTTGAAGCATTGAAGCAAGGCGGTCGAGTGAACGATCCGCTGCAAGCAAGTTTCTTCAGCCCCGCGTACGGTAATGTAACGGATAAATTCGGTATCACGTTCCGGATCCTTACAAAAGGACGCCAGTGATCTAGCCTAAACAGTAGAGGATAGACGCTTACGGAAACGATAGTTAAACGAGCAGACTGCCCCGCAGTCTGTCTATTCCTTCAAGTACGGGACGCGGTCTTTCTCTCGTGGTCTATAAGCTCTTGTTCTGGCAATGACTTCGTAATAAGCTTGGCCCGTTATGATGATAAGCAACAAACCATACAGGTTGGTCGACTGAGCTATCGGAATCCGATGGTTTAAGGAAGCGGCGGCAGTCCAGGACTTATTTCTCGTCCGGGGCTGTCGCTGTTTTTATTTTCGACCCGCATGCAGACGTCCACCCCCCATGCCCAACCCCTCTGAGCCCAGTTGCCTCCCGGCTTATCCTCCGCCCTCCTGATCGATGTCGGGATAAGACAAGGGGGAGTTCATGGCGTTCATGGGGCCGAGCGGCATCGGCCAAAGAGAGTAGGCTTAGCTGTCATTTCCGAAAACGCTTACTTTGCGGCGCAAAAATGACCAATTCGCGATATGTCATTCTTGATTTGCGGGACCCCAGAACGGGGACACCATGCGTTTGTTGACACGGCTCAAAGCCTGGTATTCCTGAAGAAACCCGTGATTTTACCTGCCCTCCAGCCAAAACGACATATAGCCGCGGCCCGCCTGACCCCGCTAGGATAGAAATATGAAAACGCTTCATTCCGACAATCCGGCAAGGAGGGGGAAGACCAGGGGACGAGGGTCCCGCCCGGTCATCCAGCGAATGAACGACAACCGCGGCGGGCGATAAGAGAATACCATTCGTTCCAACAAAACAAAAAAAGAATTATCTAGTAACACGAAGTATTGCCAGGCGCCATAGCAGAAAAAGGAAAGAGGGGAGGGGAGATGGATTTACCCTAAAGGTATATTCTGTACTATAGAGAGCTTTTGACGACAGACGGCCTTCGGCAGGAAACCGGACGAGCCTCTTGCTACCATCCCTGCAGAACTCTTGCTACCATCCCTGCAGAACTCTTGCTACCATCCATACAGAAGGGGGAATTCGACTCATGCGCAAGCTTAAACTGATCACCCATACCCTCGCCCTGACAACGGCGTTCGTTCCGCTGGCCGCGTGTACGCCGGACAAGTCGGCGAAGCCGGAAGGCGCCAAAGCGTCCGATACGGCGGCATCGGTCCGTAAGGAAGGCTTTCCCATCGTCGACAAGCCGATTACATTGTCGGTTCTCGGCCCCGATGTGGGCAGCGCCAAGTGGAATTCCATGAAAGTATTTCAGGAGATGGAGAAGCAGTCGAACGTCAAGCTGACGTTTCAGACGATTCCCGTGGACAGCTTCGAGACGAAGAAGAATTTGATTTTTGCGAGCGGGACGCTTCCCGATATTTTCTATGCCGCGGCCCTGACGCCGGCGGAGCAGGTAACCTACGGAAGCCAGGGAACACTGGTTCCGCTGGAGAAGCTGATTGACGGGTATGCGCCGAACCTGAAGAAGCTGCTGGACGAGCATCCTGAGATCCGCCAGTCCATCACGACACCGGACGGCCACATCTATGCCCTTCCTTATATCGACCTGGAGGCCGTCTGGTACAAGAGCCCGCTCTATTACAACGGCAGCTTCCTGAAGAAGCTTGGTGTCGACAAGCTGCCCGAAACGCCGGATGAGCTGTACGACTACCTGAAGAAGGTCAAGACGAGCGACCCGAACGGCAACGGCAAGGCGGACGAAATTCCGCTCACCTCCACGAAGTTGAAGGACATCCGCGTCCAGATGCTCGGCTATTGGGGCATCTACGACGAGGTGTATTATGCCGACAAGGACGGCAAGGTTCACTATACTCCGCAGGAGGAGGGCTACAAGGGTTACCTTACCTTCTTGAACAAGCTGTGGAAGGACGACCTGCTCGACCACGAGACGTTCTCCCAGACCGACGAGCAGAAGAAAGCGAAGGGCAAGAACCACCAGGTGGCACTCTTCAACGATTGGCTGCCGCACTTTATGCTGGGCGGGGAACCGAGTACGGACAATCCGGTGATGGCTCCGCTCAAGACGGGCGTTCCGGGGGCTCCGGTCGCGGCGAAGTCGTCGGGCATTTCGAAGAACGGCACGTTCGCGATATCCAAAACGAACCCGGCCCCCGAAGCGACCATGCGCTGGATCGACTACCAGTACGGGTATGACGGAGCGGTGCTGTTTAACAAAGGACCCGAGAATGTGCTCTGGAAATACACCGACAAAGAGAACAAGGTGAAGGAATGGCTGCCGGTACCGGACGGAGGCGACCGGGAGAATTACCGCGGCAAGCTTACACCGAACTACGGCATTACGGTGCCCGGCGTTTCCCTGCCTGATGTGAACAAAGGCCTTCGCAGCCCGATCGACGAGTGGGTGGACAAGGAGAACAAGGAGAAGATCCTGCCGTACGCCAAGGTACCTTACCCCAACGTGTTCTTGACGTCGGCGGAACAGTCGGAGGTCAATTCGATCCTGTCCGACCTCAACACCTATGTCGAGCAGATGGAAGCGAAGTTCGTCACGGGGCAGGAGCCGCTCTCGGGCTGGGACAAATTTACCGCCCAGCTGAAGAAGATGGGCAGCGACAAAATCGTCAAGATTTACCAGGACGCGTATGACCGCTGGGCCCAATCCGGTAAAAAGTGATCCACAACCAACATCTTGAGAGGAGGGGAACGGCATGCAGAACACCAATCCATCCCTGGCCGCCGATAGTCCGGTGAAGGCGAGAAGAGCCGGCAGCCGCAAGGCAATGGCCATCGTCCGCAATTGGGAGCTGTATCTGTTCATTGCTCCGGCTTTCCTGTATTTCCTGATCTTCTGTTATTTTCCGATGTACGGCATCCAGATCGCCTTTAAGAACTTCAACCCCAGCGAGGGCTTCGCGGGAAGCCCTTGGGTCGGGTTCGACCATTTTACCCGGTTCTTCCATTCGTATTACTTCTGGGATCTAATCTGGAATACGCTCAGCATCTCCCTGTATGAGCTGGCGGTCGGTTTTCCGGTCCCCATCATTCTGGCTCTGGCCTTCAACGAAGTGAGAACGGGCTTCTTCAAAAAAATGGTGCAAACCGTCACCTACGCCCCGCATTTCATCTCGGTGGTCGTTATGGCGGGCATGATTATCACGTTTCTGTCGCCGACGACAGGGATTATCACGCACATGCTGGAGTGGATCGGCTTGAATCCCCCGGATTTCCTGACCGACCCGCGCTGGTTCAAGACGATGTATGTGCTCTCCGGCGTCTGGCAGGGGGCGGGATGGGGGACGATCATCTACCTGGCGGCTCTGTCCGGCGTGGATCCCGGCCTGCATGAGGCGGCGATCATCGATGGAGCCTCCCGTTTTCAGCGGATGCGCCACATCAACATCCCGGCGATCGTGCCGACGATGACGATTCTGCTCATCCTGAACATGGGCAGCCTGCTGGGAGTCGGCTTCGAGAAAATTCTCCTGCTGCAGAATCCGCTCAACATGGAAGCGTCCAACGTCATCTCCACCTTCGTCTACCAGTCCGGTCTCGTCGATGCCCAGTACAGCTTCTCCACGGCTGTCGGCTTATTCAACTCGGTGATCAACGCGACGCTGCTCGTCGTGGTGAACCAGATCGTGCGCCGGACGAGCGAGAACAGCCTATGGTGAGGAAGATCATCCTACAAAGGAGGAGGCTGCCATGACTACACGCATCCAAGAGACAAGGGGAGACCGGATTTTTCTCTTCGCGAATTACCTGTACCTGACGCTTGCATTCCTCATTGTGGCCTATCCGGTGGTCTACATGCTAAGCGCTTCGATCAGCAATCCCCACTATGTAGGGTCCGGGGAGATGTGGCTGTGGCCGAAGGGCATCACCTTCGAGGGCTACCAGCGGGTGTTCGAGAACTCCAAGATCTGGAGCGGCTACGCCAACACGATCCTCTACACGCTGGTCGGAACGGCGATCAGCTTAGCCGTCACGCTTCCGGCGGCGTATGCGCTGAGCCGGAGGGATTTGGTAGGCCGGAACCTGTTTATGGGCATGTTTATGGTTACGATGTTCTTCGGGGGCGGCCTGGTGCCGACTTACCTGCTGGTGAAGGATCTCGGCATGATTAACACCATCTGGGCGCTCGTGCTGCCCGGCGCGGCCTCGATCTACAACATCATCGTCACCCGCACGTTCTTCATGTCCGCCATTCCGAGGGAACTGGAGGAGGCAGCCCAGATGGACGGAGCTTCGACGACCCGGCTGTTCCTCACCATCATCCTGCCGCTCTCTCTGCCGATCATTGCCGTTATGGCTCTCTTCTACGGGGTGGGGCAGTGGAACAGCTACTTCTCGGCTCTTATTTACTTGAACGACGAGGCCAAATATCCGCTTCAGATCATCCTGCGGCAGATTCTCGTGCTCCAGGAAATGTCCGCCCAGACGGGAGGAACGGTCGATGCGTCAACGGCCTCCGCGCTCAACAACAAAGCCGAGGTGGCGGCCCTCGTGAAGTATTCAGTCATTATCGTGTCCACGCTGCCGGTTATTGTGGTGTATCCGTTCCTGCAGCGGTATTTCGTCCAGGGGGTTCTGATCGGCTCGGTGAAGGGCTAGAATAGAGCCTCCCGGTAAGGGAATCAATAGAGAGAACAGGCGAACGGCGGAGGAGGGCGATGGCCAGCCGCTGATGAGCCGCAACATGGACGGGAAAGGAAAGACCATAGCTGCCAATTGAAATCCCAGGAGGAATGTTCACATGTTGAATCCACCCCGAAAACCTGCCCGTCTGCTGCTGTCCACTCTAGGACTGGCTTTGGCTGTCACTCCGCTTGCCGCCTGCGGCAAGACGGAACCGAAGAAAGAATCCACGGAGGAGACGTCCAAGACGGCCGACAAGGTGAGCAAGGACGGCATGCCGATTGTGAAGGAACCGATCACGCTCAGCATGATGTCGCCCGACGCCGGTCAGGCCAAGTGGGAGACGATGCCGGTCATCCAGGAGATGGAGAAGCGCTCCAACATCAAGCTCACCTTCCAGAATGCGCCGCTCGACAGCTTCGAAACGAAGAAGAATCTGGTGTTCGCAAGCGGCAATCTGCCGGACATCTTCTATGCCGCGGATCTTAAGCCGGCGGAGCAGGTGACCTACGGCAGCCAGGGGGTCCTCCTTCCCCTTGAGAAATACATCGACGGCGGGTATGCACCCAACCTGAAGAAGATACTCGACGCCAACCCGCAAATCCGCAAAAACATCACGACCCCGGACGGGCACATCTACGCCCTGCCGTATATCGACCTGACGGCCGTCTGGTACATGAGCCCGCTATGGTACAACGGGAAATTCCTGAAGGCGTTGAACGTGAAGGAGATTCCCAAGACGACAGATGAATTGTACGACTACCTGAAGAAGGTCAAAACGAGTGACCCGAACGGCAACGGCAAGGCCGACGAAATCCCGTTCACCTCGACCAAGCTGGACGATGTCCGCATGTTCCTGTTCGGCTTCTGGGGCATGTATGACGAGAAGATCTATGCCGACAAAGACGGCAAGGTCCATTATTCTCCGCAGGAGGAGGGCTATAAGGGCTACCTCACCTTCCTGAACAAGCTGTGGAAAGAGGACCTGCTCGATCACGAGACGTTCTCCCAAACGCCGGATCAGAAGAAGGCGAAGGGCAAGAACAACCAGATCGCCTTGTTCAATGATTATTTCCCGTATTTCACAATGGGCGGCGATCCGAGCTCTGAGCATCCGATGATGCAGCCGCTGAAGAGCGAGGTGGCGGGCACGCCGGTGTACGGCAAGCACCCGGGCCAGTCGGCGAACGGAACCTTTGCCCTGTCCAAAACGAACCCGGCTCCCGAAGCCTCCATGCGCTGGGTCGACTACCTGTACGGCTATGAGGGCAGCACGCTGTTCAACCAGGGGCCGGAAAACACGCTCTGGAAGTACAAGGACCAAGCGACGCACACGAAGGAATGGCTGCCGGTGCAGGGCGGCAAGAACCGGGAGGAAATCCGCGGCACGCTGACGCCGAATTACGGTATCCTTACCCCCGGCGTGAACGATCCCGAGGTCAACAAGGGGCTGAAGGACAATTTCGACCAGTTCGTGGACAAGGAAACGAAGGAGAAGCTCGTTCCTTTTGCCAAGGTGCCGTTCCCGAACGTCTTCCTCAAGCCGGAGGAGCAGTCACAGGTGACGGCCATGCTGTCGGATCTGAATACGTATGTGAAGCAGATGGAAGCGAAGTTCGTCACCGGCCAGGAGCCGCTCTCGAACTGGGACAAGTATGTAGCTCAAGTTCAGAAGATGGGAAGCGACAAACTGGTCAAGATTTACCAGGACGCCTTCGAGCGCTGGAACCAGTCCAAGTAGTCGTGGAGTCCATCCGCTGCTAGGTAAAGAGGGAAAGGCCGGTCCCGGCCAGCACTACGTGCTGCCGGGGCCGGCCTTTTCTGTGTGTAATAGGTAAGGCTGCTCCCGAAACGGTTCCTTATTTGCAAGGAGCATCCCGTCCGGAGGGAGGGGGCATCCGGGGCTGCCACTAATCCCCGTTCCTTCCCCGCTCATTCCGCGTCCTCCTCGTCGAAGGATGCGCCGGCCGGGTCCGGGGCGTACTGCTTGCGGTACTGACCCGGGGTCAGGCCGGTTTCTTTTTTGAACTTGCGGATGAAGTTCGGGGCGTCCCAATAACCGACCTGCACGATGATGTCCTTCAGCGGATCGCTTGTGGCGGCGAGCTGGCGCTTCACTTCCTCCACCCGCTTCTGCCAGACGTACTGGGTGAAGTTCAGGCCGACCTTCTCCTTGAAGGAACGGGAGAAATGAGAGGGCGAGATGGAATATTCGTGCGAGATCGACTCCAGGCTGAGGGCATGATCGCCGTAATGCTGGTCGATGTAAGCCACGATGCGGTCCATGAGCGTCCGTTCCTCGGTCTTCGCGTTCAGCTCCGCCTGCGAGCAGATGCGGGAGGCCAGCTGCCGAAAGCTCTCCTCGAGCTCCTCCAGGGAGCTGAAGGCCGTGACGGAAGGGATGTCCCGGGCCGAATGCGGAAGCCCCAGCTCGGAGGCGGTCTTCAGCATGGCGTTCAGGAGATCGTAGCTCATGCAGCGCATAAGCGGCACCGCCGCCCCCGACGTCTGGAGGAAGCCGAGCGCTTCCCGGATCACCGGCACGGCGACATCGTAGCTGCCCTGCTTGAGGCTCTGCGTCAGCTTGAGCAGCAGGCTCGGGGGAAGCCAGTCCGCCGGACCCGGCGCGTCGGAGAGCTCCGCGAAGAAGCTCGTCCCGCCCGGGCCGGTGGAGAGGCGGAATTCGAAGGCCGAGCAGGCCTCGATGTACGACTCGTTCAGCTGCCCGGGCCCCGGGTAGACGGTGCCGACGCCAATGCTCGGGCCGGCCGCGAGCTGCCCCTCCGCGTGCTCCCGCGCCGCTTCCACGACCCGCCGGAGCTGCCCCGCCTCCGCTTCGCCCTCCGCGGGATCGAACCCCGCGATGAAGGCGAAGCGGTTCGGCTCGGGCAGCTCGACGGCGTAGAGGGAGGCGGCGAGGGCGGGCAGCTCGAGGTCGGCGAGGCCGCCCGGCAGGGAGGGAGGCGCTTCCGCACGGTCGTGCGGACCCTCCCACTCCAGGACGAGCACGGCGTACCGCTGCCGGTCGAAGCGCAGCTGGAACGCCTCAAGCAGATCCGGCGTCAGGCTCTCCGAGCCGCCGTATTTGAGCAGCATGAGCAGGTAATGGTTCCGCGCATACGGTTCCTGCAGGCCAGCCCGCTGGCTGGACTCCCGCAGCACGCGGCGGATGTGCTCGAGCTCGTCGCTTGCCCGGCTGCCCCGCCCGGCCGGGGCCTTAAAGGCGGAGCTGGCGAATTCGGCCAGCTGCGAGATCGGGCTGTACTGCCGCCGGGCGAGCAGCAGCGAAGCGAACACGCCGATGAGCCCGACGAGCGTGAAGAGCAGGAGCATCATGCTCCGCACATGGGCGACCCGGCTGAAGAACTGGCTGCTCGGCATGACGGTGGTATACGTCCAGCCGTTCAGGTCGGACTTGACGGAGACGACCGAGTGCCGGCTTCCGCCGAGAACGAGGCTGTGGATGCCGCCGGGCTGCTCGAACAGCTGCCGGGTCTCTTCAGCGCTTAACGTTTCGCCCTGCCGGTTTGCGGTCAGCACCTGCCCCTTGTTGTCGAACACGTAGGTTAGCCCCTGGTAGCTCCCGAGGATGGACCGGATCAGGCCGTTGAATTCCCCTTCTTCGATGAGATACAGAAGCGTTCCGTGCGGATTCGGATTGTTGGGCGTAACCGGAACGACATAGGCGAGCATCGACTGCTCGATGTGCCCGTTGCGCATAACCCGGTCGGCCGGGCGCATGAAAGGAAAGGCCGCCGTGTTAAGGTCCTGGCGCACCTGCTCCTTGTCCCAGCCGGCGAAGCTGTATTTGGATTGAAACACATCCAGGGAGGAGAGACCCGTGGAGGAATAGATCTGTTCGTCTCCATGGAAGTACAGAAAAAGCTCCCCGATAATGGAGCTGGTTGCCTTGTACTGGTCGAGAGCGGCAATCGCCTCCGAGCTGAAGTAAGGATCATGCACCCGGTACCGGGTCAGGCGGTTGTCGTACGCAATCCGCGAAGCGATGTCGCTGAGCTCCCGGATCCGGGCGTCAACTGTTACGCGGGCCTGGGTCAACTGGTTAAGGTGGGAGCGCTCGATTTCCGTTCTCAGGTTGCGGACCGCGCTCTGGTAGATGAGGACGGTCAGCAGGATGAGGGGAAGGAGCAGAATCGTCAGATACGAAAGCATATATCGTAGAAAGAGCCGGGATTGGAAGAGGCGGCGGATCATAGGCAGGTCCCCTTTTTTCTTTGTTGTCTCGTGTCTTATCCGGGTGAACACTTCTATGATAACAGACTTTGGCCCGCAAGGGATGAGACCGCTTTCCTTATAAAAAATTCCCAGGAGCCCCTCGAGGAGTGCCTGGGAATTTTATCATTTCGATTGCAATAACCGCCTTAGTTCCTCTCTATCCTTTTCCTTAATAGGATACGAGGAAGCCGTGCCCCCGTATTCGTAACCGCCATTGCCTGGGAAGGCATTAACAAAAGAGCCTTTGCCCGGTTCTTCGAGCCAGGCAAGAAGATCCTCTCGGGAACCGCTGGTGTATTCAATATGGACCAAATAAGTTGGTTTCGTTTGGGGAATAGGAATTAGCTTCTCCCCATAATCGAAAGCCTGGGCCAACCAAACAAGCTCCTTTTTATTTTGGGACGACCACTTTTTAACCACATGATTTCCTTCGGGATCCAAGATGGTGACGCCAGCCACCGTTTGACCATGAATTTTAGGTGTACGCTGTATATACCATCCAAACATACAGAGAATGATGAAAATAAAAAGCAAAATCCAAATGATACGTTTTCCTGTCATTTACTCTCCTGTTGATCGTTTAGTTGACGGCTATTTCTCTATCATCTGAATCAGATTGCCGCACGTATCGTCGAAGACCGCAATGGTGACTTCGCCCATTTGGGTCGGCTCCATGGTAAACTTCACGCCGTTATCCAACAAACGCTTGTGCTCTTTATGAATATCCTCCACTCCAAACATGGTGGCGGGAATGCCGTCGGCCGCTATCCTGGCTTGGTAATCCTTGGCGGCGGGATGGTTATTCGGTTCGAGCAAAAGCTCGGTACCGTCCTGGTCATGGGGGGAAACCAGCGCGATCCACCTGAATTCTCCGACGGGAACGTCATGTTTTAGGACAAAGCCTAGCTTCTCGGTATAAAACTGCAACGCCTGGTCCTGATCTTGAACGAATAGACTGGTGACAATGATTTTCATAATGGGTTGGCCTCCCTGGATAATGGTTGCGACAGAGGGTTTTATTGCCCTTCCTCTATCCATCGCTTCAACAAATGCTTAAGAGGTTCGTTGTGGAAGACAAGCACCCGGTACTTGCCCTTCTTCTCCGATTGGACGAGTCCGGCCTCTTCCAGTACCGATAGATGCTTGGCTATGGCCTGCCGTGAAATGGAAAGGTGGTGCTTCATAATCAGACGTGCCGAAAGCTCATACAAAGTCATCTCCTTGCGTTCGGATAGTTCGTCTAGCATAAGCCGCCGGGTCGAGTCAGCAAGAGCATGGAAAATAGCGTTGTTGTCCTCATTCATACCTCGAGTATAGGCAACCCTGGGGTTGCTTGTCAAGCATTGGAAATAAGATTAGATCACCGGTTCCGTCAATGGAAGGATAGAAGAAACTCTTCGCAAGAAAAAGCCGCCTTGGGGGCGGCTCTGAATTATCGTTGGAGGATTCGACGTTGCTTGAAAACCGCCCGCCTTCATCCCGACAGCGTCACCCGGAGATCCGCCGCAGGGTCGTCTGCCAGCTCAACTCGGCAGGCGTCTCCGCTCCCGTCTCCGCGAGCACGATCCGCAGCTGGGCGGACACGCCGCTTACGGAGAGCAGGGAGCGCTCGAGCCGCATCCGCATGCGGAGGGCAGCGGAGCATTCGAGCCGCCAGGCGGTGTCTCCGAAGCGGAGGAGGAGGCTCTGGCCGCTCTCTTCCCGGATCCTCAGCGCCTGCCGGCCGTCATGAACGAGCAGGGGGATGACCTGCTCGCAGCCGGGGAACGGCCGCTTCCGCTCCAGCCGGTAGGCCCAGGAGATGCCGTCTTCCAGAAGGCGGATGGTTTTGAGGACGCGGAAGGCCTCCTCCTCATGGTGCAGCTGGAAGCCGTCCTGGACCGGCGTGACCGCGGCATTGGCCGTGAAAGCCGGGAAGAGGACCCGGCCGCCGGCTTCTCCGGCTGCTCCCTCCCGCAGAAGGAAGCCCTCCCAGACGCCGTCGTCCGCGGCGGCATCGGAGCTGCCTTTGGCGGGCAGCCGGGGCTCCGCGAGGGGGAGGGGGCGTCCCCCCAGCCGGAGGTGAAAGCCCTGCATCGCCGGGGCGTACCGCCGGTTGTGCATCCGCAGCGTGCAGCCGAGGAAGTCGTCTCCCCGGCGGAGGAACGCATACCCGCTGGCTTCGTCGACGAAGGAGTTCCGCGCAGGAAGCCGGAATCCGGCGGCCGCCGTCAACGGGGCCGCCCTGCGGTCGTTCTCCCGCTCAACCCGCTCGTGCTTACCCTGGGCCAGCGGGGGAGATTCGCCCGAACCGGCCGCCGGCTCCCGCGAGTTCCCGCCTTCGCTCCGTATTCCGCGCACCTCTTTCACCCGGCCGTCCGCGAGCGGCTCCATCTCCGCCTGGGCCAGCAGGCCGTCCCTTCCGGCCGCGGTTTCCCGCCCCCAATTCGCCGCTGCGTCCGCGATTCTCCTGTCTCGTTCTTCCGCCCCCTCCGAGTCTTCCAGCCGCTGGCCTCTCTCCAGCAGCCGGCCGGCGACGGCCAGGCCGGTCAAGCCGAGCAGGTTGTACATGTTCAGGTGGGTGTAGGTTTCGTAGCCGGCCCGCAGCGAATGGGGCAGGTGATTGGGAGTACACCCGTAGGTGCCGTCGCTGTGCCGGAATGGCAGCCAATAATCGACGGCCCGCCGCAGCAGGTCGTCCGCCGTTTCTCCGGTGAAGCCGGAATAGGCGCACAGGGCGGTGAAGGCTCCCCACGTGAACGTCTGGTAGCTGCTTCGTTCCACCATGGCGAAGGAGCCGTCCAACGTTACGGTATGGCTTATCCACGCAAGTCCTTTCCGCATCACGCGGTGTACGGTCGCCTTGGATTCCTCCGGCAGCGCCTCCTCTCCAACGCCGGCCAGGACGCCGGTTATAATAAACAGCGTAAACGCGTGATAGGCAATAGGCATCCCGTCCTCGGCCCCCTGCTCCGTTACTTCATCGTTGATAAAGCCCGATTCGAGCTGGGCCTTCTCCACAAAGGCAAGAAGCCGTCCGGCTTTCCCGCCGTCCGCCTGACGGTACCCGAGCGTGTCCAGGTACCGTTCGGTTCCCCACTGAAGGGCGGCGCAGTTCGTATTCACGACGGGGCAGTCGTCCTCGTAGGAGCCGAAGAAGGGACCGTACGCCGCGGCCAGCTTCTCCCGTTCGGCTTCCTCCAGCAGAAGGATAGCCAGAAGGCTGTAGTGGATCAGGAACACCCGGCAAAAGGGGGAGACCCCTGCCCGGTCCTGAAGCAGGACAACGGAACGGTCCAGCGCCGCATGAAGCAGGGGGAGGACGTCTGCATCCCCAGTGTCGGTGTAGACCGAAGCGAACAGCACGGCGGCATTCGCCGGCGCGTAATTCTCGCTGTACTCCAGCTCGTACGGATCCGGGAAGGAGCCGTCCTCCGCGATCCAGCTGGAGGCGGCAGGGAGATAGTCCTTCAGAATCTCCCGTAGGCGGGAGGGGACGTCAGCCGGCAGGGGGGAATGGTCTGTTGTCATGGGTAAGTCTCCTTTCCTCATGGGAAAGGGGCGTCCGAGCGCCCCTTTCTTGCCAATGCTTTTTATTTGCCGGTGCCGGCCGCCTTGATTCCGTCGTTCACTTCCTTGATGATCTGGGCTCCGCCGCGGTCCTTCCATTCCTGGATCATTTTGTCCCAATCGTCCAGGGGACGCTGGCCGGAGATCATCTTGGTCTGCTCGGCGATCAGGTATTTGTCGAGCTCGACGCCCTTCTGCGCCTGGGTCTCGGAGTAAACGGTGTACGACGGGTCGTTGTAAGGCGTTTTGTTATACGTTTTCTCCATATCCTCAATGGTGGCGATGAATTTCTGCATTTCCGGAGAGTTGTAGGACGCCTTGGAGTATTCGTTCGCTTCGTTCGACGGAGCCCAAGGCTTCCAGAACTCATGGCGCTGCAGCATGTACTGGATCGGCGTGTTCGATTCCTGTCCCGCCTTCGGCACGGCTAAGCCGTTCACCATATCATAGCCGACGCCCTGGCCGCCCATGATCCAGTTGAACGTCTCGTTCTGCGGATTGCGGTCCTTAAGCGGAATGAACTTGCGGCCGTAGTCGAGAATCTCGAGAATCTTCTTCACCTTGTCCGGCTCGCTCTTCAGCTTGGCCGACAGGGTCGTAAGCCCGAAGAACCCGCGGTTGCTCAGGTTGCCCTGGGAGCCGTCCGGCGCGACGAAGAAGGGGATGGGGGCTACCTTGGCTTGGGGATTGACCTTTAACAGACCCGTATAATACTCCTCGACCATGCCGGTCGGCGTCCCGATGAAGATCCCGGCTTTCCCCGAGTAAAACTCCTTGTTCGCCTGCGCCCAGTTCAGCACGGCAAAATCCTTCGTCACCGCTCCTTCCTTGTATGCCTTGGCGAGGGTGTCGATGACCTCCTTGCGCCCGGGGCTGATCGTGCCGGGAATGAGATTGCCCGATGCATCCTTGTGGTACCAGGCTCCGGACCACCAGGCGCCCATGGTCGGAGCCGGGTTGATGTTCTCGCCCATGGCGAAGCCGTAGGTGTCGTTCTTGCCGTTGCCGTCGGGATCGTTCTTCGTGAAGGCGACGGCCACGTCGAGAAGCTCCTTGTAGTTCGTCGGCATCTTCAGGCCGAGCTTGTCGAGCCAGTCCTGGCGGATGGTGCCGGAGAACGAATAGGTAGGCGCGTACATCGGGATGCTGTAGATTTTGCCGTTAACGCGAAACTGGTCGTAGATGCTCTTGGGGACGGCCTTAAAGGTTTCGTACTGGTTCAGGTAGTCGTCAAGCGGCAGGAAGGCGCCCTGCTTGGCCCATTTGTAATAGTTGGAGTCGCGGTCCTTGATGGCGACCACGTCCGGCATGTCGCCGGAGGCCATGATGACGTTCAGCTTCTCGTTGTAGTCGGACTGAAGGATGAACTGGGATTTGATGTTGGCGTTGAACTTCTCCTTGATCGCCTCGACGCCTTTGCCGTTCGGATCCGGGAAGATCGTGTAGGCAAAGTTCAGGAAGCCGATGTCGTACGTTTTGTTCGTCTTGGCACCGGAATCGGCCGGTTTGCCGGCGGCGTTCCCATCGGCGGCTTCCTTCGAGCAGGCGGCGGCCATGGCGGCCAGTGCCACCGCTAGCGTGGCTTTCGTGATTTTGGACGGATTCATTCGCTTGCACCTCCAGGATTTAGTACAGCTGGCTTGCTCCCCCGTTAAACCTTGAATGACCGAAAAGTCGCACTTGCCGTCAGCCCTTCACCGAGCCGATCATCACCCCCTTGGCAAAATGCTTTTGAAGAAACGGATACACGATCAGGATGGGAAGGGTGGCGAGCAGAATGGCGGCCATCTGCACCGTTTCCGGCGGAGGCGGGTCCGTCAGCACCTGCTCGGTGATCTGCAGGGCACTCGTGTCGTTCACCACCACGATCTGCCGGAGCAGCACCTGGATGGGCCACAGCTTCGGATCGCTGATGTAGAGAATGCCGGTGAAGTAGGCGTTCCAGTGCGAAACGGCGTAGAAGAGGCCGAAGGTGGCCAGGGCCGGCTTGGAAAGCGGGAGAATGACCCGCCAGAAAACGGTGAAGGGCCCGGCTCCGTCGATAACGGCGGCCTCGTTCAACTCCTCCGGGATGCCGCGGAAGAATTGGGAGAACACGATCAGGTTCCAGGGCGAGATGAGCACGGGAATGATGAGGGCCCATACCGTATTGAGCAGGCCGGCGGCCTTAACGATGAGATACGTGGGAATGATGCCGGCGCTGAACAGGAACGTGAACAGCACCAGGAAGAGAAAGAGCTTCTGGCCGTAGAACCGCCGGGACAAGCCGTAGGCCATCGTCGTGGTGAAGGCGAGATTAAGCAGGGTTCCGATGACCGTAATGAAACCGGTCACTCCGACCGACCGGACGAAACGGTTGTTGGCGAGGATGTATTGGTAAGCTCCCGTCACCCAGCGCTCCGGCCAGAGAAGGAACGATCGGCGCAAGTATTCGTCCATGGAGGTGAAGGACACAGAGAAGATGTACAGAAACGGGATAAACATAGCGGCCGCGACCGCGGTGAGAATGACGGCGATGGCCCAATCGGTCAACCGGTCCCGAAACGTTCGGTGCAGCATGGACATCAGCTCCTTGTGGAATGGTAAGCGGCGGCTAGCCTTATCCGAAAAGTCATTACGCTTCCTTAAGCTTGGTGCGGATAAAGCCTTAGTAGATGCCGTCTTCGCCGAAGCGCTTGGCAAGCTTGTTCGCCCCGACGACGAGAATGAGGCCGACGACCGACTTGAACAGGCCTACTGCGGTGGCAAAGCTGAAATCCGACTGCAGAATGCCTTTGTAATAGACATAGGTGTCGAGCACATTCCCGACCTCCTCGACATAAGGGTTCAGCATGAGGAAAATCTGTTCGAAGCCATTGTCAAGCACCGTGCCGAGCCGCAGAATGAGCAAAATGATGATCGTGCCGCGGATGCCAGGCAGGGTCACGTGCCACATTCGTTTCCAGCGTCCCGCTCCGTCCACGATCGCGGCTTCCTGCAGCTCCGGGTTTACCGCGGCCAGGGCGGCCAGGAAGACGATGGTCCCCCACCCGGCTTCCTTCCATATAATTTCCAGGACGAGCAAGGGCTTGAACAGCCAGGGAAGCTGAAGAAACTGCACCGACGGCCAGCCGAACAGCTTGGCGGTCATGGAATTGATCACGCCGTCGCTCCGCAGAAACAGAGTGACGATGCCGATCACCACCACCCACGACAGAAAGTGGGGAAGGTAGATGAAGGATTGCAGGAGACGCTTGAACCGTTCGTTCCGGATCTCGTTCAGCAGCAGGGCGAGCCCGATCGGAACCGGGAAGGCGAAGGCGATCTGCAGGAAGGACAGTGTCAGCGTGTTGACCAGCACCTGGAGCACCTCGGGGTTGTCGAAGATGCGCGCAAAGTGGGCGAAGCCGACCCAATCGCTGTGCAGAAAGCCTTGGAACGGGCTGTAGTCCTGAAAGGCGATAACCGACCCCAGCAGGGGGACATACTTGAAGAGAAGGAAATACAGGGCTCCCGGCAGGACAAACGCATACATGTAGCGGCTGTTCCATAGCTTGCGGCCGATGGTCGGCTCGCGCTTGGAGCGGTTCGCGGCGAGCGGGGAGACGGGGTCGAGCGGTTCGGTAAACGATGCCATAATGGGCGGCCCTCCTTGTTTGGGGATACCGTTAGAATAGGGAAAGCCGGGCGGCTTCGTAAACAATCCATTTTTGGCGGGGGCGGCGCAAAGCATGATACTCATCTGCAAGCGGAGATACAAGGCGTCCGGAACGGCAAAAGCCGGGCTTTGCGGCCCGGCTCCTGGGGGTGATGGCGGTTAATGCGAGGATTTCAGCGGGCCTGCTCGCGGTACTGCCCGGGGGAATGGCCGGTGTGCTGCTTGAAGGCGCGGGAGAAATTTTGGGTGTTCGTATATTGAAGACGCTCGGCGATTTCCTTGATCGGCATAGGGGTATGGGCGAGCCATTCCTTCGCCTTGGACATCCGGCATTCCATCACATAGTCGATAAAATTGCAGCCCTTCTCTTCCTTGAACATCCGGCTCAGCTGGGAAGGGGACAGCCCGCAGCGGCTCGCTGCCTCCTGAAGGGAAAGCTCCTGCTCCGCCCCGTTGTGGATATACTCCACCACCTGCTGGACGAGCCGGGCGGCGACCGAGGGGGAGAGCTTCTCGTACCGGCTCCGCAGGGCCGGGAAGAACTCCTGCTCGAACCAGGCCTTGATGGCGTCGAGCGATTCGGCCTCCATCAAGCGGCTGTAGGCCTTCAGGCTGACGAGCTCGGACAGGTCCAAGCCGAGCTCGTCCAGGCCGTGGTCCACCTCGGCCAGAAGCTGGGTGAAGATGCCGATAACGGACTGGGCGGCCGGCGCCACCCGGGGCAGCTCCTGCATGAAGTGTTCGAATTCGGAGGAAGCCTCGTCGATCCGCCCTTCCGCGATCCGCTTTACGATCCCCTTCTGCCGTTTGATCAGCATCCGGGTGGACTGGCCGATGGCGGGCATCTGCCGGACGGCCTCCGGCTGGACGGTGATGTCGCCGCCAAGCAGCATCCGGTACTGGAGCAGGTCGAGCCCCTCCTGGTAGGCCTCGTGAAGACGGGAGCGGGAGTAGCAGGGGCGGGTGATGGCCGCCGTCACGGTGAATTTCAGGAACAGACTGATGTGAAACCGGATCTGATGGCACAGCGCCTCCGCTTCATCCGCAGCGGCTTCACCGAAGGAGGACAGGGAGAGGATCAAGGCGACTTGGCCGGGCTTGGGGGTGACCGTCCAGCATTCCTGCTTCTCTCCCGCCAGCTCGGTGATCACTTTGGACATGGAGTACATCATGAGCGAGCGGTCCCGGCCCCAGTAACGTTCCTGGAAATGGGCGAATTGATCCACCTCGAACAGACAGAGAAGAAAGACCGGACCGTCCAGCTTCAGCTGGTTCCGGGAGCTTTGTTGGGCGAAGTCCCTTTCGGATATTTCGCCCCGCAGAAGCTGAAGAAGCAGATTCTCCTTAAGCAGAGGAAGCTTCTCCTTAAGCTCGTCGGCCAGGCGGTTGTTCGTCTCCAGCATGTTTGCCATGAAGCGGTCCAGCTCGGCGAGAGAGGAGGAGGCGGACAGGGGAAGCTTCGGTAATCTTTGGAGCAGGGTCTGGATCGGGACGTAGAGCCGGTGGGAGGCGAACAGCACCATAATGACGCAGAGGAGCGACAGGGAGCCGGTTATGAGCCAGGTCAGGTTACGGATCTGCTGCGATTTGGCCGTCAGGTTGGCGCTGGGCGTCAGAACGAGATAAGACCAGTCGTTAAAGGCGGAACGAAGCGAAGACAGGTGAAAGGACCGGTTCTCCAGCATCAGGGTATCGCTCAGCGGAGAACGGGAGGCCTGTACCCTCCGGTAAAGGGAATGCTCCAGCGGGGTGCCGATTTCCTGCTCCGTTTCGCCAAGAACGATCCGCCCTTCGCCGTTCACGGCAAGCACCCGGCTCCCGTCTCCCAGGCTGACCCGCTTGAGCATCTGGTAGAGACGGCTCATGTCCACCTCGAGTACAAGCGTTCCGTCGAGGCCGGACGGCCCGATCGGGCGGACGATCAGGAGGTCCTTCTGCGAAGGGTAGGTATTGGCCGGGATAATCCGGGCACCCGTCCCGGCCGGCTGGGAGAACAAAAAGGCTCCGTATGGAAATTCATTCTCGGGTATGAGGCCGAGGCGGCTCGAAAATACTTTAGAGAAATGATGATAAACGAGGTTAATATGTAACAGGATATCGGAATAGCTCCGGTATTTGGCAATGGTATCCTTCATATCGAGGGAGGCTTCGAGGGCGTCGAGCTGGTCCATGGAGATGCCCATGCGCACCGACTTCTCAATGGTCACGTCCCCTGCCAGCTGGATCGATAAATAATCCAGCCGCTTCAGGACGGTATCGACCTGATCGGCCAGCTGCCGGAGGGCCAGCTCATGCTTGGCGCTCACCTCCGTCTGAATCCGGCTCGAAGCCAGATACGAGGCGGCCGTGCCCAGAATCAGCACCGGGATGTGGCTGATCAGGAGCGAGAAGAGGATGAGCTTCTGCTTGAACGTGAGTCTTTCCTGCAGGGAAGGGAGGGGGAGCATGGCATCCGGTTCCTTTCTTCAAGAGAATGGCTCTACGGCGGGAAGCCTTCTGCCTTCATTATAGCAGAACGAACCTCCTTCCGACCGGACACCTGCGTTTGAGGCAGCTTATTTTGGCATGACCGGGGCGGCAAGATCATAAGTTTATTTATTTCCGTAACGATGGTATGCTAGGGGCAGGTGTTGTCAAACTTAGGAATGGGGACAAGGAAGGGCATTATCGCAAACGGAGTGATGATTTGAGCAAAGCCAAGGGCAAGGGCGGAACGGGCCGGGGAACCGATAAGAAGGGCTGGAACCGCTGGCAGGCTGCCGCAAACCGCGCCAAGAGCGCACCTAAACCATACAAGAGCAAAGGCACTAAAAATAAAGACGACTCACCGCCTAAGTAAAATAAGAACAGGATGGGATCATTTGAGCATTCAGGAAAGCAAAACCGAGCTGCCAGAAAATTACGAGGCTTTGAGGGCGGCCGCGAACCGGACGTCCTCCTGGAGGGACCGCCTTGCCGCCGTCGAAGAGCTGGGGAAATTCAACACCCCGTCCACTATCGATGTGCTGACCCACCGGATGAATAACGACACCGTATATCGGGTACAGGAGGCGGCTTACCGCAAACTCCGCTCCTTTGGCGAGGATGTCAAGCAGCCGGCGAGAAGGAAAGGCGAGCTCATCCGCGGAGCTAATAAGACCTTCGTCCGGATCAAGAAAAGCCTGCCGCGGGAGCATTCCTACGAAGCGTTCAAGGAAAAGCTCCGGAACATGAGGCTGGATCTGTACGACGCCTACGAAGGCGACAAGGGCGACGAGTTTGACGCTTGGCTGAAGAGCACCTGGGAAGGGCTTTTGCGCCGGTAAGGTTTTTTACTAATACTATTAATTAGGAGTGATCATCTGAGAAAGCATAAACCCATGTCGTTCGACGAGCTCTTAACCGAGCTCCAAGGCAAGAAAACGGTCCAGGATGACCCCGATCAGGTTTCGCTGGAGCAATTGTTCCCCGACTCGTTCATGGAGAAGCATACGCGATTCCCGAGCTTCGGAGAGTTCATGGAGGCGGGCAGCTTTCCGGTCAAAACCCATGAAGACATCCGCAACCTCCACCGGGAGCTCTTGGACCGGCATGTGGCCCGCCAGACGGATTTCACCGATTGGACTGCCATGCTGGACCGGGCAAACCGGGAGTTTGCCGGAATGAAATAAACGCGACAGCATAATCCCCATTAACCTTAACCGGTTGTTAAGCCGGTTAAGGTTTTTTTGGTTTCCGATATGCCCGGGATGGTACCAATTGACAGGCCCAAGGACCCGTGGTATGGTGGTTTTGTGTTATACAGACCAGATATATACCAGATAAACATCCTGCGAGGGAGGAAAGGAGGGGAAATCGGAGTTCGTTTGGAACGTATGGTAGTTAACGAACCAGACATATACCAATGGCGCCTTGAATAGAGAAGAAAAAGGGAAGGTAATCAAGAAAATCGTACTTAAGTCACACTTGTTTTTGAAAGCGTTATCATATTTTGTCGAATCTTGATAAGAATCAGCATCCATCCTTTAGGAAATGAGGGAATTGCACCATGAAGAATTGGCTCCGCCTCGGAAAAAAAGGGCTGACAGGCTGTCTGGCCCTCGGCCTGGCTTTCGGCAGCCTGATGATCCAACCCGTACCGGCGTCAGCACGGGTCGACAAAACGTTCAGCGAACCGGTCGATCTCGGATCGCCTATTCAAAGTATCGCCATCTACAATGCCTCCTTCGGTATGGAAGACGGGCGGCAGGTCATGTATACGACCGTCTCCGGCAAGCCGGCCATCTTTCAGGTCGTCGATCTGGTTTCGAAGGAAATTCTCCGCAAGTTTCCGCTGACGGGGGCTGAAAGCTCCTGGTCCCACCTTACCCTCCCGGACGGCACGGTGTATATCGGGGGAAGCGGCGGGAGCGGCAGGCTTTATTCCTATTCCCCGGTCACCAAACAGCTGAAGGACTTGGGAAGCATTGGGGAAGGAGTGGCTTACGGGCTTTCCCACGATGAGAAGGGCCGGGTCTATTTCGGAACCTATCCCAACGCCAAGGTAGGCCGTTACGATCCGGCGACGGGCGAGTTGAAGGACTACGGGACGGTGGCCCCCGGCCGCAATTACACGCGCGCTACCGCTTATCTGAACGGCTACCTGTATGCCGGAATCGGCATTCAGGGAAGCCTGGTCCGGCTCAATGTGGAGACCGGGGAAACGAAAGAGATTGCCCTGCCCACCTATGGAGGGGCGGTTCAGACCGCGGATGTGTACCAATTGGACGCGGCCGGCAAGTACATTGTAGCCGGACTGGGCAGCGGGAACCGGGCGCTGCTGTTCTATGACACCGAGAAGGAAGAATGGAGCGACAAGTATTACCTCGATAACAAGGGCATCAAGCTCTCCCTAGGCAAGCCGGGGAGCAACAAGGCGTATTTCGTCCAGAACAACCATCTGCTGGAGCTCGATCTGAATACCTTGAACGCGGTGGATACCGGAATCGAATACGGGACGTTCCTGCGGAATACGGAATGGATCGAGATCCCGAACGATCCCGACCTGCCCGGCTCATCGCTGGCCACCGTCACGTTCGGCGGCGGGGTGGCCTATATGAACCTGGAGACGAAGAAGGTCAAGTCGGTTTCCTATGACATGTCCGGCAACCCGATTCCCATCCAGACGCTGGAGAAAGGTCCGGACGGCCGCCTCTACATGAGCGGATACCCGGGGGGTAAAGGAGCCCGGTTCTCTCCGGAAACGGGCCAAATGGAATCCTTCAACTTGGGCCAGTCCGAAGGCATGGGAGCCCTCGGAAACAAGCTGTACCTGGGCAATTACACGGGAGCCATGATCTATGAGCTTGATGTGACCCAGCCGCTTGAGGACAAGGTCAACCCGAAGCTTATCTATGACATTCCGCATGAAGACCGGCCCTTTATCATCAAGTCCGGGGAAGGCAAGCTGTTCATCGGGACCATCCCGGATTACGGTGTGCTGGGCGGAGCTCTGACGGTTCTCGACCCCACCACCGGAAAAGAACCAGTCGTTTACCCTGACGTGATCCATAACCAGTCGATTGTCGGTCTGGCCGTCCGGGACGGGAAGCTGTACGGGTCGACGACGGTAGCCGGGGGACTCGGCATCGATCCAACCGAGCCGGCGGCTAAGCTGTTCGTCTGGGATATCGCCACCGGGAAGAAAATAAAGGAATGGGTGCCGAGCATACCGGATGCGGTTTCCCAGCCGAAAATCATCAGCGGGCTGACCTTCGGTCCGGACGGATTGCTCTGGGCGGCGGGGAACGGCACGATCTTCGCCATGAACCCGGATACGCTGGAGATTGTGAAGAGCAAGACGATCTATCCGACCGTAACGGATTACGGAAGATGGCGGCCGGTTCATATTCGGGTAGGCTCGGACGGGCTTCTCTATACGACGCTGGCCGGGAAGCTGACCGTTATGGATCCTAAGGCTCTGGATTCCGTCACACTGGCTTCCACCGAGCTCATGACGCTCGGGAACGACGGCAGCATCTATTACGCCGACAGCACTTCCTTGAAGAAGATAACCGTCACGAAAGGGACGGGAGAGCTTCCAGTGAAGATCGGGGTTCCGGTCGTCAACGGCTCCTTCGATCAGGCTGTGGGGACCGATGGCAAGATTCCGGGATGGACCTCTCTGTTCTCGGTCACGCCGAATGTTTCCTACGGCATCTCCAGCGAGGTGGTCCGCTCGGCGCCCGGCAGCCTAAAGCTGACGGACAAGGCAACCAATGAGACCGTCGGGGTGAAGTCGGATCCGATGCCGGTTACGCCCGGGACGGAATATACGGTCAATATGAACGTGTATTTGCAGAGCGGGCGCACCTTAGCCACGCTAAACTTTTACGACGCGAACGATAAGGAAATCGGGCAGACCTCCGTGCAGATTACAACGAATGCCGGGAAGTGGCAGCCGCTTACTATGACGAAGGCGGCACCCGAGGGCTCCGTCTATGCGAGAGTGGTGCTGTTCTGCTCGAACCTGTGGATGACGACCGCCTATTATGACGACGTCACCATGTCCTACACGTTGAAGATTAATCCCGAAGGACTGCTTACCCGGATCGACGGGCTGGAGCAAAGCGGAGACTTGAAGCATTCCGTCAGCGCGCAGCTGGCCAATGCGGTCAAGCAGGCGGTGCACCAGAAGGAGAAGGGGAGCTATGAGCAGGCGGTGAAGCATCTGCAGGATGCCCTAATGCATCTGGAGAAGGCGAAGCCGGAGGATGCAACGGATGCCGCCCGTTCCCTGCTGAAGCCGGTGCTGGAGGCTTTTATCGGGGATTGGTCTCAGCTGTAGTTACAAAGAGCATACGGAAATAATAACCATCAACTTTTAACCCAGGGCCCTTCTTCTTTGTGAAGAATGGCCTTTTTTTCATCTGATGGAATGGCGTTGCAAAATACATTAGGGGGAACTAATAAACCCTATTGACAGGGGATAAAAAAGAAAATACGATATAATTGTGAGTTAGATATACACTATTTAAGGGGATGATCATTTGATCGCAATGAAGAAAGCGGTATGGGGCTCTCTCGCCGCAGCCCTCTTGCTGGGCGGATGCTCCGACAGCGGCAAGAAGCCAGCCGATGCGGCAGGCACGACCCCGGACGGTAAGAAGAAGATCAGCCTGAACTGGTTCGTGATTGCCGACAACAACGCGCAGCTTCCTTCCCCGGACAAAGATTTTGTCAAACAGACGATCGAGAAGAAATTCAACGTGGATCTCAAAATCCAGCACATGTCGTTCGGTCCCGATTATCAGAGCAAGGTTAATCTGCTGATCTCCTCCGGCCAGTCTCCCGATATGTTCTTTATGGGCGGGCGGGAATCCAACAAGTACATCCTGGATAAAGTGGTAACCGATATGGGCAAGTACGTGACTCCGAAGACGATGCCGAATTACTTCAAATATTGGACCAATGAAACGGAGCTCAAGCAGTACCAGGTGCAGGGCGCTTTCGGGCGGGCCCCGGTGCCTTTTGCCAGAACCCAGTATACGTCGTACTATATCCGCAAGGACTGGCTCGACAAGCTGAACCTCAAGATCCCGGAGACGTACGACCAGATGATCGAGGTTATGAAAGCCTTTACTTTTAACGATCCTGATGGAAACGGCAAGAACGACACCTACGGACTCACGGCAGCCGGCAATGGGGCCAACTTCGGACGCGATTTCCCCGCTTGGTACCAATACGGACGGCCTGCCGGATTTATTCTGGAAGGGGACAAGTTTATCGACTCGGCCAGCGACATTAAGATGAAGGAAATTCTGGAGGACACGAAGAAGCTTCTTGCGATGAAGGTCGTGGATCCGGACTGGTATTTGAACAAGACGGGACTCAATGTGGAGAAAGCGTCCCAGGGCAAGGCGGGCATTATTCTTTCCTCGGCGCGGGACATAGCTTTTGACAATAGCCCTACCAGCCTGCAGAAGAAGACGATCGATGTGACCGGCGTCAAAACGGTGGATTGGCAGCCGTTCCACCCCTGGGCAAGCACGGGCGTGATGTCAGAGGCGGTACCGGGCTCTCCGTTCCTGTTCAGCTCCAAAGCACCGGAGGAAAATCTTCAGCGAACGGCGGAAATTATGGACTGGCTGTTCGGTGAGGAAGGCTTCCTGCTGACCCATTACGGGCAGGAGGGGACCCACTACAAGAAAGAAGGGTCGAAGATTACGATAATCCCCGAAGCGTACAAGAAAGACATATCGGATAACGGCAATTTCCTCAATATTTATGGCGCGTTTACGCCGGAAGAGCCCTTCGTCCTGAAGCTGGAAGTGATTAACCCGAAGGAAACGGACCGTGACCGCAAAATTGTGGAGAAGCTCCGCACCTATAAATATGTACCTTCCCCGGGCACGAGCCTGACTCCGCCGCAGGGCTTCGATCTCGCTGCCTTCCGCGCGAAAATGAACGCCTATCACGCCAAAATCCTGTTCGAGGAGAAGGATGCCTCCAACTGGCCCAAATACCGCGAGGAATTGATCAACAAATACCAGGGCAAAGAGATTTTCGATAATTATGCGAAGCAGGTGTCCGAGGCGCTGGGCAAAACGTATACCTTTGTAGCGGCCAACCCATAACCCGATTCCCGATTCCACTGCCTTGCCAAGGCAGTGGAATTCGTCGTGGGGAAACTTGAAGGCCCTTGTCAATTTGTGTATGCTGGATGAGATAAGCAGGACTTCGGGCGGTGGAGAAGAGAGATGAAAGAAAACGGCAAAGCAAGCCGAAAGACGTTTCGGATCAGGCTGGAGGAGATGGCCAGCGTTCTAAGGGAAGAAATTCTGTCCGGCAGAAGAGCGGTGGGGGAGTTCCTGCCGTCGGAGCTGGACTTGACGAAGCAGTTTCAGCTGAGCAACAAATCCGTCCGCAAAGCTCTGGATATGCTGGTGGAAGAGGGACTGATCGAGAAGATCCCGAAGGTGGGCAACCGGGTGTGCGCCCCCTTGGATGAGAAGAAGACGCTGGTGCGCATCGGCTACCATCCGACGACGAACGACGAGACGGCCCTGACCGAAATGCTGGCGGCCTTTCATGAAAGCCATCCTCATATTCAAGTGCAGACAGTTGAGATTCCGGCGAATTTTCACAATTCCGTTCAGGAATATTTGGACGCCGACCTGCTGGATGTTTTCACCATCAATCAATGGACCTTTATGGAGTTTATCGAGAACGGGACCGTCGATCTGCTGGAGCCGTGTGAGCCAAATCCGGGGATTTACCCGTTTCTTACCCATGCGTTCACGCATAATGGCCTGAATAGGGTGCAGCCGTTCTCGTTCTCCCCGGTCATCCTATGCTACAACCGGGATCATTTTCAACAGCGGGGCCTGTCGGAGCCTTACAGCGGCTGGACATGGAACGATCTGCTGGAGCATGCCGGGAAGCTTGCTGTAGAGAACGAGAGGTTCGGCTTCTATTTCCATCTGTTGTCCCAGAACCGGTGGCCGATCTTTCCCCTGCAAAGCGGAATGGGGTTCGAGCGGGGAGAAGACGGACGCTACCGGATTTGCGGAAGTCCGCTAAGCGAAAGCCTGGAGATGTGCCGCCAAATCATTTACATGCCGAACGTCTTTCCGACGATGCTTTCGGCAAGCAACGCGGATGCGGAGGAGCTTTTTCGCAACGGTAAGGTCTCCATGATCATGACGAGTTATTTCGGGCTGAACCGGATCAAGGATTCCTCCATTTCTTATGATATAGCCCCTCTTCCGTTTCTGAACGAAGCGCGGACCCTGCTGGTCATCATCGGATTGGCGGTAAGCCGCAAATCGAAGGTTAAGGAAGCGGCTCGGCAGGTAGTAGAGTTCCTCCAGTCCTCGGAGGCCCAGCTCATCATGAGAAAGAATACGCTCAGTATACCGGCGGACAAGAGCGCGGCGGAATGGAAAGGGGAGGAAAGCATGGAGCGTCCTTCGCGGTACAGCATGTACCGGGAAATCGTTCCGACTTTCCGGCTGCTCAGCGACTTGAAGCTGAATTCCCGGCAGCTGTCGGAGGTTCTGCAGGAGGCCAAGCTCTATTGGTCGAAGCTGCAGGACATCGGAGTCACCTGCGCCCGTATCGAAGAGATTCTTTGAAGAACAACCTGAAGGCACTTACTGAACACCGGCCGTTGAAGCCGGTGTTTTTTTATGTGGATTAATCTATTAGATGTGAATTAGTTAGGAGAAATATTTTGATTGACAGGGGAATTTCCGATTAATTATAATCTAGATATAAATTAGATGATGGAGGTAAGGGCAAGAATGGGAATCCATCATCCATTAGGAAGGAGTTAGCTGAGCCTATGAAAGCCATCATTAATGATAGAGGTCAGGTTAAAGTAGCCGATGAGCCCCTGCCGCAAGTGAAGAGCCATTATATCCTGGTCAAAACCCTGTATTCCGCGATCAGTCCGGGAACGGAGCTTACCTCCCTGAGCCGGATGCCGGAGAATTCGGCTTCTCTTGGCTACAGCGCCGCCGGAATCGCCGTTGCCGTCGGTGACGGGGTGGAGGGAATCGGGGTTAACCAAAGCGTGGCCTGCTATGGAAGCCCTTATGTCAAGCACGCGGAATATCTGCTCGTTCCTAAGCATCTGGCAGTTCCTGTTCCGGAGCAGGTCAAGCTGAGGGAGGCCTCCACCGCCGGCTTGGGGGCCATTGCCATTCATGCTCTACGACAGGCTCAGCTGAGCTTCGGGGAAACCGTCGTGGTCGTCGGCCTCGGCATCCTCGGCCAGATTATGGCGAGGATCGCGGGAGCCGCCTGCGCCCGAGTGGTGGCTTTCGATCTATTGCCCGAACGGTGCGAAGCAATCGTTGGGGTAGACGGAATCCAAGTGTGCCGGACAATGGAAGAGCTGCGGGAGACCGTGGCGGAGGCCACGAACGGGAAGGGAGCGGACAGTGTCTTTCACTGTGCGGGCGGCAAGCAGAAGGAGCTGCTGGATGAGAGCTTTGACTGGCTGCGGGACCGGGGGCGTATCGTCATTGTCGGAGACATGTACATGGAGTTTACGAGGGGCAAAATGTTTCTGAAGGAGGCCCAGGTGCTCATCTCCCGCGCCGCCGGCCCCGGCCGGTATGATGAGGCGTACGAAAGGGACGGCTGCGATTACCCGATCGGGTATGTCCGGTGGACGGAGGAACGGAACCTGGCGGAGTATATCCGGCTGCTTGCCGAGCGGCGAATTGATGTAAGCGGTTTAATTACGAACTGCGTTTCGGTTGGGGAAGCCTGGCAGGTTTACGAGCAGTACCGGCATAACCCGGGATCCCTGCTTGGTGCCGTCATCTCGTACGGTTCCGCCGGGTCCTCCTGAGCGATCCCATCCTTGCTGGAAGAGAGAACGGAGGTATGACCCATGAAGAGCGACCATCCGGGAGCCGGTACCGAATGGACAGGAGCCCCCGGGCTTATGTCCCCGGCCGCCGGCAGAACCGCATGGAAGGCCGTCCTGGGTACCTTGAGAAGGTACCACTGGTTATATTTGATGATGATTCCCGGACTGCTGTACTACCTGATCTACCATTATATCCCCATGGCGGGACTCGTCATTGCTTTCAAGGATTACAATCTGATGCAGGGCATAGGGAAGAGCCCGTGGGTGGGACTGGAGCATTTCCGCGAGGTCTTCCGTTCCCCTGACTTTCCTCTACTGCTTAAGAATACCCTCACCCTCAGCCTGTACCGCATTGTGTTCAATATGCTTCCCGACGTCATCCTGGCGCTTGTTCTGAATGAAATCCGCGTCCGCTGGTTCAAGCAGCTTATGCAGACCGTCACGTACGGGCCGTATTTTCTTTCCTGGATCATTGTCTATGGGTTGACCTTCGCCTTCCTTGCCCCCGAATCGGGCCTGATCACTACTTGGGTCCGGGACCACATGGGGATCTCGCTCCAGCTGCTGACCGACAAGGAATGGTTCCGGCCGATCCTGCTCATGACTGACATCTGGAAGAACACGGGCTTCGGCGCCATTATCTATCTGGCGGCCCTCGCTACGATCAACCAGGAGCTCTATGAGGCGGCGGTCGTCGACGGGGCCGGACGCTGGAAGCAGCTGTGGCATGTGACGCTGCCCGGGATCCGCGATGTGTTTCTCATGCTGCTGATTCTTAGAATCGGCCACATTCTCGATGCCGGTTTCGAGCAGGTGTACATCTTCCTGAATGCCCGAGTCTACGAGGTGGGCGATATTATCGACACGTGGGTTTTCCGCAGGGGGATCGAGAATTTGGATTTCAGTACGGCCGCCACGGTCGGCTTGTTCAAATCCATGGTCGGCTTTATCCTTGTCGTTACGGCCAACAAGGTCGCCAAGAAATTCGGCGGCTCTGGAATCTGGTAGAAGGAGGGAACCCCCATGTCCTATGTCCTGAAGAAGACCAAAGCGGACCGGGCCGTCGATACCGTTCTCTACTCGGGCCTGGCCCTTTTCGGACTCGCCACTCTATTTCCTCTCTATTATGTGATGGTCATGTCGGTGACTCCGATCGCGGAGGTTCTCCGCAACGGCGGGTTCGTGCTCTGGCCGGACCGGATTACGCTCGATGCTTACCGGTACATCTTCGCAAGCGACCGCATCCCGGACGCCCTTAGCATCACGGTCACGGTGACGCTGCTCGGCACGCTGTGCAACCTGGTGATCACTTCTCTGCTCGCTTATCCGCTCTCCAAAAAGTACCTGCCCGGCCGCAACGCCGTGCTGGTCAGTATCGTGTTCACCATGCTCTTCTCCGGAGGGCTGATTCCCCTTTACCTGGTCGTCAGTGCCACAGGCCTGCTTAATACGATCTGGGCCCTCATCATTCCCGGGCTTGTCTCTTCGTTCAATATGCTCATCATGAAAAGCTATTTCGAGAACCTGCCCGCCGAGGTCGAGGAGGCCGCCAAGGTAGACGGCTGCTCGGACCTCCAGACGCTGCTGCGCATCGTGCTGCCGCTGTCGATGCCGATCGTCGCCACCCTCGGCTTGTTTTACGGCGTTAATCACTGGAACGCTTACTTCGGCGGGATCATGTACCTGACGGACAAGTCGCTCATGCCGATCCAAGTGGTGCTGAGAAGCATGATCCTGACGCCCAGCGTCAGCCAGGAGCTCGGCCTTAACGTCCAGGACCTTCAGCAGCTGCCTCCGGAGACCATCAAGATGGCCGCCGTCGTGGTCGCCACCCTGCCCATTCTGATCGTCTACCCGTTCCTTCAGAAGTATTTCGTAAAAGGCATGCTGCTTGGCTCCATTAAAGGGTGATCCCGGCCCAGCCGGTTAAACCAGTGCCTTTATCCGGCCGCTTTCGACGGGCGGATAACGCACCAATAGGAAGAAGGAGGTAAGGCAATGAGGACGAGGAAATCAGGAAGCGGGAGGGCATGGACAGGCACCCTCCTGGCCATGCTGGTGATGGCAGCGTCGGTGGGGGGAGCGCCAAACCGGGTGTCCGCGCAAACCGGAGCCCAGCAGGCTGTGCCGAATCTGCTGGCCAATCCCGGCTTTGAGCAGGTGAGCGAAGCGGGGGAGGAGATTCCCCGCTGGACCGTTTACCGGGGCGCGGACGGTACCGTCAAGCCCGGTGTTTCGGCTGAGGTGACGGACGAGACAAGCGCTTCCGGCGCCTACAGCCTATCCGTTCAGGATAACAACACGTCGGCGGCTATCGTCGTTTACAGCGACCCCATCGAGGTAACGGCCGGACAGTCCTATAAGCTCGGCCTGAAGACCAAAGGAGCAAGCGGAACGGTCTATGCGGCGGTCCGCTTCTACAAGAAAGCGACGGATAATCCGATCTCGGCCTTTATCGCGAAGCCGCCTTTGATGACGCTCGCCTCTTCGCTGTCCTGGCTGGAGATGAGCCTCGATGCCCCGGCCCCTGCAGATGCAGCGTTTGCCCGGGTGCTGCTCTATACAACATCGGCCGCGAAAGGATCGGCCTCGGTAGACGATGTGGCTTTTTCCGTTAAATCCGATGTGCCGGCCAACCCCATTCCTTTTAAATTAACGAATCTCGGTCCCCAGGTCCATACGATCAACACCCACCGGGCCGCCCTCGGCAAGGATGCCTCTGGCAATCCCGTTGCCTATTCGACGATGGTCGGCATCCCCGCCAAGCTGCTGGTCATCGACGTGAAGACAGAGAAGCTGATCGCCGCGGTTCCGATTGAGGATACGGTTAACGGCACGTCCTATTCCTGCACGTATGTCCGCGGGCTCAGCGTTCAGCCTGACGGCACGGTGTATATGGCGGGGACGCCCAGCAACCTGTTCAAGTATGTTCCCGGCGCCAGCAAGGTGAATTTCGTCAGCAAGGTGACGGGGACACAGGTTTTCGATATGAAGAACGGACCGGAAGGAACCTTGATCGGCGGCACCTACAGCCGCAGCGAAGCTTTTGAATTTAATCTGCTAACGGGCACCAATACCAATCTCGGCCGCATCATGGACAATGAATCCTATGCTTATTCCGTCGCCTACGACGAGCAGCGCAACGATGCCTACTTCGGGATCGGAGCCCATGCCCATCTGATCAAATACGACCGCGACACGCAAACCAAGACGGAAATCCCCATTCCCGAACGTTACCAATCCAGCCAGTTTATTTACGATATGACGGTAGCGGGCGACAAGCTGTTCATGCGTTTCTCGCCGGGCTTGACGGTCGCGATGGACTTGAACACGGGACAATTTGACGAGGTGGACGGGAACGTCACATCCCGGCTGGTTTCCCCGAAAGCCCCTTCGGACAACCGGATTTACTATACGTCGGAGTCGAAGCTGGGCTATTACGATACCTTGACTAAGCAGTATGTGTCTCTTGAAGTGGAAACCCAGGGGGATATGAACGGGTTCGGGTTCGCCCAGCTGAATGACCCGCAGTATCCCGGCGACACCCTGATCGGGGTTACCCGTGAGGGAAGGCTCTTCAAGTACAACCCGACGACGGGTCTTGCCAAAAGCATCCGGCTCGGCATCGAGGGAGTGCCCACGGAGCTGCAAACCGTGGAGGTAGGACCGGACGGCCTGGTGCATACAAGCGGCTACTTGTCGGGCGGAACCGCGATCTTCAACCCTTTTACCGGGGAGACCGAAGAGTTTACGAACGAAACGTTAGGGGACAACCAGAAGCTTCCGGGCTCGCAGACGGACCGCATTTATCATTACGGGGACAAGGTTTATTACGTTAATTACTCCAATATGAATGTATACGAATTCGATCCGGCGAAGCCGTGGAACCGTCTCGACCCGGTGTCCCCGAATCCCCGGCTGCTGTTTACCGCCTCCGATGTAGGCTACCAGGACCGCGGGTTGGCCGGTATTATGATGGAGGATGGGAAGCTTGCGATCGGGACCGTTCCGAAATACGGCCATCTGGGCGGAGCCCTTGCGATCTATGACACGGTGACCGACGAGAGGGAAGTGTACTGGAACATCGTCGACCAGCAGAGCGTCACGGCTGTCACTTACAAGGACGGGCTGATTTACGGCGGCTCCAACATATGGGGAGGACTGGGAGCCGATCCGGTGGCGACGGAAGCGAAGCTGTTTATCTGGGACGTCCAGTCGAAGCAAAAGGTGTTCGAGATGACCCCGGTGCCGGGGGCCAAAGGCATTACGGCTCTGATCGCAGGCCCGGACGGCAACATTTGGGGCTCGGCCGAAGGGTACCTGTTCATCTTCGATCCCGTAACCCGGCAGGTGATCCATACTCAATTGTTAATGCCGCGGAGCTATGCCAGCGCCGTCTGGAGGGATACGCAGTTCGAGATCGGTACGGACGGCAACGTATACGGGGTTCAGGCCAATCAGTTCTTCGTCATCGATGCCGCCACCAAGGAAATGAAAGTCATCCGCAATGTGGGCAAACGAAATTGGCTTTCCCAGGATGCGTACGGGAACTTCTATTTGACGGAAGGGGCCGATCTGCTTAAGCTGACCATCCCCAGTCTGATTCTTCAACCGACGGGAGCGGAGCTTTCTTTGTCCCGTACTACCTTGACTCGAGGCGAGAGCTCGGATCCGGCCATCAGCGCCCTCTTCCCGCAGGGCCGGTCGATCACCCATCTAGAGAAGCGGGCTCCCGTCTATACGAGCAGTCATCCCGACGTGGCGGCCGTGGAGAACGGCAAGCTTGTCGCGTTAAATCCGGGAACAGCGGAGATTTCGGCGGAGGTGGTCCTGGATGGGGTGACGCTTGTCACGAACCGGGTAACCGTGACGGTCAGCGTTACCTTGGATTCTCTGGAAAAGGAGCTGCAAGGGTATCTCGAGAAGGGGGATGTCGCAGCGGAGAGCAGCGAGGTGCTGCGCAATGCTTTGCGCCAGGCCCGCCACTTTGTGGAGAAAGGGCAGCCTGTGCAGGCCCGGCACCAGCTGGAGCTCTTTGCTAAGCAGCTCACGGTCAAGGATAATCAGCACCGGCTGGACGAAACCGCCGCCAGTATTTTGTCGGCAGATGCCGCCGCCCTGTCGGCTTCGTTAGAAATACCGTCCTAGGCAGCCGTAGGTGTGGAAATTTCTTAAGGCAGAATGGTTGAAGGAAGCAGGTCCCTTTCTGGAAGGGCCTGCTTTCTTTATTTATGTGAAATAGTTCTTTATAAAGAACAAATCGGGTGATATAGTGGAGAAAATGAGCAGGATTTAGCAGGGGGAAAGAAACATGATTGGTCGTTATAAAGAACATGAGGGGCGGATAAAAGGCCTTGCCCCCCGGAGCCTTCCGGGACTGCTGGCCGAGAGGGCGGCGAAATCACCGGAGGACACCGCTTATCTCTTTCCGGAGACGGAGCAGGCCTATACCTGGTCCTCCGTATGGAAGGAAGTCCAGTCGCTGGCCTGCGGGCTGCTGGAGCTTCCCGTCCGCAAAGGAGACAGGGTAGCTCTCTTGATGACGGGCCGGATGGAGATGGTGCTCTCCCTGTATGCGGCGGGCTGCATCGGAGCCGTCGCCGTGCCGCTCAATGCGTATTCCCGCAAAAAGGAGCTTAGGGCTTACCTGGAGGATGCCCGCCCGGCGGTTCTGATTCTCGGCCGGGAAGGACACGGCCAGCATTATCCGGCCCTGCTGCGGGAGATGATCCGGGAGAGCATGACGGATGGGGAGGACCTTTCCTGGCTGCCTTCCCGGGTCTATGTTCTGGGAGAGGATCCAGCCGCCTGCGCTCCCTTTCGTCCGTTCGCTGAGCTCACCGCCGCCGGAAGAGGGGCAGACACCCGGGAGCCGTTCCTCGCCGCCTGCCGATCGGTACATGAGGACGATCCGCTGGTGCTGCTCTATACCTCCGGAACGACCGGAACACCGAAGGCCGTGCTGCGAAGCGCCGCTTCCTTCCTCCCGCCTGCCCGGAACAAGGGGATAGCGGGAGAATGGGCGGCTCGGGTCACCGACCGTCTGACCCGCGGCTTTCCGGTGCTCAACCTGCTTCCGCTGTACCATCTGGGCGGCTTCGGAACGATTCTCACCAATCTGCATACGTGCAGCATCCCCATCGTGATGCTGCGTCATTATCACCCCGGCCGGGCGCTGGCCCAGCTGTCGGCCTGCCGCTGCCGCGTGCTGATCGGCACGCCGTACATGATCCAGCGGATGGTCGCTTCTCCCGAAAGGGCAAGCTATGACCTCCGTCCTCTGCTCGGGGTGGTCTTCACCTCCGCGGCCGTCACGGCAAACGTACTGCGGAAGGTCATTGAGGAGCTCGAGCTGTCCTTCTTTCTCGTCAGCTACGGCTCCTCTGAGGCCGGGTCCGTTTCGAACGGAGCCTGCTTCCTGCCTAACCGGAGCCGGCCCCTGCTGTCGATCCTGTACCGCCTGCTGAAGGCCGCGGGCCTTCTCAGCGGGATGGTGAAGCCGGAGGCCTTCGAGGGAACGGCCGGCTCCCTGGCGGGCAAGATCGAGAAGGGAGTGGAGCTCCGCATTCTCCATCCGGAGACGGGCCGGCTCCAGCCTCCCTACGAGCCTGGCGAGATCGCCGTCCGCAGCCACCGGGTGATGCGCTACGCGAAGGAAACCGGCGACCGGCCGTCGCATACAGGGGACGGGTGGTACCGGTCCGGGGATATCGGCTATGTGGACGGCGAAGGCAACCTGACGATCTCCGGCCGGCTGAACCGGCTCATTCACCGCGGCGGAGAGAAGATTTCGCCGGCTGAAATCGAGGGCGTCCTGCTCGGCCATCCCGAGGTGGACGAGGCCTTCGTGCTGGGCTTGCCCGACGAGCTGTACGGCGAGCAGGTTTGCGCCTGCGTCGTGGCCCGGGAAGGAGCCGGGCTCACGCCCGACAAGCTGCGGGGCTTCGCGGCGCCGCAGCTCGCCGCCTTCAAGCTTCCGCAAACGATCGTGTTCCTTCCCGAGCTGCCGCTGTCCCCCTCGGGCAAGATCGCGGTGCCCGAAATCCGGGCCGCCTTGGAAGGAAGAGGGGAGTGGAAGAAGCATGCGTAACTACTACCCGGGCATTACCCTGTTCAAGCTGGCGGGCTGTCTTCTCGTGCTGCTCGCGCACGTGTTCCTTCTCCGGTACCTGAATGTCATTCCCGGTAAGCAGCTGCAGTTCGTTCTGCTCCTGGGCCGCGTCATCGTTCCGTGCTTCTACGTGACGGCGGGCTTCCTCGCCTACCAGGGCTGGTCCCACGCGGCCGATCCGCGCCGGTATGCGGGCCGCTACCTGAAGCGGCTCAGCCTGCTCTATCTCCTGTTCTGCCTGCTATTTGCGGCGCAGCATACGATTCCCGAGCTTGTCCGGGGAGGCTTCGGCCCCACGGCCATTCTCAACCAAGCGAAGATTCTGGTGATTATGTTCTTGGTGAACGGGCCGTTCGTCCAGTTCTGGTTTATCCCCCCGCTGCTCTTCGGCATCGCGGCGGCCTATCTTCTGTGGCGCGCCGGCCGTCTTCGCCTAGCGGGCCTGCTTGCCCTGGGGAGCTTCCTCGTCATTCAACTTCTCGGAGGAAGCTTACGTCCGCACGGCGGGTTGGTTCCAGTCCTTCTGCCTTTCCTGAATGCCGACCAGGCGGGGTATCTCGAGCTCGCCTTGACCCGGTATGCCGGCTTCGGCTTCCCTTTTGTTATGGCGGGCGTTCTGCTGGGCCGTTATGAGCAGGCTTTCCTGCGTGTCCGGCTTCGGCCCTATCTTCTTCCGCTCATCGGGCTCAATGCAGCCGAGGCCTGGTTTCTGATGAGGTATGCCGAGTGGAGCCCGGATTACCGGCTCGCCCTCAGCCTGCTGCCGAATACCCTGCTTCTGTTTTACGGCATTCTGAAGGTGAGAAGCCAGGCCGTCCGCCGTTACCACGGGTGGATCAACCGGTTTGCCGTCGCCACCTTCTGCGCCCACATTCCCTTAATGGCCCTAAACCTCTATGTGCTTAATTGGAGTGTGGAGAGCATGAGCGGATGGCAGGATCTCGCTTATCTCGCCCTGACGCTGGTCGAATGCCTGCTCGTTACCTATCTCGCCGGAAGGCGGTGGAGGAGACAAGCCGGCAAGCCTGCCGGAAGGAAAGCGGCACTCGGCTAACAGGCAAGCCTGCCGGAAGAGAAGTGGCGTTCGGCTAACGGGCATGCCTGCCGCAAGAGAAAAGCGCTCGGCTAGCCGGCACGCCTGCCGGAAGAGAAGAGGCGTTCGGTTAGCCGGCAAGCCTGCCTTTGTCGGCCGAGAGGCCGAAACAGACCGGTCCTCGGGCTGCAGGGCCTTTCCGCTGCTCTCCAGCCATTGCTATCCATAATCCAAACACCCCTAAGCGGCTTTCGACGTCATGACCATGATGCCGAAGGCCGTTTTTTTGTCTAAGCGCGTGTACCCATCTTCCGGCCTACGGACCGAAGGCAATCGGTTTACCGGGGGTGGACAGTGAATTTGCCGCTCCTGCTTTATAGGGAGCGGCCCGTATACTATAATCTAACGCGGTTCCGGAGGCCGTAGATGGGCGGCCTAGAAATGCCCGGACCATCCTGTCGGAGCATCCTGATTGAGAAATCATCTTCTTCAGCGGATATTCCGGCTTTGAATATGTCCAGCAGGCTTTACGGCTCGAGGCGTTCGACTACATCCAGAAGCCGTTCACGCCCGATCAGATCCTCGAGGTTGTGCTGATGGCGAAGAACGAGCTGGAGCAGGCGGGCATCAAGGAACCGCCCAAAACGCTTCAGGAGCTTGACGGGACCGTCTTTTCTTTTCGCGGAATCGGGCGGATAATGAGACATTGGCTTTTTTGGGAGTAAGGGAAAGAAAGGGTGGAAGGAATGTTTTGGACGAAAGAGAAACTGGCGGCGCGAATCAAGGAAATGGAGCCGTTCCGGTACCGCGATTCGGTTCCGGTTGCCCAGATGAGAATGAAGCCGGATCCCGAAGGAGAGATCGGCGCCTATCCGACGGAAGAAGGCGAATGGCAGAGCGTCCGACTCGGAGACCGCTGGACCGGCCGGGATCTGTACCGCTGGCTGGCGTTCGAAGCGGACATCCCCGTCGGATGGAAGGGCCGGAAGGTGCTGGGCCGCTTTCGTTTCGGCCGGACGGGAGGAGGAGGGAACAGCGGGTTCGAATCGCTCCTCTTCCTGAACGGCGAACCTTATCAAGGAGTAGACTCCAATCATGAGGAGGTCTTCCTGCCTCCCGATTGTGCCGGAGCGAGGACCCGGTTCCAGTTCCGCCTCTGGTCCGGCCTTAACGGCTACGGGAAGGCCGAGCCGATCGAGAATCAGCTCGAGCAGGCGGAGCTGTGCTGGCTCGATGAGGCGGCCGACGACCTGTACTACACGAGCCGCGCCGTGCTCGAAACGGCCGGTCAGCTGCAGGAGAGCCGGCCGGAGCGGCATGAGCTTCTGGCCGCCCTGGACCGGGCCTTCCTGCAGGTGGACTGGTCGGAGCCCGGCTCGGCCCCGTTCTACGAATCGGTGGAGCGGGCACGGAATACGCTGCGGGAGCAGCTGGACGCCATGCCGGCCGGCCATCCGGTCAAGGTCACCTGCGTCGGCCATACGCATATCGACGTAGCGTGGCTGTGGCGGCTGAAGCACACCCGGGAGAAGGCGGCCCGTTCGTTCTCGACCGTGCTGCGGCTGATGGAGCTCTATCCGGATTATGTCTTCCTGCAAACCCAGCCCCAGCTGTACGACTACATCAAGTCCGATTACCCGGCCCTGTATAAGCAGATCCAGGAGCGGGTCGCCGACGGACGCTGGGAGGCGGGAGGAGCGATGTGGCTGGAAGCCGACTGCAACCTGGCTTCAGGCGAATCCCTGGTCCGGCAGCTTCTGTACGGAACCCGATTCTTCCGGAGCGAATTCGGAATCGAATGCAAGTACCTGTGGCTGCCCGACGTGTTCGGCTACAGCTGGGCTTTGCCGCAAATTCTGAAGAAGTCGGGAATCGACATGTTCATGACCACCAAGATCAGCTGGAACCAGTACAACCGGATGCCGCATGACACGTTCCGCTGGCGGGGGATCGACGGCACCGAGGTGCTGACCCACTTCATCACCACCCCCGATCCGGGCTCGAGCGAAGGGGCGTTCTACTATACTTACAACGGCAGCGTAACCCCTGCCTCCATAGAAGGGATATGGGACGCCTACCGGGACAAGGAGATCAACCGGGAGCTTCTCTTGTCTTACGGCTACGGGGACGGAGGCGGGGGCGTAAACCGGGAAATGCTGGAGATGCGCCGCAGGCTGCAGAACATGCCGGGATTGCCTCAAGCCGTCACGGGGAGAGCGGACGATTATTTTGACCGGTTGAAGGAGCAGATCGACTCGACCGACCGCTATGTCCACACGTGGAGAGGGGAGTTGTACCTGGAGCTTCACCGCGGCACGTACACGAGCCAGGCGTACAACAAGCGGGCGAACCGGAAGCTTGAGCTTCTGTATCGCGAAACGGAATGGCTCGCGGTGCTGGGCTGCCTCCGGCAGTCGAAGTGGAGCCTCTATCCGGACCGGGACTTGTACGAGGGCTGGAAGATCATTCTCCGGAACCAGTTCCACGACATCATCCCCGGCTCCTCCATTGCGGAGGTGTATCAGGACAGCCGGGAGGAGTATGCCGAAGCGTTCCGTATAGCCGGACAGGTCTGGAACCAGGCTGCGGAGGAGTTGCTGGAGCCCGCTTCCGGGGGCGAAGGGCGGTCGGTCACGCTGTTTAACGGCGCCTCTTGGAGCCGGAACGAGGCCGTTTCGATACCCGCTGCCGAAGGATTCGGCGAAGGAAGCTGGACGGACGATTCCGGTAAAGCCCTGGCGGCCCAGCGGGGCGGGGAGGGCTGGACCGTGGACGTGGAGGGATTGCCCGCCATGGGCTACGTCGCCCTGCGCTTCACCCCGGCGGCCGCCGGAGCGGAGGCCGATGCCGCGCGGCGGGAGCTTCCTTTTGAATGGGACGGACAAAGCCTTCGGACGCCGTTCTACGAGATGGAATGGAACGAGTCGGGGCAGCTGACCCGGCTGTATGACCGTCTGGCGGACCGGGAGGTGCTGGCCTTCGGCGCATGCGGCAACGTGCTGCAGGTGTTCGAGGACAAGCCGAAAGGGCGCCACGAGGCATGGGACATCGATATTTTCTATCAGGAGAAGAAGAGAGAGATCCATCAGCTGACGGAGCTCGAGGTGGAGGAGGCGGGGCCGGTTCGCATGGTCCTCCGGTTCGGGTGGGCCTACGGCCGGTCCGTGATCCGCCAGAGGATGATCGTCTACGCCCGCCACCGCCGGATCGATTTCGAGACCAAGGTAGATTGGCACGAACAGCGCCAGCTGCTGAAGGTGGCGTTCCCCGTCCGCATCCATGCGTCGGAAGCGACCTACGACATTCAGTTCGGGAATGTGAAGCGGCCTACGCATTGGAACACCAGCTGGGATTATGCCCGCTTCGAATCGGTCGGGCACCAATGGGCCGATCTATCGGAGCGGCATTACGGGGTCAGTCTCCTGAACGACTGCAAGTACGGCTACGACATCAAGGATAACGTGCTGCGGCTGTCGCTCATCAAGTCGGCGATGGTCCCCGATCCCCAGGCCGATCAAGGGGAGCACGAGTTTACGTACGCGCTGCTTCCGCATGAGGGTGACTGGCTGCAGGGAGGGACCGTCCAGGCGGCCTGGTATCTGAACAATCCGGTTCAAGCGGTATCCGGTCAGCCGGCGGGTCCGGCCCGCTTCTCCCTCTGTACGCCGTCCTCCGAGCATGTCCGGATCGATGCGGTCAAAAAGGCAGAGGACGAGGACGCGATCCTCATCCGCCTGCATGAATTCGCCGGCGCCCGCGGCCGCGTTACCCTGACGAGTGATGCTTCCCTTGCCGGGTGGCAGGAGACCGACCTCATGGAACGGGAAGCGGGAGAGAAGAACATGGGGATTCCCGTTTCGTTTGAGCTGGCGCCTTATGAAATCAAATCGGTCAAGTTGTTCCTGCAGAGCGGAGCCGATAAGCAATAGGGAAGCCCGATAAGGAACAACATTCCCGGAAGGTACGAGAAGCCGTCCCTTAAGTCAGCCTGGCTGGCTTAGGCGACGGCTTCTTTGGTTTGTCCGGATGGAAGCCTTGCTGGTCCCTCTCCATCTATTGACAGTCAAAAGAGGGATATGATATATAGAAAGAAGACTTAGCACTCATGAGGGATGAGTGCTAAAGCAGGCGGCCCGGCCGCTAAGTTAGGCAAACCGAAAGGAGACCCATTCATGGCAAAGAAAGAGTTCCAGGCGGAGTCCAAGCGCCTGCTGGACATGATGATCCATTCGATTTATACGCAGAAGGAAATTTTCTTGAGGGAATTGATCTCCAACGCAAGCGACGCCATCGACAAGCTTTACTACAAAGCCTTGACCGACGAAACGCTTGTGTTCAACAAAGAGGACTACTATATCAAATTAACGGCCGACAAGGCGAGCCGCACCCTAACCTTGACGGATACGGGGATCGGCATGACCCAGGAGGAGCTCGAGGCGAACCTGGGAACGATTGCGAAGAGCGGGTCGCTCGCGTTCAAGAGCGAGAACGAGGCGAAGGAAGGGCACAACATCATCGGCCAGTTCGGGGTCGGCTTCTATGCCGCCTTCATGGTGGCGGATGTCGTCACGGTGATCTCCCGCGCCCACGGAAGCGGACAAGCCTACAAGTGGGAGTCCGAAGGAGCCGACGGGTACACGATCGTACCGGCCGAGAAGGAGACGACGGGCACCGAGATCATCCTGAAGATCAAGGAGAACACGGAGGACGACCGGTACGACGAGTTCCTGGAGGAATACCGGCTCCGCGCCATCGTGAAGAAATATTCGGACTTTATCCGCTACCCCATCAAGATGGACATCAAGAAGCAGCGGGCGAAGGAAGGCGCCGAGAACGAGTTCGAGGAATACACGGAAGAGGAAACCGTCAACAGCATGGTTCCGATCTGGCGCAAGAACAAGAATGAGCTGACCGCCGAGGACTACGAGAACTTCTATGCGGAGAAGCGCTACGGCTACGACAAGCCGCTTAAGCATGTCCATATCAGCGCGGACGGGGCGGTCGTCTACAACGCGATTCTGTTCATTCCGGAGAACACGCCGTTTGACTACTACACGAAAGAATACGAGAAGGGCCTGGAGCTGTACTCGAACGGCGTCCTTATCATGGACAAATGTCCGGACCTGCTGCCGGATTATTTCTCCTTCGTGAAGGGGATGGTGGACTCCGAGGACCTGTCGCTCAACATTTCCCGGGAGATGCTGCAGCATGACCGGCAGCTGAGCCTCATTGCGAAGAACATCAAGAACAAGATCAAGAGCCAGTTGCAGAGCCTCTTGAAGGACGAGCGCGAGAAGTACGAAACCTTCTACCAGGCGTTCGGCCGCCAGCTGAAGTTTGGGGTCTACAGCGACTACGGCGCCAACAAGGAGCTTCTGCAGAACCTGCTCCTGTTCTATTCCTCCAAGGAGAAGAAGCTGGTTACGCTTGACGAATACGTATCCCGGATGCCGGAGGACCAGAAGTATATTTACTACGCCGCCGGCGAGTCCATTGAGCGCATCGACAAGCTTCCGCAGATCGAGCTCGTGTCGGACAAGGGCTACGAGATTCTGTACCTGACGGACGACATTGACGAGTTCGCCGTGAAGGTGATCCAGAAATACCAGGACAAGGAGTTCAAGTCGGTTTCGAGCGGAGATCTCGGGATCGAGTCCGAAGGCGACAAGGACAAGCCGGAGGAGGAAGAAAGCGCCGCGAAGGATCTGTTCGAGGACATGCAGAAGCTTCTGGACGGCAAGGTCAAGAAGGTCAAAGCCTCCAAGCGGCTCAAAACCCATCCCGTCTGCCTGTCCACCGAAGGCGAGCTGACGATCGAGATGGAGAAGATCCTGAAGGCGATGCCGAACAACCAGGGCATCCAGGCCGACAAGGTGCTCGAGATCAACGTCAACCACGACGTGTTCCGCTCACTGAAGGCCGCCCACGACAGCGACAAGGAGAAGCTGGCGCTGTATACGAACCTGCTGTACAACCAGGCCCTCCTAATCGAAGGCCTGCCGGTCGGCGATCCGGTCGAGTTCACGAACGACATCTGCAAAATCATGGTGTAGGCTTACGCAGCTCCGGTCAAAACCAAACGAAACCCGCCTCTGGCCAGCCAGGGCGGGTTTTGTTTTGGCTTCCTACAGCAGGAGCCCGGCCTCCCTGTTAAGAGGGTCATCTCGTGTTTGGAAAGGTTCTTCTTCCTTACAAATGGGTAAAAAGGGAGGAACTTACTACCAACGGAGGTGCTTGAAGCATGGAAAAACGGAAATTCGGAAAGACGGATATGAACGTGTCGGTTCTGGGCTTCGGTGCGGCGCCCATCGGGATGGAGGAAGGCGTCGCCTTCGAGGAGGTCCGCCGCCTGCTGGAGGAAGTGCTGGAGCTGGGGGTAACGGTCATCGACACGGCCTCCTACTACGACCGGAGCGAGGAATACATCGGGCGCGCCATCGGAAACCGCCGGAAGGATTACTACCTGTTCAGCAAATGCGGGGAAGGAGAGTCGGTCGGGCTGGATTATCCCGACTGGGATGCCCGGGCCGTCCGCCCGAGTGTGGAGCGCAGCCTGAAGCGTCTGCAGACGGATTACCTCGACCTTGTGCTGATTCACAGCTGCTCGGAGGCGATTTTGCGCCAGGGGGACTTGATCGCTGAGGTGAAGAAGCTGAAGGAGGAGGGGCTCGTCCGCTATATCGGCTACAGCGGGGACAGCACGGATATGCTGTATGCCATTGGGACGGGGGAATACGACGCCATCGAGACCTCGGTCAACATCGCCGACCAGGAGGCGGTTCATCTGACCTTGAAGGAGGCGGAGAAGGCCGGACTCGGCGTCATCGCGAAGCGCCCGGTGGCGAACGTCGTCTGGAAGCGGGACGAGTCGGAATTCAACACGCCGGGAGACTACAAGGAGCGGCTGGAGAAGCTCTCTTATCCTTTCCTGGAGAAGCCGGCCGACGACATTCTGGAGACCGCCCTCCGGTTCACCCTGTCCATCCCCCAAGTGCATACGGCGATCGTCGGCACGAAGAACAGGGAGCATTTCCGGCAAAATGTTCAACAGGCCGCCAAAGGAAAGCTGGAGGAGAGGGAGATGGAAGCCATTCTCCGACGCTGGCAGGAGGTACGGGAGCCGGCTTGGGCCGGTCTGAAGTAATAAGGCTAAGCCGCAATCGACTTTAGAGTGGACAACACGCGATTGACAGGACGCCATGGGGTCTTTTGCGAAGGCAAAACGACATAATACGGCTTTCCGGTAGAGCACTCCTCGGCCGGAAAGCTTTTTTTAATGGGAGCCCGTTCACAGAATCTACATAGGAAAAAAGTCCCGAAAACTAAAGGTCCAAGAAGGAATGTGTCGAAATCTGGAGAATATCACAAAGGGAAAATAAGGAAATAGGAGGGTGTTATGCTAAGCAAGCTGTCGCTAAAGTACAAAATCATCCTGCCGGTCATGCTGGTCGTTACCGTGGTGATCGCGGGAATGGCGCTGATCCTCTACCGGATGACGGAGGAGAGTCTGCTGCGGAAGGGCGCAAGTACGGCCGAGGTGGTACGGATGAGCGTGGAGAATGCCATGCTCGCCCGAAAGACCGCCGAAGAGGTCATGGAAAAGGAAATGCTCGGCCAGGCCACCCTGGTTTCGTACCTGACCGAGAAGAAGATCGGGTACGAGGACCTGACGGCCCTGAGCCGGAAAGCCGGAATCGACGAGCTGTGGATCTCCGATGACAAGGGCAAGGTCGTGCTGACCAATGCGGGACCGCAGGTCGACTTTAGCTTTGCCGCCGATCCGAAAGGACAGGCTTATGAATTCATGGACCTTATTACGGGCAAGCGCTCTTCCGTCGCCCAGGGGGCGGAGAAGCGCAGCCTGGACGGGAAGGTGTACAAGTACGCAGGGGTCGGAAGCTGGTCATCCGCTTCGCCGCGTATCGTCCAAGTCGGCCGAGAGGGAGAGAAGCTGACTAAGCTCGAGAACGCGATCGGCGTCAAGCCGCTGATCGACCAGATGAAGAACCGGCTGGGAGCGGATGTGCGGCTCTCGGGGGTGGTGGGAGCGGATGGAACCGTCCTCTACGCCAGCGAGGATTCTTGGAAGGAACTGGATGATAATACAAAAGTAAGCCTGGCTTCCGCCCTGGCCTCGGGAATGACCGTTTCCCGCTTCGGCTCGTGGAACGGGGAGGGCGTCACTTTTTTTGTGTCCCCGCTGTCGAATGGACAAGGCTTTGTTGTGGCCCTATCCAATCAAATGCTTTCCGATATCCGCCAGGTCACAGCCGGAGCCGCTCTGATCGGGTTGTTTCTGGCCTGGCTGGTGGTCCTGCTCATCGTTTCCCGCCCTTTCCGCCGGCTTAAGAAGCTCGAAGGCACCCTAACAGCTATCGGCGAAGGAAGCGGAGACCTGACCCTGCGGCTGCCGGAAGGCTCCCGTGACGAGATCGGCACCTTGGCGTCGGCGGCCAATGCGATGCTGGCGACGCTGCAGAACACGATGGGTCGGATGGTGGAGGCGCTGCGCGAATTCGGCGTCGTCGCCGAAACGATGTCCCGCTCCACCGCCCAAACCGGCGTGGTGAATCACCATATTGCCGAAGAAACGCAGGCGGTGGCCCAGCGGGCCCAGGATTCCGACCGCCGGCTGGCCTGGATCGGCGAGATGTTCAGCGAATTGGCCCGGACGGTCGAGAGGGCGAACGGCCTGACTGAGGTGACCGACCGGACCTCCCGGGAAGCCGGCCGGCAGGTGGAGACCGGGCTCGCGATGCTGAATACGGCCACGGACCGAATGAAAGTGATCCAGACGAACACCCGGAAGAGCCACGAGGTGATCGAACAGCTAGCTCTCCAATCGGAGAAAATCGGAGAGATTGTGACGCTTCTTTCCGAGATAGCGGACCAGACCCAGCTGCTTGCCCTCAATGCCGCCATTGAAGCGGCGAGGGCCGGGGAAGCGGGCCGGGGCTTTGCCGTGGTGGCGGGAGAGGTCCGCAAGCTGGCGGAGCATTCCGTTACCGCCGCTGGCGATGTGACGCAGATGGTGTCGGAAATCCGGGAAAGAATTCAGGAAATCGTCCGCAGCCGGGAGCTTCAAGACGGGGATATCCGCGAGGGCATGGACGCTTTCGGGGAAGTGGAGGCTGTCTTCAACCGGATTCGGGCGGCAACCGGCCACCTGCTCGAGCAAATTTCCGCCGCCGCCGAGGGCAACCGGCAATTGGCCGACCGGTGGGGACAGGTTTTGGACGGAGTCGGGCATGTTCAGGAGGTTTCCCGCCTGACGGCCGGAAGTGCGGAGGCGATCGCCGCTTCCGTCGAGGAGCAGACGGCGTCCATGGATGAGATTGCCGCTTCCGCCGAAACGCTCGAAACCACAGCCCGGGACATCAACCAGGTGCTGACCGGGTATAAGCTGTAGGCAGGAAAATCCATGTGCAAGGCGTTACCGCCTGTGGTATAGTTACGAACGAAATCGTAAGAAATCCGGCGGGGGAAGACACTGACGCTTCCCGCCGGGAGAGGTTCGCGAACTCCCTCTATAAAAAACTAAGGAGATGAATTCATGATTAAAGATAAAGCCCTTGTTGTCTTCAGCGGAGGACAGGACAGCACGACGTGCCTGTTCTGGGCGCGCGAGCGCTACGCCGAGGTGGAGGCGGTCACGTTTCAATACGGACAGCGCCACAAGCGGGAGCTCGAATGCGCGGCGGATATCGCCCGGGAGCTCGGCGTCCGGCAGCACGTGCTGGACCTGTCGCTTCTGAACCAGCTCGCCCCGAGCGCCCTGACGCGGGACAACATGGACATCAAGGAAGAGGAGGGCCAGCTGCCGACCACCTTCGTGGACGGGCGCAACCTGCTCTTTCTTTCATTTGCCGCCGTCCTCGTCAAGCAGCGGGGAGGGCGCCATCTCGTCACCGGCGTGTGCGAGACGGATTTCAGCGGCTACCCGGACTGCCGGGATATCTTCATCAAGTCGCTGAACGTGACCCTGAACCTGGCGATGGATTATTCCTTCGTCATCGAGACTCCCCTCATGTGGCTGAACAAGGCCGAAACGTGGGCGCTGTCGGATCGAATGGGGGTCCTGGACTACGTCCGGACCAAAACCTTAACCTGCTACAACGGGGTGATGGCGGACGGCTGCGGGGAATGCCCTGCCTGCAGGCTTCGCCGAAGGGGACTCGAGCAATACTTGGCGGGCCGGGACGGAGAAGAAGCACAATGATACAGCAAATCTACCCTTCCGTTGCCCATCCTTATGCTTATGAATTGAACAAGGACTTCCATTTTGCCGCCGCCCACTCGGTTCCTCATGAGGAGGCGGGCGCTTGCGCCCGGGTGCACGGCCATACGTACTTTGCCAACGTGACGATCGCCGGAGACGAGCTCGATTCCCTAGGCTTCCTGGTCAATTTCTCCGTGGTCAAAAAGCTCATTCACGACCGGTTCGATCATACCCGCCTGAATGACGATCCGCTCTTCGACGATGCCGATCCGTCCCGCTTCCCGACCACGGAGATCGTGGCGAGAACGATTTACGAGCTGATTCAAGACTACTTGGATACGAGGGAAAACCGGCCGGTCTGCCTCCAGGTCTTTCTCCGGGAGACCCCGACAAGCTACGTTCTTTACCGGCCGAAGGCAGGTGTCCGGCATGAAGGGTGACCGCTTCCCCGTCCTGGAAATTTTCGGACCGACCATTCAGGGAGAGGGCATGGTGATCGGACGCAAAACGATGTTCATTCGCACGGCCGGCTGCGACTACTCGTGTTCCTGGTGCGACTCCGCCTTCACGTGGGACGGCTCGGGCAAGGAGGACATCCGCTGGATGGCTCCTGAGAAAATCTTGGAAGAGCTTGACCGGCTGGGAGCCGGGACGTTCGACCATGTTACCCTGTCGGGCGGAAACCCGGCCCTCCTCGGGGGCCTGGGGAAGCTGATCGACTCCCTGCATGCCAGAGGCTGGTCGGTCGCACTCGAAACCCAGGGCAGCCGCTGGCAGGACTGGTTCGCGGCCATCGATGATCTGACGCTGTCGCCCAAGCCTCCCAGCTCCGGCATGGAGACGGACTGGAGAGTTCTGGATGCCATTGTCGGCAAGCTGAGAGAGGTCCCCTTATCTGAAGAAAGGCACAGAAAGGACGGCCCGGCGGGGGAGGAGCATTCTTTCCGAAAGCCGGCCGCTCGGCAGGGAGGGACGGCCGGGGAGAATACGGTGGCCGCCGGGAGCCGGGGGCGGCTGCCAGATGGCAGAAACGCCCGCGGAACGTCCGTCTCCCTCAAGGTAGTCGTGATGGACGACGCCGACCTGGCCTATGCCCGCACGGTGCATCTTCGCTATCCGGGCGTCCCCTTTTTCCTGCAGCCGGGCAACCCGGATGTGGCGGAAGAGGATCAGGGCCGCCTGCTTCACGGGCTGCTCGGGCGATACGAATGGCTGGTCGGATGTGTAATGGAGGACCGGTCTATGCGGAACGTCCGTGTGCTTCCCCAGCTTCATACGTGGCTCTGGGGCAACCGCCGAGGCGTTTGATCAGGAAAGGGTAGGAGAAACAGAAGAGAGTCTTCTAACCGACAGGAGGGGAAAAGCATAGCCAACCGATGGAAGCTGACGCTTCCTCAGCTTAAAAAGGAGCTGAAGGAGCGCTCGCCGGAGGAACTGATGGAGCTTCTGATCGAAGCAGTAAAATCCAGCCCGGAAGCAAGGGAGCATGTCACGGAAATCCTGCTTGAGGAGAAGGCCCGGAAGGAATATGCCCGTCTGTCCGGGGTTACCTCTCTGGAGGGGATGAAACGATGGCGAGAGGTTCAGCCTGATGTTCAGGAGAGGTTTCTTTCCAATGTCTTCTGCGGAAATTGCGGAGTGGTCCGGATCAAGGACTATACGGTCCAGCTGATGCCTTACGGGATCGTTCTCGAGGGTGTCTGCTCGACGTGCAGCAGGAAGGTAGCCCGGGTGGTGGAATGAACCGCCGGAGCCGGCACGGCACTGGAGGTTCCCTTAAATCTGGCCGACCCCGTCGTATCACAACACGAAGAAACCCGGCCGGGCGCGGCTGGGTTTCTTCGTGTTGTGGTTCTGCTGTCTAGAAGAGGACATTAGCCGACCCACTCGCTGCGCAGCGTAAACAGCTCGCGCAGGGCTTCCGTCGGAAGCTCCGTGATCCAGCCCTCCGAAGTGGCGATGACGTTATCGCTCAGCTGCTGCTTGTTCTCGAGCATCTCGTCGATGCGCTCCTCCAAGGTCCCGATGGCAATGAACTTGTGCACCTGGACGTCGCGTTTCTGGCCCATCCGGTACGCCCGGTCGGTGGCCTGGTTCTCGACGGCCGGGTTCCACCAGCGGTCAAAATGAAACACATGGTTGGCCGCCGTCAGGTTAAGCCCGACTCCGCCCGCCTTCAGCGAGAGGATGAACACGTTCGGCTGCTCGCCGGGCGGAAGGGAGGAGGACTGGAACCGGTCGATCATGCGGTCGCGCGCCGTTTTGGACGTGCTTCCGTTCAGGTACAGCACGGGCTCCTCCAGCTCCTGCGAGAGGATAAGCTGAAGCAGGTGGCCCATGCCCAGGTACTGCGTGAAGATCAGGCAGCGCTCGTCCGATTCGCGCAGCTCCTTGACCATGGCGAGCAGCCTCTCGAGCTTCGAAGAGCGGGCGATCAGCGCATTCCGGTCCAGCGTTCCGCGGGCCTCGGGCGTCAGACCGGGCACCGCTTCCTTCGTCATCAGCACGGGATGGTCGCACACCCGCTTCAGGTACGTAAGCGTGGCGAGAATCGCTCCTTTGCGCTCAATCCCTTCGAGCTTTTGGATGCGTTCCATAAGATCGTTAACCGTCTGTTCATATAAAGCCGCCTGCTCGGCGGTCAATGGAACGTACGTCTTCATCTCATTCTTGTCCGGCAGGTCAAGCTGGATGCTCGGGTCCTTCTTCTTCCGGCGCAGCAGGAACGGCTGAATCAGCCTCTGCAGCTGGGCGGTGCGTTTCTCGTCGCGCTCCTTCTCGATGGGGCCGGCGAAGCGGATCCCGAAAGCCTTTTGGCTTCCCAGATAGCCGGGCGAGAGGAAGTCGAAGATCGACCACAGCTCGGAGAGCCGGTTCTCGATCGGCGTTCCGGTCAGCGCAATGCGGTGCCGGGCCGGGAAGAGACGGACCGCCGCCGACTGCCTGGTCTGGGCGTTCTTGATGTTCTGGGCTTCGTCGAGGGCGATCGTTTCCCAGGTGAAGCCCTGCAAAAGCTCCTGGTCGAGAGCGGCCGTGGCATAGGAGGTCAGCACGACGTCGGCCTGCCGGGCCCCCGCCTCGAACGCTTCTCCGCTCAGGCGGCGGGGGCCGTAGTGCAGGAGAACGCGAAGCGACGGCCCGAAGCGGGCGATTTCCCTCTGCCAGTTGCCGAGCACCGAGGTCGGGCAGAGGATGAGGGAAGGGACGCCTGTGCCGCCGCACTTCGCCGTCTCCTGAACGTGCAGCAGGTAGGCGATGAGCTGCACCGTCTTGCCGAGGCCCATGTCGTCGGCCAGGCAGGCGCCGAGTCCGAAGCGGCGCAGGTTCGCGAGCCAGGAGAAGCCGTCCCGCTGGTACGAGCGCAGCTCCGCGCGAAGACCCGCCGGCACGGCGAGCCCCGGCAGCTCGGACGGCTGGCCCAGCCCGCGGATGAGCTTCTCCAGGTGCTCGTTCAGCTCCACCTGAAGTGCGACCCGGCCGTCCTCCTCGGCCGCCCCACCGTCTTCCTCCCCGGCCTGGCCGAGCAGGTGGAGCTGGAGCACGTCCTGGAAGGACAAGCCCTGCTCGCGGTCCATGCCCGCCATCATCTGGCGGATCTGCTTAAGCAGGGCGGGGTCGAGGGCGACCCACCGGCCGCGGAAGCGGACAAGCCGCTTGTTCTGCGCGACGAGCTCCTCGAATTCGGCCTCGGTGAGCTCGGCTTCGCCGATGGCGATCCGCCAGTCGTATTCGAGGATGGCGTCGAGGCCGAAGAGCGAGCCGCCCGACGGGGAGCCGGCGGATTCCGCGACCTTGGCCTTCAGGCGGGGCTTCTTCTTCGAGGCGTCCTCCCACCAGGAAGGAAGCAGCACGGGCCAGCCCGCCTCGAGGAGCCGGGTGCTTTCCTCCGTGAGGAAGGCCCAGGCGTCCTCCTCGCCGAGCGGACGGCCGAGTACGTCTTCGCCGCCGGCCAGCAGTCCGGCCGGGAGCACGGCGCGAAGCCGCTCCAGCCAGCCGGTGGAGCGCTCTGCGACGTGCGCCGACCAGCCGCCGGGCCACACGCCGTGGGCGCGGCCGTCCGCGGCGAGCCGCACGGGGGTAAGCCCGGCTTCGTTCCGCTTGTCCTGCAGTATGAGCTGAAGCCGCCAGTCCAGGCGGTCTTCGTCCGGCTCCGAGAGCTGCAGGACGGGGCGGAACGGCGCCGTGTCGGGCTTCCACCCGACCGTGCGGAGCCAGGACTCCGCGTCAAGGCCGGCCGCTGCCGCCGCCGCGTCGCCCGCGAACAGCAGCGGATAGTCGCGGCGAAGGTCGGCGCGGGCCGGCTCCTCGGCGTAGTAACGGCGGGCGACGGCCGCTGAGAACGCTGCCTTCAAGCCCTTGCCGAATCCCGCCTCCTCCGGGGGAACGGGGTCCGGCATCCCGGGGCCATCGACCTCTCCAGCCGCTTCTGCGAGCCTTACCGCGTCGACGGCTCCCGGCCCAAGGCGGTCCTCCGCGGGCACCGTCTCCGGGACCGGCCGGTTCGCCTTCCCGGACTCTCCGGCCATCGGGGCTCCCTCAGAAGGGCCGGGCCGCCCGGCCGCTTCCCACTCGGCCCGCTCCTCCGGCGACCAGGAGGCTTCGTCCCAGGTCCACTCCAGCCTTCCTTCCCGGAAGGCCGTGAAGTCGGGAACGAAACGCTTTTCCTCCAGGCATTTTGCGAGAAGGGGGGCTTTGGCGAGAAGGGCTGCCCCCTTCGCGTTCCAGCTCCACTCGATATGGCGGAGGAGACCGGGGCCGGCAAAGTAAGGAATCACCTGCTCCGCGGGAAGGTGGACGAACTCCACGCCGTCCGCTTCCAGAACCTCTAGCCCGGTTCCATAGAAGGACTCCTTATGCCGGGCAAAAAGCCGGTGCTTCAAGGCCGTCCCCAAGAGCAGCGCTCCATCCGGCAAGGATCCGCCTAGAAGAACATCTCCGTGCGCCGTGATTTCCACTTCAACCGTGAGGGTGGTTAGCGATATGTTCATGGGATCAGCTTTCCTTTCTGAAGTTCTTCCCGCAGGGCGCGAAGACGGCTGTGCTGCGAGGCGAAGCTCTCGAAGAAGAGCTCCCAGCGGCCGGTTTCTTTCAGGCGGGCGTACAATTTGGAGAGGCGCTTGAGCAGCCGGACCGCTGCCTTGTAGCTGTCCCGGTTCTTCTCCCCGACGAGCCGTTCCACGGCCTGGTGATAGAAGGGCAGAAGAACATGGGGAGCGTGCTTCTCGAGAGGCTGAAGCTCGCTGGCCCGGTAGGACCGGGGGTCCTTGCCCGTGCTGAGCAAATAGTCTCCCCACTGCTCCCACTTGCCGTACTGCTGGAGCTTCTCTTCATATAGAGAAGCGGTACGGGGGAGTAAGGCGGCAAGGGCATCCCACAGACGGGGCTCCAGCTCCGGCTGTTTCTCGATCACGGCTTCCCAATGCGTCACATAGCCTTTTATCGCGTGTCCGGTCTCTTTGGCTATTTCGGGAAGAAGCTCGTCCAGCCAGCGGGCGAGCGCCGCCGCTTCTTCTTTCTCCCGGAGCACCTGAAGAAACCCGTCCAGCTCTTCATAACGGATTCCCCCGGCCCGGTAGGCTTCCATCAGCCGGGACCAAGCGTTGTCGATCTCTCCGAGCCCGTAATAAAGATGAGCTTGGGCGAACAGCACCCGGGTTCTCAACCGTTCCTTTCCCCCGGCCGCCGCTTCCAATCTTCCAATCTCTTCCCGAATTTTCTCCGGCTCGACCCGCTTCTCCCTATTGAGCAGAGTTTGCCATAGCGACAGATAGTGACGGGCCATCTCGTGCTGCGCTCTCGTTTCGGCCAGCATCTCCGCACGCAGCCAGTCCAGCGTTCCCTGAATAAACGGAGCCGGCTCTCGTTCCGCCGGAAGAGTACTCACTTCCCGCCAGCCGTCCTCGAGTTCCCCGGATAGGAAGGAGGCCGCCTCGTGGGTGAAATATCCTATGTAGGACAGAGAAGCGCTCAAGCCGGGGGTGGAAGGCAGGAGCACCTTTTTCAGGAGGAAAAGCCGCAGGTTCTGTTCAAAAAGCAGCTGGACAGGCGCCTCTAGGGAGGGGAGGGCCTGGACGGCCGCCTTCCATATCTTCTTCCCATAGGCGGTATTTCGGATTTCCCACTCATAGGGCCGGGCGCACAGCTCCGCATAATCGTGCCATTCCGGTACGCTCATTTCGGAAACCCGGGAGGCCATTTCCAGGCGCTTCCTCTCTTGTCCGGACGAAACCAGGCCGGAGGAGGAAAGAGGAACCGGCCGGTTCGGCTTCACGGCACGGGGAGGAGGCGGCTCGGCGTGAAACTTGGCGTTGACGAGTACCGGCACGGAGCGTCCCTGCTTCTCCGCATAATCGAACAGAACCGCCATCATGTGCTTGCACCAGCTGCTTACCGGGCAGGAGCAGCCGCTCATGCCGAAGAAATCCAGGTGGATGTTCACCTGGTAGAGGTCCGAGCCTTCTACGCAGGCGGCAATTTCACGGGGGGCGGTCTCCGCCGAACCGGTAACTCTTCCTTGCTTGAAATAAGCGAAGCCCCTTTTGATGGTGACCTCGTCAAAATTCTCCTTCACATCCTGCACAAGCAGGCTCCATTGGGAATCGTCCATTTCCGTAAACGGGCTCATAGCGGTAACTCCCTTACTTTGATAACCGTCTTGTCAGACGGGAGGGACCGGCAAGGTCCGTTGATCCTTTTTATAGCTATCATTATAGCAGGTTTGGAACGAACATACATTCGTTGCTTGCTTCAGAGATTTCGGCTTATCCGCGCCTCCCTCTTCCTGCCGCAGGCGGCAACCATGACAAATGTCATCTATCTCCCTTGACGTCTGTGACTGTCGCCCTTGGGCCCTCCTTCCTATAATAGAGAAAGGATAGTGGAATGCCAGAACATCCTTAAGGAGGAGCCTTATGCATACAGACAGCATCTCTCAATTGAAGAAAAGCGTAGCCCCTTATGAGCACCACGATAGAAAAACAAGCATCCGGCAGATCCTCAATACGATCGGTCCTTTGCTGCTCCTATGGTATATAACTTATTTAAGCCTTTCCATCTCGTATATCTTGACGATTCCTCTCGCCTTGGTGACGGCAGGCTTCGTCGTGCGGACGTTTATCCTCTTTCATGACTGCTGCCACCAGTCGTTCTTCCGTAGCCGGCGGGCCAACGATTTTCTCGGCACCCTTACGGGCATCCTAACTCTTGTACCCTATCAGCAGTGGAAGCACAGCCATTCCGTTCATCATGCCACCAGCAGCAACCTGGACAAAAGAGGCGTAGGGGATATGTGGCTCCTTACGGTGGACGAATACGCCGCTGCGCCTTTGTGGCGCCGGATCGCTTACCGCTTATACCGCAATCCGCTCGTTATGTTCGGGCTCGGGCCTCTATCGGTTTTCCTGATCGAATACCGGTTTAACCGGCGCGGGGCGAGGCGGAAGGAGCGCCTTAACACGTATGTGACGAACGCGGGCATCGTCCTTCTTTATGCCTCGTTGATCCAGCTGATCGGGTGGCAGGCCTTTCTGCTCGTGCAGGGGCCGGTATTTTTCTTCTCGGGCCTGCTCGGCATTTGGCTGTTCTACGTTCAGCACCAATTCGAGGATTCGTACTTCGAGAAAGAGGATGAATGGAGTTTCGTGAAAGCGGCCGTCGAAGGCAGCTCCTACTACAAACTCCCGAAGCCGCTTCAATGGATCACCGGTAACATCGGCTTTCATCACGTTCACCACCTGAATCCCAAGGTGCCCAACTATCACCTGGAGAAAGCCCATGAGGCCGTGCCGCCGCTGCAGAAGGCCACTACGATCACGATCGGCCTCTCGCTGAAATCGCTTCGTTACAAGCTTTGGGACGAGCAGTCCAAAACATTCGTTACCTTCCGGCAAGCCAAGCGGCACCGCTTGGCGGAATCCCGCTCTCGTTACGCCGCTTGACGCGGCCCGACAGGGCGGAGGCTGATGAATTGAAATACTACGGCGCTTGAAGCCGCCCCTTCGGGGGCGGCTAACTGGCGGAGCTCTATCCGCCTCTTCCGGGGATGGAGAACTTGCGGAAGCCCTATCCGTCCCTCACCGGGGCCCTCTTCGCCGCCTTCCGGGTCCGGGGAAGGAGTTCCAGTGTTAAGTGCGGCGGGAAAATGGTATTCTATTCTTACAACGCAATAAATGAAGAGGGAAGGGGAACGGCCCTCATGCAGAAATGGTACCAAATCTTCCATCGAAACACGGGGCTCAGTCCCTATGTTTGGGTGGTTTTCTACATTCTTCCTTTCTATTTCATATTCCGCTCCTCGTCCCCCTACCAGGTGGCGATCGGCGTCAGCATGATCATGCTGTTCTTCGTCTGCTATGTGCTCTCGTTCATATCCAGAGGGTGGACGGTATATTTCTGGACGAGCGTGCAAATTGTCATTTCCATCACGATGACGCTGTGGTTCGGCTATGTCTATTTCTCTTTGTTCCTTGCTTTCTTTATTGGGAACATTCAGAACAAGGCGGGATTTATCACGCTGTATACCGTTCATCTGCTCACCACCGTGGTGGCGGTCAACTTCGGGTTTGTTTCGAAAAATCCCGTGTTCCTAAGTCAGCTGCCCTTCGTCCTCCTGAGTCTGATTGCCGTCATCCTGCTCCCGGTCACCACCTATTCGCGTAACCGCAGCGATAAGCTCCAAGGCCAGCTCGAGGTGGCCAACCGGAAACTTTCCGAGCTCGTGAAGCTCGAGGAGAGGCAGCGGATCGCGCGTGATCTGCATGATACGCTCGGCCAGAAGCTGTCGCTCATCGGCCTGAAGAGCGATCTAGCCGGCAGGCTCATACCGAAAAATCCGCAGCAGGCCCTGATCGAGATCGAGGACGTCCGCCAGACGGCGCGTACGGCGCTGAAGGAAATGAGGGAAATGGTCACCCAGATGAGGGGACTGCGGCTCGAAGAGGAGATTTACCGGATCGGGCAAATTCTGAAGGCCGCCGAGGTGGAGCTGACGGTGGAGGGCGATCCCCACCTGACGAACACCTCCCTCATGAGCGAGAATGTCCTCAGCATGTGCCTGAAGGAAGCGGTGACGAACGTGGTTAAGCACAGCGGCGCTTCTTTCTGCCGGATCGCCATCGAGCCGTCGCCCGCCGACCTGGTGGTCACAATCGAGGACAACGGGAAGGGGATTGCAGGCGAACCTCTCCGGCTAGGAAACGGGCTGCGGGGAATTAAGGAAAGGCTGGAATTTGTGAACGGCAGCCTGGACATTGCGGTAGCGGGCGGCACGAAAATCGTGATGAAGGTGCCGGGCGTATGGAACCAAGCCGAAACGGAGGTGCAGGCATGATTCGAATCGTCATAGCCGAAGACCAGCGTATGCTTCTTGGGGCTTTGGCCTCTTTGCTCGATCTGGAAGAGGACATGGAAGTGGTGGGGAAGGCGGCGAACGGGGAGGATGCCGTGAAGCTGGTTCACGAGCACCGGCCGGACGTATGCATCATGGACATTGAGATGCCGCTGATGAGCGGGCTGGATGCGGCCGATAAGCTGAAGGGCTCCGGCTGCAAGGTGATCATCCTCACCACCTTCGCGCGCTCGGGGTATTTTGAGCGGGCGATCCGGGCGGGCGCCCACGGCTTTTTGCTGAAGGACAGCCCGAGCGAGGAGCTTGCCGATTCCATCCGCAGCGTCATGGCGGGCCGGAGGATGTATGCCGCGGAGCTGATGGACGAAGTCTACCAGGACGAGAACCCTTTGACGGAACGGGAGAAGGAAGTGCTTGTTCTCATTGCCGAAGGCAAAACCACGAAGGACATCGCCGATACGCTCAGCATCACGACCGGCACCGTCCGCAATTATGTTTCCGTGATTCTCGACAAGCTTCACGTGACGAACCGGATCGAGGCCATCATGCGCTTCAAGGAAAAAGGCTGGTTCAAATAGCGGGTACGGGGGCGAAAGCAGGCCCCTAACGCAAACGGAACCAGAAAAGGAACGCACAGCCGATCAGCCCGATCATCATAAAGATAAAGCCGATTCCTCCGAAAAGAAGAGAGAACAGCCCGCCTCCATGGACCGGACCGGTCACAATGGCATCCTCCGGATTTTCCGGGTTATACAGAATGGGGATCTCGTCCCCTTCTTTCTGTTTCACGAGGTTGCTTCCGTAACGGTTCCAGAATTCATTGGCCATTCCATAGGCGGAATGACGGACCTTCAAATACCGGTTTAGGCTGGTTCCTCGATGCCGGCGGGTCACCACGTCTTTATAGTCCACCACGACACCGGTTGACGGCGCCCAGTGGCGCTTCCGGTGGCGGGCGGCAAAAGCGGTTTTCACGCCTATGGTGAAGAACAGACCTCCCATGAGGGCAAAGAGGGGAAACAGAAGATAAGGAACGTATGTTTCTAAGATGGGGAATCCCTCCCTTTTCTAAGGCTTACTTAAACAGGACAGAAGGGCAGCTAAGAAAGGAGTATTCAAACGATGGCCAAAGCCGCATTCATCCAGCCGGATCCAGAGGGCTGGCTTAAGCAGTTTCATTTTTCCCTCCCGATCAAAATCCGCTACTGCGAGACGGATATGCTGGGGCACGTCAACAATGTTAGCTATTTTATGTACTTTGAGCAAGGCCGTATCGAATATTTCGAGAATCTGAAGCTGACGGATGAGCTGTTCGGCGAACAGCAGGTTTCGGTCGTGGCGGACCTCGAGTGCCAATATTTGGCCGAGCTGTTCCTTAAGGATCCGCTTCAGCTCCATGTCCGGGTGGCCAAGCTCGGCCGTTCGTCCATGGACATCGAATACGCCGTGGTGGTGAACGACAAGCTGAAAGCCGCGGGACGCGGCACCATTGTGCTCGTCGACAAGACAACCGGAAGAAGCACCCCGATTCCGGAAGAGACGAAAGCGGTGATCCGTTCCTTCGAGGGGATGGGGCTGAAGGAATAGCTTGCTTAAGGGCATGAAGGATTTCCGGCTTGGCGGGCGAATGATTAGGGGAGTTAAATTTAAAGCTGGTTAGCGGCAGGAGGGTTCGTCATTTCTATCTTCATCCCTTTCATCATCAACGTCAGTCTTCTGATCACCTTCGCCTATCTCTCCAATCTGGGCTACAAATATGTTCTCCGGCACGCTTCCTGGGGCATTCAACAGGCGGCCTTCCTGACCGCCTTTGTGATGGCCGGCTGGCTGACCATGGTTTTCGGGGTGCGGGGAAGCCAATTTACGCTGTTTGATCTGCGCGTGGTTCCTCTCGTATACGGCACCCTGTTCTTCAGAAGACCGCTCCCCCTGCTGTTGATCGGGGCCGGGATAGCCGTCTGCCGGTTCTTTATTTCGGGAGTTAACCCGCAGAGCATAACGGGGGCCCTCAACATTATGCTGCTCGGCCTGCTTGCCGCCTTCCTGGTCCATCTGTACCGGCGCCGGGCCTGGAGCTATTGGCGCAAAGCCCTGCTCTCCATCGTGCTTATCAATTCGCTGCAGGTGTTGGGAATCGTCGCCTTCGGCGCCATTCCGACCGGGTATTATTTAAGTCATGTGGCGTACTACACGTACCCCCTCGGTCTCGCGCTCAGCGCCTTGTTCGTGTTTATCATTTGGGATTTCTCCAAGGAGCGGAGAAGAGCGGATGAGCTTAACCGGGTGAACCGGAAGCTCCAGCAGCAAACCGGGGAGCTGCAGCAGTCGAAGCGTGAGCTCGAAGAGAAAGCCCGCCAGCTGGTCGCCTCCTCCCGTTACAAGTCGGAATTTATCGCCAATATGTCCCATGAGCTCAAAACACCGCTGAACAGCATTATCGTCCTGTCCGAGCTCATCCGCGACCAGGAGGATACGACGTCTCCGGAGGAGACCGCCCGGTGTGCGGGGCTCATTCACGTCTCCGGAAACGAGCTTCTTCAGATGATCAACGACATCCTGGACCTTTCACGGATTGAGGCGGGCCAGATGGAGGTGATGGACCAGCCGGTCGTTCTCGAGGAGCTTCTTCAGATGATCGATCACCAGGTCCGGGCCGGGATGGCGGCCAAAGGACTTCTTTTTCAATTGAGGATGGGAGAAGGGCTTCCCTTCGCCGTAGCCTCCGATTCCCGTAAAATCAACCAAATCCTCCGCAGCCTGCTTGCTAACGCGGTGAAATTCACGGAAAAAGGGAGCATTGCGCTGGAGGTAAGCCTGGAAAAGGCCTTGCCTGGAAGCTTACCTTCCGGGGCTGGCTCCGGTCCGTCCGAGTGGATCGTCTTTGCTGTCAGCGATACGGGGATCGGGATCGACGAAGGCAAGCAGCAGCTTATCTTCGAGGCTTTCCAGCAGGAGGAGGGCGCGCTGAACCGAAAATACGGCGGAATGGGCCTGGGGCTGTCGATGAGCCTTCAGCTTGCCCGGCTGCTCGGCGGCTCTCTCTCGCTCGAAAGCCGGAAAGGAGAGGGCAGCCGCTTCTCCCTCCGCCTTCCGGCGCGGGTCTGGACCGGGCAGCCCGCCGGGCCGACGGGATCGGGGAGGACGCATGGCCGGAATGCCTCCTGATCCGCCGGCGCGCCTCCTGCCTTTTAGGACACTAGAGAAGAGAAGGAGGGCCCAGCCATGATCAACCGAAGAATAAGCACGGTAGACCGCCAATACGGGAATCCTTCCGGGGTAAGGGGACGGATGACCGGCGAATTGATGGTACGCCAGCATGGACCCGAGACCTTATGGACGCTGGATCGTTTGAACCTGCAGCCCGGCGACCGGGTGCTGGAGCTGGGCTGCGGCGCCGGGAAGGCTATCGAGCTGCTGTACAACCGGTTGGGTCAAGAAGGGGGGGTGTCCGGCCTCGACCTTTCGGAGACCATGGTCCAAGCGGCTGCCGGACGCAACCGGCAAGGCGCGGCAGCCTGCCGGGTCCATATCCGGCAGGGAGACGTATCGGCGGCGATCCCTTGGCCGGACGAATCGTTCCATAAGGTGTTCAGCATCCATTCGCTGTACTTCTGGAGAGACCTGTCCCGGGCGGTATCCGAGAGCTGCCGCGTGCTTGCCCCCGGTGGGACGATCCTGCTTACTTGGTCGGATGGGAAGAACGGAAGGGTCTCGCCGGCCATCCGGAGGAAGATCCACCGGGTTCTTCTGCCTTGCATGCGTCAGGCGGGATTTCAAGAAATCCGGCTCAGGAGGGGCCCCCGCTCCAGAGGCTACCACACCCTGGGTGTAACAGCGGTCAAGGGCTGAACCATCAGCCGGCCCATAACCAGCAGCAAAAAGGACATCTTTCCCCTGGCGGGAATGATGTCCTTTTTGATCGTTCAGCCGAGCACGACGCGGTCGTCGGCCAGCTTGTGTCCGCTGATTCGCGCGAACTCGTCGAGGAGTTCTTCGACGGTCAGCGTCTTCTTGCGATCCCGGTCCACATCGAGGATGACGCGGCCCTTGTCCATCATGATCAGGCGGTTGCCGAGTCGGATCGCCTGCTCCATGTTGTGCGTGACCATCAGCGTCGTCAGGCTCATCTCCCGGACGAGCTCCTCGGTGAGCCGCGTGATCAGCTCGGCGCGGGCCGGGTCGAGGGCGGCGGTGTGCTCGTCGAGCAGCAGGATGTCCGGTCGGGTGAAGGTCGCCATGAGCAGGCTGAGCGCCTGCCGCTCCCCGCCGGACAGCAGCCCGACCTTCGCCCGCAGCCGGTCCTCGAGCCCGATGCCGAGCCGCTTCAGCTGCTCGCGGAAGAAGCTGCGCTTCGCGGAGGTGACGCCGAAGCCCAAGCCCCGCCGCTTTCCGCGGGAGTAGGCCATGGCGAGGTTCTCCTCGATCGTCATCCGCGGCGCAGTGCCGGCCATCGGGTCCTGGAACACGCGGCCGATCCAGCGGCTGCGGCGGTGCTCCGGCAAATCCCCGATGGGCTTGCCCTGCAGGAACACTTGGCCGTAGTCCGGCTTCATGACCCCGGAGATGAGGTTCATGAGCGTCGACTTGCCGGCGCCGTTGCTGCCGATCACGGTCACGAAATCGCCGGGGTTCAGCGTCAGGCTGACGCCGACCAGGGCCAGCTTCTCATCCGGCGTGCCGGCATTGAACAGCTTGGAGGCATTCTCTAGCTGCAGCATCAGCGGCCACCTCCCGTCGAAGATTTTGCCGCCACCGCGGCAAAATCGGCGGACCGCTTGCGGGCGACGGCCTTCTGCCTCCAGGCTCTCTGCAGGGAGGGCAGGACCAGCGCCACGATGACGATCAGTGCCGTGATCAGCTTCAGATCGGAGGCATCCAGCCATTCGACCCGCAGGGCGAGCGCGATGACGATGCGGTAGACGATGGAGCCGAGCACGACGGCGAGCGTGGCAAGAAAGACGGTCCGTGCGCCGAAAATCGCTTCGCCGATGATGACCGAAGCCAGTCCGATGACGATCATCCCGATGCCCATCGAGATGTCGGCAAAGCCGGACTGCTGGGTGATCAGAGCTCCGGAAAGGGCCACCAGCCCGTTCGAGAGGCTGACGCCGAGGATGGTCGTGTTGTCCGTGTTCGCCCCGAAGGAGCGAATCATCCGCGCGTTATCGCCGGTCGCCCGCAGGGCGAGGCCGAGGTCCGTCCGGAGAAAAGCATCGAGCAGGAGCTTCACGGCGATCACCAGAACCGCGAGAACCGGTATCAGGTATTGCGGAGACAGGGGAGTGAATACCGTATCCGTGCTGAGCAGGGAAATGTTCGGCTTGCCCATAATCCTCATGTTGATGGAATACAGGGCGATCATCATCAGGATCCCGGACAAGAGGCCGTTGACCTTCCCTTTCGTGTGCAGCAGGCCCGTGCAGGCGCCGGCCAAGAGTCCCCCGCCCAGAGCGGCCAGGCAGGCAAGCCAGGGCGCGGTACCGTGGGCGATCAGGATGGCGGCAATGCCGCCCCCCGTCGTAAAGCTCCCGTCCACGGTGAGGTCCGGGAAGTCCAGGATGCGGAAGGTGATGTAAACCCCAAGCGCCATCAGGGCGTACAGAAGGCCGAGCTCCACCGCTCCGTTCATCGAGTCCATCATGGTGTTTGTCCTCCTTTAAGGGAAGAGAGCGGACGCGTTTAACGGTCCACCCTCTCTTATCTGCTATTGGATGATATTCGTCTTGGGGTCCTTCACGGCGCTCTTCATGGCATCCGTCACGGTAATGCCCTGGGCCGCAGCGGCCTTCAGGTTAAGGATGACGTCCAGCTTATCCGGCACCGTAATCTTCATGTCAGCCGGCTTCTTGCCGTTCTTCAGGATGTCGACGGCCATCTGGCCGACCTGGTATCCGTGGTCGTAGTATTTGAAGCCGACCGTGGCGAAGGCGCCTTTCTCGACCGTATCGCGGTCACTCGAGAAGAACGGAATCTTCTTGTCGTTCGCGATCTGGATAATGGCATCCACGCCGTTTACCACCGTGTTGTCCAGCGTGATGTAGAACGCATCCACCCGCCCGACGAGCGACTGGGCGGCCTGCTTCACTTCGGATGTATTCGTTACGGGAGCTTTTACAAGCTCGATGCCCTTCTTCGCCAAAGCTTCCTTCGCTTTCTCGGTCATCACGACGGCATTCGGTTCCCCTTCATTAATGACGACGCCGACCTTCTTCACTTTGGGAAAGTTAGCGGCGATGAAGTCCATCAGGTTGGCGATGGCCTGCGGGTTCGTGTCCGATGCCCCGGTCACCGTGCCGCCCGGTTTGTCGAGATTGGTTACAAGCTTCGCTCCGACCGGATCGGTTACAGCCGCGAACAGCACCGGCGCGTTCTTCACCTGCTGGACGACAGCCTGGGCGGAAGGAGTGGCGATCGCCAGCACGAGGTCGTTCTTGCCGGAGGCGATCTTCTGGGCGATGGACAGGTTATTCGTGGGATCTCCCTGGGCGGTGCTGAAATCCACCTTCAGGTTAGTCCCCTCGACGAGTCCGCCCTCCTTCAAGGCATCGAGAAAGCCCTTGCGGGTGGCATCAAGCGAAGGATGCTCGACAATCTGGGAGATGGCGACCGTATAGCTCTTCTTCGCTTCGGCGGACGGACTGGGCGAGGACGAGCCTCCCGCTCCCTGTGTATTGTCGGCCGGCTTGCTTCCACAGCCGGCAGCCGTCAGAAGCACGGCCGTGGTCACGAGCGACAGCCATAATTTCTTCATAACAATGGAACCCCTTTCGTAAGACGGATTTGGATTAATGCGTCACGCCGTACCTGCTTTTATGTAAGAAAGCATTAAAGCGTAGGAAGGTACCGGTGATGCGGAGGCCTTGACATTATTCTAATATTATATGGGAGTGTACTTTACGTCAATCACCTGCGGGAAACGGGAGGAGGAGCCAGGGAGGGTGTGCCTTGGCAGGCTGGGAGCCGAACAGATGAAAGCGAAGGATGGGAGGGAATTCTACCATAAAGTGGTATAATGGCAGAAACGAAAGAACGCTGCATACTACCCGTGAAGGAGGCCGGAGTGATTATGAACATAGCGGAAATCCGAAACATTGTCCAAGCGGCGAGGAAGGCCGTATTCTTTGGCGGAGCGGGGGTCTCGACGGAAAGCCGGATTCCCGATTTCCGTTCGGCCTCCGGTCTGTACCGGACGGCTCAAGGGACGGCCTACCCGCCCGAGGTCATGCTGAGCCGTCCTTTTTTTGACACGCATCCGGAGGAGTTTTATGCGTTTTACCGGGCGAAAATGCTTCATCCCGGGGCCAAGCCTAACGACGCTCACCAGGCTCTCGCCAAGCTGGAGCGGGAAGGACGGCTAGCGGCGGTGGTCACGCAGAACATCGACGGGCTGCATCAGGCGGCGGGAAGCAGCCGGGTGCTGGAGCTGCACGGATCGGTGCACCGCAATTTCTGCACGAGCTGCGGCCGGTCCCATGATCTCGCTTACGTGCTGGAAAGCGGCCCCGGGGTACCGGCCTGCACGGCCTGCGGCGGAACGGTCAAGCCGGATGTCGTGCTGTACGGGGAGAATCTCGATCCCGGGGTGCTGGAAGCGGCGGTGCAGGCCATCGCAGAGGCGGATGTGTTGATCGTCGGGGGGACGTCACTCACCGTGAATCCGGCCGCTTCGCTGATCCGGCACTATTCCGGGAACCGGCTCATCCTCCTTAACCGCGAGGCAACCCCTTATGACGACCGGGCGCAGTATATTGTCCGGGACAGCATCGGCGGGGTGCTCCGACTTCTTACGGAGGGGGAGTAGGGAAGCTTTCGGGTCCTTATCCTTACAAGTACTCGAATCAATCGGTAACATCGTTGCATTCAGGTGTTTTATTTTCATTTTGTAAGGCAAGTACTTCCCTTGCTGCTTCTATAAAAGATAACACGATTGGAGAAAGCCACTTGTCTTTATGCCACAACATCTGTGTATACACGTGCAAGTCAGGAATTTGCCATGAAAGGGGAACCAGTTCCCCGCGCTCCACTTCGGCTACCGTTACGATTTCTGGTAGAAAGGCAATACCGATTCCTGAAATGGCACATTGTTTAATGGCCTCGGCGCTGTGAAATTCTAAATACGTAATGCTATCCATGCCCTCTTTCTCAAATGACCGGTCAAACATGGTTCGATAGGGACAACCTTTCTCATTGGTCAGGAACACTTGCCCGTGAAAATCTTCCAGCTTTAGCACCGTTCGTTTGGCGAGCGGGTGATCGGGAGCAGCGAACAAGCGGAAAGTTTCTTCAAGCAACGGTTCCACGGTGAGTCCGGTCGAACGAATGGGTTCGTCCAACATGTAGACGATATCCGCGGTTCCCTCAAAGAGGGTTTGCTTGAGCTCTTGATTCGGAACGGAGCGGAAGATCAGACGTACTCCCGGATGCTGCGAACGAAACTGTTGAAAGACAGCTGGAAGCCGATAGGCGCAAATAACCTCATTGGCACTTATCGTTAGGGTGCCGCTTAGATTTTCATTGTCATGAACGACGCTGCGAGCCTCGTCCAATTTGTCAAGAACGCCTTGGATATGAGTTAAAAAGCGATTGCCCGCAGTAGTGAGAACGAGCTGCTTGCCCAAGCGATCAAAGAGGCGGACACCAAGCTCATCCTCCAGTGCTTTAATTTGCATCGTGACGTTGGAAGGGACGTAGTTCAACACTTCCGCAGCCCGAGTGAAATTTAACGTGGAGGCAACCGTGCGGAACGTATTCAGTTGGCGCAGCTCCATTATACGATCCCCCTTAACTTTCAATATTATTGAATCCTGCTATGAATTCCATTCATTTTTATTGAGAGTATCACGGATCTATACTAACAACAAGAATACATCCCAAAGGTATGGTTTCCTTGTGAAAGGGGCAAACAACACGATGGATTATGAAATTTTTGATCTGGGTGACGTAACCTTGCAATCAGGAGTGACGTTCCCGAGTGCTTTTCTCGCTTATAAGACTTATGGAAGATTAAATGAAAAGAAAGACAATGTTATCATCTATCCAACTGCTTTTGGCGACCAGCATGTTCAAAATGAATGGTTAATGGGGAGTGGGATGGCACTAGATCCGGAGAAATATTTCATCATCGTTCCAAATCTGCTTGGTAACGGATTATCTTCGTCTCCCAGTAACACGCCTCCGCCATTCGACCGTGCTAACTTTCCGCAGGTGACCATCTATGACAATGTTAAGTTCCAGCATCGCCTGGTTACCGAAAAATTCGGCATTCAAAAGATTGCTCTCGTAGTTGGGTGGTCCATGGGAGGCATTCAGGCCTTTCAATGGGGTGCGAGTTATCCAGAGATGGTGGAACGAATGGCACCTTTCGGGGGAATTGCCAAGCCGTGGCCCCATACCTTTGTGGTCCTGGACGGTATGAAAGCTGCGCTGATGGCTGCAGTTGGTTTCGATTCAAGTAAACTAAACCTGCTGACTTTTGCCGATATGCGCGCCGTTGGCCGGGTCTATGCGGGATGGGGATTATCGCATGCGTTTTATATGGAGGAGCTTTATCGTGAGATGGGATTTGACTCCTTGGAAGATTTTGTTACCGGCGTCTGGGAAGATAGCTTTATGAGGATGGATCCGCATAATGTCCTGGCGATGCTATGGACAGGCCAACATGCCGATATTAGTGCAAATCCCTCCTATAACGGAGATTTCGATAAGGCACTTAAGAGTATTAAAGCTCTTTCCTGCATCATGCCGGGAAGCACAGACCTCTTCTGCACAGCGGACGATAATGAATACGAAGCTAAGCTTATACCTAATGCCGTCTTTAAACCAATCCTGTCGATCTGGGGCCATTTTGCCGGACGCGGAATCAACCGTGCCGATAATCAATTTATCGATGATAACCTAAACCATTTGTTAGCACGCAGCACAAACGGATAGATCGTTATTTATCGATTTAAAAAGGTAGCAGTGGGGCCTTGATGAGGAATGGGGCCTTGACGAAGAGTGGGATTTGGAATAACGGGGAAGACCAGCCGGAGGAGGCTGGTCTTTTCTTTTGCCGGTTCCTCCTAAACATTACAGGTCTTCCATCCGATAAAGGTTGTATAGTTGTGATCTTTACGAATGCTAATGGGATGGGAGACGTTTATGAGTGATTTAAGTCAGATTGTTAAGGAAGATTTACGCAGAAAGAACGGATTGGTGTTTCGCATCCTGTTGATCAATTCCATCTTGTCGGTGGTAAGCCTGGCGGCTTTGAAGTCGCTGCCGGTGTTCTTGATCGGTACACTGGGATGCGTCTTGATGCAGGCGGCCTTCTGGTACCTCCATTTCCGAAGCAAGCATGAGAAAGCCCACGTTTATGCGCCATATGTGCCGATTGGCGGGTATATGCTGGTAACGCTGCTTATCGCGGTGGCTAAGCCGGATATGACGAATTTGCTCGCCTCCTTCATTATCCTGATTTTGTCCATGCTCTATATGCAGAGAACCTATATTCTGACGGGAGCCGGCTGCGCTCTTGTGCTGACGCTGTTCATTCTCTTCGGACAGGGGCCCTCCCTGGGAATCACCTTGGAAACGGCAATCTCGTACCTGTACCTATTCCTTCTCGCCAGCGTCATGCTGCTGTTCTTCCCCAAGCTCACCGGGAACATGATGCAGGACATTACCCGTGCCTCCAGCAGCCTCGCCGGGATTACCGAGCAGATGAAAGAACAGAAGGATTTCATCCTCCGTCAGACCCAGCAGATCTCGGGAGAAGTCGGCGCGATAGCGGCGGCAAGCGGGAGCAACCATACAGAGTTCCGCAGCATGGGGCAGGCGTTTCAAGAAATTACGGCCGGCTCGAAGGAGCAGGCAGCGGCCGGAATGGAAATGATGAATCACATTCAGGAGACGGGCGACCGCCTGAACCGGATGATCTCCTCCGTCTCGGACCTGAAGGCGGATGCCTCCGTTGCGGAGGAAACCTCGATGCAGGGCGGAGAAATCGTCCATACCCTGGAGCAGGTCATCGGGGACTTCCTGACGTTCACCCGGGAGCTGACCGCGAACATGAACGAGCTCAACGCCAAAATCCGCGAAACGACCGGCTTCAACCAGGATATCCGGGAGATCGCCGAACAGACCAATCTGCTTTCCTTGAACGCAAGCATCGAAGCGGCCCGGGCCGGCGAGCACGGACGGGGGTTCGCGGTCGTCGCCAGCGAAATCCGCAAGCTGTCCGATTCCGCCGCCCAATCGGCCGACCGGATTTCCCGCAACCTGGCCGATCTGTCCAATCAGTCGAACGTTACGCTTGAGACGGTGCACAGCATCGCCGAGCAGGTGAAGACCAGCTCGGAATCGACGGGGCAGACCCGCGAGGCATTCCAGCGTATCCTTGGCTCGATCGAGACGCTGAAGGAACGGACGCTGTCCCTGGACGAGGCAATCGGCTTCGTGCAGGCCTCGAACCGTTCCACGGCGGATTTGACTACCGGCTTCGTGGCGATTTGCGACCAGACGGCTGCCACAATGAAGGAGATGAGTGCTTCCATCGAGGGCTTGATCGAGCTGAACCACAAGTCGGTGGAGGAGCTCGCGGAGGTGGGACGCCGCATCAGCGAGATGGTCCACGAAGACCCGGAGAACGGCAATCCGTCCACGTAAGACGGACTGCTTCAGGAATGAGGGACGACCGCCATGCTTCCTGGCGAATCGCTTCTTCCTTCCCCTTCCTAATCCTGCGGACAGGAAGCCTCAAAATGGATTCGCCAAACGCCCTTTCCCTGCAGCCTGCCGGCCGCTTGGAAGGGGCGTTTTTGCAGGGATCCACGAATATTGGCAGCGGAGTTTTTCTTGAAAATCGTGAGAGGTTTTCCCTCCCGGCCGGGTAAGGTATGATGAGGGAATGGAAGAGACCTTGGGCAGGGGGTGGGAAGATGGAGAACTATCAGATGTTAATCGGAGTGGTCATGGAGAAGCTGGGGCAGACCTACAAGGAGCTGAAATTTCATTACGACAGCTTGGGGAGCGTGCTGGCGGAGCACTCTCCGGAGGAGAGAAAGCAGGTCCCGGAGCTGACAACCATGGAGGATCTGCGCGAGACCTACGGGGAGCTTATCCGTACGCTGGAGGACCGGTACCCGGGAATCCGCGGTTTGTAGGCGTAAGAAAGACAGGTAACAGAGGGAGAGGAGGATGGGAATGATTCCAACCAATCAAGAGATCGTCATTTATCCGAAAACAGGCAAGCTGGTAGGGTTAAGCGTGCTTTCCCTTGTCTTCGTCGTGCTCGGCGCTGTGTTCATCTTGGCAGGCCTGGCCGAGGACGAGACTTCCTTTGTGCTGGTGGTGATCGGGGCGGCCAGCGTTCTGTTTTTTGGGGGATGCTTGCTATACTTGATCTCCCGGGTAGTCAACAAGAAGCCCTCCCTGGTCCTTGCCGACGAGGGCTTGGTGGACAACTCTTCCGCCATTGGGGGAGGAGAGCTGAAGTGGACGGAAATCCGTGAAATCGTCCCTTATGAATTCATGGGCCAGCCTTTTATCGGCCTGAAGCTTCACGACACGGAACGCTTCCTGGCAAGCCGCACCGGCTTTCAGCGCCTGCTGATGAAAGCGAACCGGGGAATGGTGGATGCTCCGATCAACATCGCCCAGAACACCCTCCGTCAGCCGCTGGAAGAGATCTACGGGATCATGGTGGACAAATGGCTGAGGGCGAACCGGTAAGCCTCCCGCCAAACGGAAGAGGCTTACTCAGTGAAAACGCGGCTTCGGCGGCGTTTTTTTGTTGGGTGTAAGTAAACACGCTGAGGCGCCGTCCGGACGATGGGGCGTTCAACCTCTTGTTCCAGACGGACGGGCTGCTTTCGCGGAACGGCACGAAGAAAAGCTGTTGTTCGGCGAGCAGCGGGCGGGACGGCTCAGCCGGGATTCACCCTGCGTCTTTCCGGCGGGGAGTGCCCTCTATATAATGAAGGTAAGACATAGCCATGACGGAGTGAGAAGAATGGGGAAAATCAAAACGGCCGGCCTCCTGGCCGCCCTTGCGGCGGGGGTGCTGCTGTTGAACGGTTGGATCAACTATAGGCTGTTCCAGCCGCTGCCGGGCGCTACTCCTGTGATCAATACGCTAAGGCGCCATCTGGACGACGGGGCGTTCGCCCTTTTGTTCCTGACGGCGGGGCTGGTGTTTGTCGGGATGGCGGCGGCCATGAGGGAAAGAGGTTATGGGCAACTGGGGCTTTTTGCCCTGTTCGCTTCAGCTCAGCTGTTCGCGGAATGGGACGAAGGAAGGCTGTTGTTCGGCGAGCTGCCCGAGGTTCCTTACGGCTCGCTCGCGATCAAATGCGGGACCGCCTTCCTGGCCTTCTCCTTCGTCCGCCGTCTGCTCACGGACCAGGAGTCGCAGGGAAGCCGGGCGGTGACGGCCGCAGCGGGCCTTCTGTGGGCGGCCATTGCGGCAGCCACGGCCTTCGGGGCGGAGGAGCCGGTCTTCGCCTGGCTGAACGCCCTGTTTCTTCTGCTGGTGTTCGCCAATATCGCTCTGACGGCTCCCCGCTTTCTCCTCCGGCTGAGGCGGGAGCCGGAGACGCAGGAGCTGCGCTGGCTGGCCTGGGGGGTGCTGCTGTTTCTCCTCCTGCTGCTTCCGGACATCGGCAAGGACGGGCTGGAGGCGCTGCTGGGCCGGCCGCTCGGGTACCTGCCGGTGTTCTGGGAGCAAGCGCTTGAGGATACCTTCCCGTGGGCGCTGCTCGAGCTGCTGGCCCTGTACGGGCTTCTGTTCCTGCGGCGCTTCCTGCGGACGCTGGAGGCCAACCGGGCGGCCGTCCGCCGGCTGGAGCTTCAGAACGCGGCCCTAGGCGAGGAAGCAGACCTTAGGCATCGCCTGGACGAGTGGCTCTCGGTGCTGACCCGGGCCTATCGGGTTCCCGATCTGGAGCAGAGCGTCGTCCGGGAAGGGGCCCGTTACTTCGCGCCGGCGGTTTTCCGGCTGATGGTGAGAGACCCGGACAGCGGAAGCCTCCGCGTGGCGGGAGAGCCGATGACGGAGGAGGAGCGGGTGGTGCTGGAGCGGGCCCTTCGCGAACGGGCGGGCCAGCCGGGCGGCGTGCTGCACCCGGGGGAGGTGGCAGAGTTGCCCGGCTTCCTCTTGGGCGCCGCCGGACGGAGAAGCGGCGCCGAGCGGTACCTCGTTCTATCGGCCGGGGAGGGGGAGCTTCCCGCCAGGGAAGGCCGGGAGTGGTCGGCCCTGCGGCTGATGGCGCGGTATGTCTCGATCTTCCTCGATTATTTCGCGCTTCTCGAGAACCGGCTCGCCGAATGGGAGCGGAGCCGGGTGGAGCAGCCGTGGGTTTCGAAGCTGTTCCTGCAGCTCGCGGAGAAGGAGCGGAAGCGGCTCGCTTCCGATCTGCACGACGAGGTGCTGCAGGAGCTGCTCCACGTCCGGCGCCTGGCCGACGGGCTTTCCGCCGCCCTCCCCGCTCCGCTTGCAGCCGGCCTGGACCGGCTGCTCCTCGGTCTGGATAACGCGGAATTTCTCATTCGCGAAACGTGCCGGGAGCTCATGCCGTCCTTTCTTGCGGAGAGGGGAGTGGGGCGGGCCGTGGACCGGCTCGTGGAGAAGACGAGGCTGCGGGCTGACTTCGAGCTCCGTTACCGGGCGGAGCCCTTGACGGAAGAGCTTGGAGAAGAGGAGATGGTTACGGTCTACCGGGTCATCCAGGAGCTGCTCTCCAATGCGGGCAAGCATTCGGAAGCCGGCACCGTCGACCTGTTCCTCGGGCAGAAGGACGGAGCCGTCGTCATCCGGTACGCCGACGACGGCAAGGGGGTCGAGCTGAAGCAAGCCATGGCCGCCGAGCGGCTCGGCCTGCGGGGGATGGCCGAACGGCTGAAGGTGGCGGGCGGCTCGGTGCAGCTCGACTCCGCCCCCGGCCGGGGGATGAAGGCCGTCTGCGTCCTGCCGGTCCGGGAGCTGGATCGGGAACGGGCAGCGGCCATCAGGGGGAACCCAGCCTGATCCACTGCTCCTGAACGGCCTTCAGGACGGCCTCCTGGCGGGACTGGACGCCGAGCTTGCGGAACAGGCCCGATAGAAGATACTCGACATTGCGCTGGCTCATGAAGAGCCGGTCCGCAATGTCTTTGTTTTTGGAGCCGTCGGCGATGAGCTGGAGCACGGCGAGCTCCCGCTCGGACAGCGCCGGCCCGGTTGGCCCGGCGCCTCCGTCCGCGGGGGAGCCGGTCGCCCGCAGGCGCCGGGCCAGCTCCACCGGCAGCACCGTGAGGCGCTGCTCGGCAAGGCGCAGGGAGGCGGCCAGCTCTTCTTCGCCGAGCGCTTTCTCCAGCACGGCGGTCACCCCGAGAGCCAGAAGGTGGTCGAAGTGCTCGGCAATGTCCTCGCCCGTGAGCACGACCACAATCGCCTCGGGAAACGACCGCAGGATGGCTTCCGCCAGCTCAAAGCCGCTCGATTCCGGAAGCTTCAGGTCGATCACGAAGAGATCGAATGGGGCTTCCTCCATCAGGCGGAGGGCATCGGCCGCTTTCGCCGCCGTGGTGACCCGGTAACCGTACTTTTCCAGGATAAAGGCCGTGCCGGCCAGAAAGGTGCGGTGGTCGTCCACCAGCAGAATCGATTTCAATGGGGGTTCCTCCGTTTCTTTTCTCAATATAGCATACACGGGCACCGGACAGCCCCGAACACCGAAGAGAGGGTTCCGAAAATCTCCCTTGCGTGGTTCCGCAAAGGTTTTGCGGGGGAGAGCGGGCATTTTTCGGTGAGGTCTTCCCTCGGCCGTGTTACGGTATAAGCAACAAGAGTTAACGGAGGAATGGACAATGGCGGCACGATTGCAGTATTTGGACCGGCTTAAGGTAGTCTTGACGATGCTGGTGGTGTTTCATCATACGGCGATTACGTACGGAGGGGCGGGAAGCTGGTATTACATCGACCCGGCCCGGGAGAAAGCCGCGGAGATTGTCTTAACGCTGTTCACCGCGGTGAACCAGTCGTTTTTTATGGGGTTGTTTTTCTTCATTTCGGGATACGTGACGCCCGCCTCCTTCGACCGCAAAGGAGCCGGACGCTTCCTGAAGGAACGGGTGGTCCGGTTCGGCCTCCCGCTTCTTGGGTTCATGCTTGTTATCGATCCTCTGCTGCGGTTCGTTTCCGGCCGGTACCCGGGGTCGTTCGCGTCCTATTGGAAGGAAGAGGTGCTGGCGGACCCCCTGGCTGGGGTAAAAGGCTTCGAAACCGGCCCCTTGTGGTTTCTTACGGCCCTGCTTCTCTTCTCAGCGGTATATGCGCTGCGGCGTCTTGCCGCGAAGGGACGGCCCGCTCGGGTATCCCGGCTGACGGGACGGCGGATGGCCGCTTATCTGGCGGCGGTCGCCGCCGCCAATTTCGCGATCCGCCTCGTCTACCCGGTCGGCGAGACCGTGCTGAATCTCCAGCTTGCTTATTTCCCCGCGTACATCGGATTGTACGCGGGAGGGATCGCCGCTTACCGCGGGCGTTGGCTTGAGGCGCTGCAGGCGTCCGCCGCCAAAAGGTGGGGACGGCTTGCCCTCGTCCTGATGGCAGGGATGCCCGGCGTTCTCGCGCTGGGCGGGGCCCTGGAGAGCGGGACGCCGGCGTTCGGCGGCGGCTGGACGTGGCAGGCTGCGTTCTATGCCGCCGTGGACCCGCTGCTCGGGCTAAGCCTTTCCTACGTGCTGCTTTTTGTCTTCCGCGAACGCTTCAACCAGCCGGCCCGGCTGCGCTCTTCGTGGCTGTCCGAGCATGCTTACACGGTGTACCTCCTGCATGCACTCTTCGTTACCTACATCGGCTACGCGTTCACCGGGCTCAGCCTTCCCGCGCTGCTGAAGTTTGCGGCCGCCGGCGGGGCCGCCGTCCTCTGCAGCTATACGGCCGCCTGGGCCCTCCGCCGGGTTCCGGGGGCGAAGCGGGTGCTTTAGATGGCAAAAGGCTGCTGACCGGACGAACCGGCTTGTCTTGAACTCGGCTAACGCAGGCGCTTGGGCGAATAGAGAATCAGAGACATTCCAAAGCTGGATGGTTTTTCAATTATTTACAATTGGTTGAATCCTTCTCCTCCTCTATGGTAAACTTCTGCTCAAAGCGGGCATGCCCCATGCTTGGGCAGGGTCCATGTCCCAAAGAGGAAGAACGAGGAGAAATGCTGCAATGAAAAACCGGCCGACCCGCATACAGTTCCAGATAAAGCTGGACGATATGGTTCGGGTTCTAAGCGGCGACATCGAGAGGGAAGTCCTCAAGCCCGGAGATTATCTGCCTGCTGAATCGGAGCTCGGAGAAAAGTTTGGCCTAAGCCGCAATTCGGTTCGCAAGGGACTGGATCTCCTTGTAGCTGAGGGACTCATTGAGAAAGTGCCCAAGGTGGGCAGCCGGGTCAAGCTGGCCGCTGAGGAAGAGCCGCCAAAAAGAGAATCAGAGAGCGAGAGAGTCCTCCACGTCGGGTACTACTCCTCCTTGGACCGTCAAGCGGGGTTTGACCGGCTGCTGGAGGAATACCAATGCCAAAATCCTCAGGTTCGGATACAGCCGGTTTATTTGCCGTATGATCATTATTTCGACACGCTGGAGCGTTACCAGCAGAACGGCCTGCTGGATGTTTTTACGATGAACATGAATCATTTCCTGGAGGTTCCCGGGCGGGAGACCGGCTGGATGAAGCCCTTGGAACCGGGCGGGAAGGAGTCTGTGCTCCGGGAAGCCTTTGTCCGCGGGGAAGACCGTCTCCTTCAGCCCTTCGTTTATTCTCCCGTTGTGCTGTGCTTCAACCGGGAGCATTTTGCCGAGGCGGGGGTTCCGGAGCCGGATGGAGACTGGACCTGGCTGGACTTGTTCCAGACCGCGTCACGTCTCTCCGATCCGGACAAACAAAGGTACGGCCTATACTTCAATCCGCTGTCGGATAACCGCTGGCCGGTCTTCCTTCTTCAGACGATAGGAGGATCACCGGACGGAGCGGAGGATGCGGAGGGAAAGGCACGGCTGGAGAAATTGCTGACGCTCCTGCGCGATCTTATGGACGATCAGACGGTATTCCCAGGTGCGGCGGCCGACAGCGAGAAAGACGAGGAGAGTCTCTTCCTGCGCGGCAAAGTGTCCATGATCCTGACGACTTACTACAGCTTGAACGCGTTCAAGCAGGCACCGTTCTCCTACGACTTGGCGCCGCTTCCCCAAGATGCCCGGCCGGCCACCCTTGTTCTGCCGATCGGACTCGGGGTCAACCGGCAGTCTCCTGTTCACGAAGAAGCGGAAGACCTGGTAAGCTTCCTGCTGTCTGCAGGCATCCAGGCACGGATAAGGAGAACCTCTCTAACGATTCCCGGCCGGGAGCCTGCGGCAGAGTCGGATTGGCCCGGGGAAGAGGGGAAACGGCCCTCCCGGTATTATCTTTATCGCGAGATTGTTTCCCATTTCCGACTTCACACCCATTTGGGGCTCAGCGCGGAGGGGATGGAGCGGGTGAGGAGGGAACTTCCTTTCTTTCTCGCCCATTTGGAGGACGCCTCCCAGATTTACCGGGTATGGAAGGAAGCCAGGCGTCAGACGATCAGCCTTTCCTGAACGATGGAACACTTCGGGTCCCGAAGTGTTTTTTTTGTTGAGCGTGCCTGGAGCCTAAAAAATTGTTAATCTTCGGCAGTTCCCACTTGTAAGCGCTTCATTATGGGTATATAGTTAGTTTGTAGACAATATAAGTACAAGGAAAGGAGGGATTGTCCGGAAGCATGGGAACCCGGAACCCGATTCAACCAAATCATGGAGGAGGAATCTCATTGCCAAAGGTTAGAAAAACTGTGTTTGCCGCCCTGGCTGCCGTTCTGATCGGCATCGGAATCCCGTCTTTCGGGGGAGAGCCGAAGGCTTACGCCCTCAGTCCCCAGGTTGACCGCATCACCCAGAAAGGGTTTGGCGCCCCAGAATATTTGACCGACCCGGTCGAAACGACCATTATCTTCAATGGGGCGGTCGGCTCGGAGAACGGCCACGACGTGATGTATACAACCGCTAAAGGCAGCCCGTCCGTGCTCAACGTCATCGATCTCGACGACTATTCCCTGCTGAGAACCCTCCCTCTTCCCGATGTAAGTGAAACCTGGTCTCATGATGTAGCCCCGAACGGGGATGTTTATATCGCTTCTGCAGGAGGAGGGGCCCGGCTGTGGAAGTACTCTCCCAGCACGCAGACCGTTGCGGTAGCGGCTACTTTTCCAGGGGAGTCTTATGCATGGTCGGCGGATATCGCTCCGGACGGCAACGTTTATGTAGGAACCTATCCCGGGGGAAAGGTGTACAAATACAATCCGACGACCTCCCAAGTCTACGATTACGGCCGGATGATCGGGGCCACCTCCCAGGAGTATGTCCGCTCTATTGCGTACAGCAACGGTTATGTTTATGCGGGGACGGCTCACGATCAAATTGTGAAGCTGGATGTGTCGACCGGAGCCAAAACCAATATAGCGGCCTCGCTCGGGGAAACGGGCACGGTCTATGACCTGAACATGGTCGATGACCGGTATTTGTTCGCCCGTTACTCCGATTCCAAGAACGCCTATGTGTACGATACCCAGACCGGAACGTGGTCCCCGACCGTCATCTCTAACGTCAACGGACTGCACGTCGCCAAGCAGTCGTACAACGGGAACATTTATTTCATGGCGGACGGGGAATTGAAGGGGTATAATCTCGCTACTCAGACCGTTCAAGGAACGGGAATGCTTTACGGAAGCGGGCTTCGAGGGGCGAATTGGGCCACCATTGACGATCCGGCTCTTCCGGGGCTTAGTCTCGTGACCATTCAATACGGTGGCGGAGTGGCGTTCTTCAATATGCAGACGAACAAGGTCGTGCAGTATCCGCCTGTCGTCCAGCCGCTGCCGGCCATTAACGGCAAGGTGGCGACCGGGCCCGGCGGCAAGCTCTACACCAGTGCGATGCAGAGCAGCAAGGGAGGCATCTACGATCCGGCGACCGGGACCCGAACGTTCATCAATCTCGGGCAGGCCGGAGGGATGGCTCCGCTGAACGGCTTGATGTACTTCGGTGTCTATCCCGGCGCCAAGTTCCAGAGCTTCAATCCGGCCCTGCCGCCAAGCGACGACACCAATCCGCTTGACATCGGGGTGCTGGGCAGCGGGCAGGACCGCGTTCACGCGATGATTCCGGCGGAAGGTAAAATTTTCATGGGCAGCATAGCGGATTACGGACAGACCGGCGGGGCTCTCGCGGTATATAATCCGTCGACGAATGCGCTGCAGACGTACCGGAATGTGGTGCAGGACCAGAGCGTCATCTCGCTTGCCTACAAGAACGGCAGGATCTACGGCTCGACCTCGATCAACAACGGGCTGGGCTCGACGGCCACCGCTTCGGAGGCCAAAATTTTCGTTTGGGATACGGCGACTTCCACGAAAATTAAAGAAATCTCGGTTAATCTTCCCGGACTCTCCAATCCGAAATTCATCGGAGGCCTCGTATTCGGACCGGACGGCCTGCTGTGGGGCGGGGCGGAGAACTTCGTCTTTGCCCTCGATCCGGAATCCAATCAGGTTGTCAAATCCGCCAAGCTGTTCCCGGACGGGACGCTGACCTACGGGGTATGGGGCGGCATCGAGATGCATGCCTCGGACGACCAGTTTCTTTATGCGATGATGGACGAACGGCTGGTCGTCATAGATCCCTATACGATGCATTCTAAGTTCCTGGCGGATGCCTACAGCTTCGACATCGGCAGCGACGGCCACCTGTATTACATCTCGAGCACCGACCGCACGAAGCTGTACCGGATCAAGGTGCAGAACCAGGTTCCTTACGCTCCCGGGCTTCAGACGGTGAACCTGCTTAACTCGGATTTCGAGCTGCCGGTTAACGCCGGAGTGATTCCAGGCTGGAGCGCAACGGCGGGAACGACCTATGCCGTCACGAACGAAAAGAGCCAGTCAGGCGCTTATTCCCTCAAAATCACCGATACCTCCAGCACCGGCTCCGTGGCCCTGCAGACCGATGCGGTGAAGGTGGTGGCGGGCGAATACTATAACGCCCGGACTTCCGTCTATTTGGTCAGCGGGCAGGCCAGCTTCCTGATCCGCTACTATGACGGAAACGGCAGCGATGTGGGCAGCGAGGAACGGCATATCACCGGAGGAGCCGGCCAGTGGCAGGAGGTGAACCTGTATTCGGTGGCACCGGCCGCAGCCAAGACAGCCCGTCTCTTCGCCTTCTCCACGTCCTACGCCCAAGCAACGGCTTACTATGACGCCGTCACCCTATTGGGGCCTCCCGAAACTTACCTGACGGTTACGAACGCCGGCTTCGAGACGGCGGATGCTTCGGGAAATCCGACGGGATGGACGTCTGCTTTCGCCACCTCGGCGAGCGGCTACTATGAGCTTTCCACTTTGAGAAAAACGGGCGGTACCCGGAGTCTCAAGATCACAGATACGAATCCGTCGGGTTCCGTTGCCTTGTACAGCAGCCCCATCCCGGTTCGTCCTTGGGCCGAATACACCGCCCGGGCCAAAATGTGGATTGAATCCGGCACGGCGAGCCTTATGCTGAGGTTCTACGACAGCTCCGGAGCCCAGATTGCGGAACAGCCGATTCATGTGAACACCCAGTACGGCCAATGGCAGACGGTGGAGGCCAAGCTGGCGGCGCCGAGCGCTGCAGCGACGGCCAAAATCTATGCCTACACGACGAGCGCATCCCAAAGTGTCGTGTATTACGACGACATTACCTTCTCCGCGTATGCGGATTCTCCCGTGACGGTAGCGAATCCGGGAATGGAGACGGCAGGCTCTCCGATCGCGAACTGGACGATGACGACGCCGGTCAATTCGGGCGTGTCCTACGAGCAGAGCGGCGCCATCTCCTACAAGGGAACGAAGAGCCTGAAGCTCAAGGATACGTCCACCTCCGCGGCCATCACACTCGTAAGCGATCCGGCCAGTGCCGTAGCCGGGATGAGCTACACCGCCCGGACGAAGGTATACCTGGTGCAGGGGCAGGCGAGCCTGTATTTCCGTTTCTATAACGCAAGCGGTACGGAGATAGGCTCCCAGTCCATCCATGTGACGGGTAACTTAAACCAGTGGCAGGATGTGGAGCTGACGGCAACCGCTCCGGCGGGGACGACCTCTTCCCGGCTGGTGGCCACCACGACTACGGGAGCTACCGCTGAAGCGTACTACGATGAATTCATGATTTACTGGAACGTTTACTAAGCAAGGATAGGCGTTCTTATACGGCATAATCCCCCTAATCAAGGACCTGCGGCTTGGGCTGCAGGTTCTTTTTGCGCGAAGTTATAGGAAAGGAGGGACTCGTCTGCAGGAGATAGAGAAAAAGAGTGAAATCGTATATAATGGAACTAAAGTACAAGGTAGAAAGTGAGACCGATATGGGACGCAAGTGGAATAACATTAAAGAGAAGAAAGCATCCAAGGATGCCAACACCAGCCGGGTTTATGCCAAATTCGGAGTCGAAATCTATGTGGCCGCGAAGAAGGGCGAGCCGGATCCGGAAGCCAACCGGGCGCTGAAAGTCGTGCTCGAGCGGGCCAAAACGTACAATGTGCCGAAGGCCATCATCGACCGCGCCTTGGATAAGGCGAAGGGAAGCGGGGAAGAGAACTACGAAGATCTCCGCTACGAAGGCTTCGGACCGAACGGCTCGATGCTGATCATCGACGCCCTGACGAACAACGTAAACCGGACGGCTCCCGCCGTGCGCGCCGCCTTCAACAAGAACGGAGGAAGCATGGGCGTAAGCGGCTCCGTCGCTTATATGTTCGATGCTTCGGCGGTCATCGGCGTAACAGGCAAGACGCTGGACGAAGTGATGGAGATCCTGCTCGAATCCGATGTGGATGTGCGCGATATTGTCGAAGAAGACGAAGACATCATCGTGTACGCGGAGCCCGATCAGTTCCACGCCGTTCAGGAGGCGCTGAAGAACGCGGGGATCTCGGAATTCAGCGTAGCCGAGCTCACCATGCTGCCGCAAACCTCCGTCACCCTGCCCGCCGACGCGCAGGTCCAATTCGAGAAGCTGATCGATGCCCTTGAGGATCTCGAGGACGTTCAGCAGGTTTACCACAACGTCGAGTTTGACGAGGAGTAAGCAGTAAGAATAACAAATAAAGAACTCACTCTTTGTATGACACCAATCGTACAGGGAGTGAGTTTTTTATTTTGTGGCTGCGATAAATAGACTGTTTGTTGTAAACCAAACAAGCCACCAATGGCTGGTTGAATTATCCTTACTTAATAACCAGCTTAAATTTTTGACGACTACGTCCTTCTGGACCGTTCAGAACAGACTTCTCTTGTGGAACGAAACCAAATTTTAAATATAAATTTCTTGCGGGTTGTCCATCTGGAATATCATCACCAAAAGTTGTGACAAGCACTTCTGCTGGAGCCATCACAAGTTCTAATACATGTCTTAATAGTTTGCTTGCGACACCCGTATTTCTTGCTTTAGATGAAACCGATAACCATCCAATCTTATAGATTGGAGCGTTTGAAGAAGAAAAAAGTATCCCGCCAAGTAAACGGGTACCTGGCATCCCGTCCTGTTCCCTAATGCAAAAAGCGGATTGTTGGTTTATATTTTTCTCTAAGGCCTGAAGGAATTTCCGGTCGCTGATCATGGGACCAAATAGATATTCAACTTCAGAGGCAAGCTCAAGCCAACTCGTTAAATCATCCTTGGTGGCATTCACTATTTTCATTTCCGCTAAATTGCAGACCGGACTAAAGATTAATGTCAGCTATAATGGGAATGTAGAAGACTCCTTACCTGCAAGAATAACGGCAAAAACAATAAAAATACTCAAGGGAAGCCTATCTCCAAAGTTATCTCAACTTGATGCTGCAAAAATCGCTTTAAAGGAAAAACAAGGAAAGCAGGCATTTATTAAGGGTATGAATTACGATGCAGATTGCCATATATGGGAAATAGAGATGGACCAATATCCCAAAAGTGCACCGAGCATGATCAAGATTGATTCAGAAAAAGCAGAAATCATAAAATAATTTAGAAGATTAGAAAACAGGGAGGAAACAATCATGCCAACCGACAGGGAAACGATCGAAATCTTCCGGGCAGCCTTAGCCGGGTATACGGAGGAGGAGCTGAGGCGGGTCACGGCGGAGGGGGTCTGGTCGCTCGGCCAGCTGTACAACCATTTGGTGCTGGCGTCTCTCGAATATCTGGATTTCGTGGAAGCCTGTGCGGCAGCGGAGGAGGAACAGCCGCTCGGCAAAACGGAATTCGGCGAGGAATTGTACCGGCTCGGCGGGTTTCCTCCTGTCCGGATCAAGCTCCCCGGAGACATTCCCGACAATACGGAAACGGCCGACGACCACCGGCGCGGACTGGAGGAGGTCATGCGGCGGATGCAGGACTGGGAGGGAAGGGTGGACGAGGTGAACCCGAACCTTAAGGTGAGGCATGGAGGCTTCGGCTGGCTGAATGCGTCGGAGTGGCTGGCGCTGGTCGGAATGCACTTCCGCCATCACCTTCGGCAGAAGGAGGAGCTGGAGCGGGCCCTCGGACGGTGAGGCAAGGGGGAGCCGAAGGACGACCAGCGGCTTCCTCTTAGGGCTTACCACGATGGCCGCTCCCGTGCCTTACCCCACACCTTTCCTTCCGTTTCCCTTGGCGGTACCTTGGTCTTTACATACCGGCGTCCACGATTCCTACCGCCAAGCGAACCAGTGCCTTATCCGTGAGTGTTGTTCTGCTTCCTTATTGGTATTCGTGTGCGTCCAGAGGCTTTCCCGCCAACTAAGGTACTGGATAAGGCTCTAGCTCTTCCGGTATCGCTCCGCCAAGGCATAGAAGGCCTTCTTCGGTTCCCACGGCATGCCGGGGTAGGCGGTGCCCGTTTGCCCCTTCAAGCTCCGGACCAAGGCATAGCTCGCCCGGTCCAAGTCATGCGCCGGATTCTCGTCGTACGGATAGGTAGGCATGACGAAGGTAAACCAGAAGGCCCCATAGACCTCTTCTTCCCCGTACAGGTCGAGCAGCTCCCGAAGCTGCTGAGCCTGCTCCTCTTCGTCCCTCTCGTAATCCCCTTTGAGCCGGGGCGGGGTGACATTCCGGTCGACGATAATCCATCCGTAGCTGCCTTTGTCCTTGGCCCCCGTGTACGTGCAGCTTCCGAACTCCAGAACGACGACCGGCTTGCCATGCTTGGCATAGTCCCGCAGCTTGCTCCGGTAAGCTGCCGCGTTGGCTTTGTCCCGGTAGTAATCCATGCCCACGTAGTCGAATAGGCTCCAATCCACGTTCTCCCAAGTGCCGGAGGCATAGGTCAGCGGCCCATGAAAATGCTCCCGCACCACCGCGGCGGCCTTCCTTAGAAAGGCGTTCAGCCGTTTGTGAAACGAGCCCAGCCGGATCGTGCTCATCAGAAGGCGAAACGGGTTCATGACCGTCCTAATCCGGTCGAAGGCGGTATCCCCTGTAACCAGCCCCTTCATAAAAAAGCTGAGCTCCCAGCCCGCCACAAACACGATTTTTGGCGTTTTCTTCCGCAGCTTCTCCATCGCTTTGGCGCACTCGGCGTAATGGGCCAGCGTTTCCTCTTCCCCGGCATCTATCCGCTCGGGCGAGACCCATACCTCCAAGCCTTCCGCAAGCGCCGCTTCCGCAGCCAGCGTCAGCCGGCCGATGTCCCGTCCCGTCAGGCGAATCGCGTTCGCCTGCAGGTCGCGGCTGATGATGCGGATTTCTTGGCGCACCACCTCCGGGTCGAAAGCTTCGCGGGTGGAAGCGGCCGCTCCTCTCGTGTGCGTTCCCACATCATACACCACGCCCCGAAGGGAAAGTCCCTTCCGGTTATCCATCTCTCATCCTCCTTGGGAGCGGCTGTTGTTCCAAATTGCCGGCTGTGATAAAGTAAATAATCATTAATGAATTATTGTATATTTTCTGGGTTTATTTAGTTAAAAAATAAAGAAACATTTACTTTTTGTCAATAGACCTTATCGGAGGGCAACCCATGGATACCAAAATCAGCACAATGGCGGCGGGGTACCTGCAGCTGATTCCCCAGCTTTACCGCAAGCTGGACGCATCGGGAGCCGGGACCGCGGGACGGCGGCCTTCGACCGGACTGACCCACCTGCAGGTTCATGTTCTCGAGGAAATGTACCAGCGGGAAGAGGGGATCGCCATGAGCGATTTGGCCCGGACCATCCTGGTGTCGAAGCAGCAGCTGACGCCGCTGATCACCCGGCTCGAACAGAAGCAGTATGTCCGGCGGGAAGCGGATGCCGCGGACAAACGGTCGGTCCGGCTTACGCTGACGGAGAAAGGCAGAGCCTTGGTCTACGAGCGGTGGGCCGGGCTTCACGGGACCCTTTGCCGGAAGCTGGAGGGGCTTGGCGAGGAGGACCAGGCGGATCTCGAGTATGTCCTGGTCAAGCTTTCCCGGATATTAAGCAGGCTGGAGTAAGGAGGAAGAGCCTCCGGCCTGAGGACAACTGCCGAATGAACGGTTCGAAAGCTCAGATGCAAGCCACAGACGAGTCAATCCAACTGCTGCGGCACTTTTCTATCCAGCGGTTATTTCGGGAGGCTGGGGTTCTTCTTTTTTCTAGAAAGGGTTATAAGACGCCCCGGCCGCTCTCCGTTGTCCTGTTTCCATCCTGGCTGCCCCTGTGTTTTCCTGCGAGCGATTTCTCCTATGACGGCTTTTCCAAGAAAAGCGGTCATGTTTTTCCACGGGGAGAATAGGGTATAAAAGTACGTAAGGACCATACTACGCTCAGAACAAAGGGGACATCTGCCATGAAACTTACACCGGAACAGCGGATCACCTTACACGGCTTCAACAATTTGACGAAATCCTTAAGCTTCAATATGTATGACATCTGCTACACGAAGACCAAGGAGGAACGCGAGGCTTACCTCGAGTATATCGACGAACAATACAACTCGGACCGGCTCACCCATATCCTGAAGACGGTTTCCGATATTATCGGCGCCCACGTGCTTAACATTGCCAAACAGGACTATGTGCCGCAGGGGGCCAGCGTGACGATGCTTGTCTCGGAAGGGCCGGTCGTCGAGGTGCCGACGGAGAATTTCGAGGAGACCCCGGGGCCGCTGCCGGAAACGGTCGTGATGCAGCTCGACAAGAGCCATATCACCGTCCATACCTATCCGGAGTACCATCCGGACGAAGGGATCAGCACGTTCCGCGCGGACATCGACGTGTCTACTTGCGGGGAGATTTCTCCGCTGAAGGCGCTGACCTACCTCATTCATTCCTTCGACACCGACATCATGACGATCGATTACCGGGTCCGCGGCTTCACGCGGGATGTGAGCGGCCATAAGCTGTTCATCGACCACGAGATCAGCTCCATCCAGAACTACATTCCGGACGAGGCCAAGGACATGTACCACATGATCGACGTGAACGTGTACCAGGAGAACATTTTTCATACGAAATGCAAGCTGAGGAACTTTGACCTGAACAATTACCTGTTCGGCTACACCAAGGATAAGCTGAGCCACGAGGAGCAGAAGGACATCACGGAGAGCGTACAGTGGGAGATGGACGAGATCTTCTACGGCAAAAACATATACCCGGGCACCGTGGAAGAGGAAAAATAAGCGAATGGCAAAGAGACCGCGTGAGCGGTCTTTTTTATGCCAATAAGGAGCTCTAAAGGGGGGAGGATACGATTGCTGATTATCTCCAGATCAACTAGAATCTCATTAGTTAGGAAAACCTTTCCATTGCCTAAGGGGGTTAGAAGGATTGGAGAAACAGAGCCGGTCGCTGCTCTTCCGACGCTATTTGTCGTTCTTGAAGCCTTACCGCATCCGGTTGGGCTTCATCGTCGCCCTGGGGCTGCTGCAGTTCGTCGTCCCGCTAACGGTGCCTTGGATGACGAAGGTTATGATTGACGAAGTGCTCCCCGGCAAGGAGAGCTTCTGGACGCTGCATAAGGTGGTAGGGGTGCTGGCCGGGGTATACGTCGCCGGAAATCTGCTCAAGTTCGTTCACCAGGTAGCCATCTCCCGGCTCGGCAGCCGGATGATCGTGGACGTCCGCGAGCAGCTTTACCGGCACATGCAGTCCCTCTCCCAGAATTACTTCGAGAGCCGGCAGGTGGGGAGCATCGTCTCCCGGGTGCTTAACGATGTGAACGGTGCCCAGAATCTGGTCGGGGGCGGGGTGCTGAACCTGCTCGTCGATCTGTTTCTGGTTGGTTTTGCGGCCATTATGCTGTTTCGGCTCGATCCCGGTCTCGCGCTTCTGTCCTTGTGTCTGCTGCCGCTTTACTACCTGACGTTTACGAACCTGAACGTCCGCATCCGGTTCGCCTGGCGTTCGGTCCATCAGCAGATGGAGCGCATTTCCGGGATTCTCGTGGAGCGCCTGGCCGGAATGAAGATCGTTCAGGCGTTTAACCGCGAATCGATCGAGGCGGATCGGTTTCACCGGCAGGCGAAGCATCATTACCGCTACACGGTGAAGGCCCAGCTGCTGTCCAACCTGCTCGGGCGGGCGAGCCAAAGCTTCCAGGATCTGGGCGGCATCCTGGTATGGCTGGCCGGAGGGACGATGGTGCTGAACGGGGCCATGACGTTGGGTGAGCTGATCGCTTTCCAGGCGTATCTTTCCCAGCTGTACGGGCCGATTCAGCGGTTCTCGGAGGTAAACGTTACCATACAGAATTCGCTCAGCAACGTGGAACGGATTTTCGAGGTCTTCGACCTGCAGCCGGAGGTGAAGAACCGCGAGAATCCGCTGCCGCTACCCACCTGCCGGGGTGACGTGGTTTTCGAGAACGTAAGCTTCACGTACGTCTCCGAAAGGCCGGTGCCCAAACCGAAGGGCCAGGGGGATCACGAGATTGTGAAGCCGCTGGTCCCTCTGAAGCGCTTCTACTGGCTTCCGCCGAAAACGGCCCCCGAGCCTCCTCCGATCGTTAGAGAAGAACGGGAAGCCCTTTTTAACGTAAGCTTCGAGGCGAAAAGCGGAGAGGTCATTGCTCTCGTTGGGCCAAGCGGTGCCGGGAAATCCACGATCATCAACTTCATTCCCCGGTTCTACGATCCGGATGAAGGGACCGTTTATTTGGACGGGCGGGATTTGCGCGAGTATGACCTATTCGCCGTGCGGAGCCAGATCGCCCTGGTGCTGCAGGACAACATCCTGTTCTCGGGAAGCGTTTATGAGAACATCGCCTACGGCAATCCGCATGCGGATCAGGAGCAGGTGATGGAGGCGGCCAAGGCGGCCCATGCCCATGATTTCATTATGGAGTGGGACCAGAAGTACGATACCGTCATCGGGGAAAGGGGAGTCCGGCTGTCCGGCGGGCAGAAGCAGCGGATTGCCATCGCCCGCGCCCTGCTGAAGAACCCGCGCATTCTCATCCTCGACGAAGCGACGTCGGCGCTCGATGCCGAATCGGAATATTTGGTCACCAAGGCGTTGGAGAAGCTGATGGAGAACCGCACCACGTTTATTATCGCCCACCGGCTGGCGACGGTCGTCCGGGCCGATCAGATTCTCGTGGTCGACCAGGGGACGATTGTCGAGAGGGGCCGCCATCCGGAGCTCCTGCTGCGCAACGGGATGTACCGGGAGCTGTACGAGAAGCAGCTGAAGGCCATGCGTCCCGAGGAGCTCGCCGCCATTTAATCCCCCGCTGCGGGAAAGGATAGTTCCCGAAGCCTGCCGTCTGTCGGCAGGCTTTTTGGTTATGGGGATGGACCTCCTCGACAAGGCTCTCCGCTTAGTTATCCATCAGCATGATAGCTTAATTGACACGACAGGTGTGATACAGGTCCGATAGAATCGGGTTGACGAAGCTGAAATGACAGTGTAGACTTTTTTTGTAATAACAAATTGTTTTTCTGTATGTCGAATTTGTGATGATCGCCTTGCGGTACTAGCAGAGGGGTAAGGAGGTGTATGTAAGGCTTCAAACCAGCCTATCTTCTTTAGCAGCCGCCATGGTGAGACCTTTTTCTGAATATAGGATAAAACAAGTTTTCGGTATTATGAAAAATGACGCCTGGAGGAGAAGCTTATGTCATTAAAAGGAAATATCCCTGTTATTCCAACGCCTTTCCTGAACGGAGCCATTGAATATGCGGGATTCGACCGGCTGATGGAACGAACCATCGATAGGCTCGACGGTTATGTGGTGTGCGGCAGTACAGGGGAAGCCCCGTCGCTTCTCCTGCAGGAAAGAATCGATATCGTCCGGTACCTGTCCGAACGGATGCCGGACGGCAAGGAGCTTGTCGTCGGACTCGGGCATACGAACCTTCGCGAGGCGGTTGCCATCGGAGTTGCCGCCAAGGAAAGCGGGGTCCGTTCGGCGCTCGTGCCGAGTCCGTATTATTTTCCGAACTCGCTGCAGATGGTCACGGATTACATGGGGGAGCTGGCGGAACAAACCGGTCTTGACCTGGTGTTTTACGATAACCCTGTTACGACGAAGACGCATTATACCGCCGATCAGCTTCTGCAAATGGTTCGGGACGTACCGCAGATCAAAGCGGTAAAGATGACGGATCACCATTTCGAGAAAATCCGCAGCTTGAAGAAGAACTCCTCTCTGGCCGTGTTCGGCGGCGACGATATCATTTGCTTTCGGGCCTTTGAGGCCGGCATAGACGGAAACATGATTATCGCTCCGATTGTTTATCCTGAGGCCTTTCGGGAGTGCTGGGACACTTATCAATCGGGAAACCGAGAGGAAAGCTTCCGCATCTTCTCCCAAGTGATCCTTCCGTTTATTCACCTGTTTGGGCCGGGAGATGAAATTGCAACCACCAAGGCGCTGCTTCATCAGCTTGGCGTGTTCTCAAGCTTCGAGACCAAGCTTCCTTTGCTGCCTGTCACGGAGGAAAGATTGAGGGAGATCATGCTGGGCTACCACACCGGGGCTTCGGCTTACGCGGTTTAGTTTAGTACCAGCCTTACAAGGAGATAAAGCGGGAGGTACATCGATGAAGGCCTTACTATATGAGGGACCGAGAGAAATGCGGATTCGCGAGATCGCGCCTCCCTCCATCACGGAGGATGAGGTAGTCATCCAAGTTGCGTTCTCCGGTATTTGCGGCTCAGAGTTGAGCGGGTATTTAGGCCATAACGCGCTGCGTAAGCCGCCGCTCGTGTTCGGGCATGAATTTTCGGGGACGATTGTAGAGGCGGGAGCCAACGCGTCGAAGGTTTTCGGCCTGCAGCCCGGTCAGCGGGTCACGGCCAATCCGCTCGTCACCTGCGGGCATTGCGGTTATTGTCTCAGCGGCCGCCAGCAGCTTTGCCGGGGCCGGAAATTGTTGAGCGCCGCGCTGCCGGGAAGCAACGCCGAGCTTGTGAAAATTCCGGCTGCCTTCGTCCACCCTCTGCCGGATCATCTTACCCTGCAGCAGGGGGCTTTGGTAGAGCCGATCGCATGCGGCGTCCGCGTGGCGGAGCTGGCCTCTCCCCGGCCCGGCGATAAAGCCGTTATCTTTGGGATGGGGCCCATCGGGCTGTTCGTTCTTCAGGCCTTGAAGGTGTATGGCGTCAAAGAGATCTATGCTGTGGATCTGCACGCCGAGCGGCTCGGAATGGCGGAGGCGCTGGGAGCGGTACCACTCTCTCCGAGGAAGGACGAGGTTGTGGCGGAAGTCCTAAAGAGAACAGGCGGAGGGGCGGACATTGCCGTGGATGCGGTCGGCGCATCCCTTACCCGCAGCCAGTGTATGGAGGTAACGGTTCCCGGGGGACGCATCATTTATACGGGTCTGCATGAAGCGGAGTCCGTCCTGCCGGTCAATACGATGATTCGCAGCGAATTTCATGTTGCCGGCTCCTTCGCTTACTCCGCGGTTAACTTCCAAACGGCTTTAAATTGGTTAGCCGAAGGACGGATAGGCTTGACGGATGGGGTGGTGGAAGCCCCTCTGGAGGAAGGGGCGGAATGGTATGATAAGCTCCTGAGCAATCCCGGAAAAGTAGCGAAGGTGCTGTTGGTTCCTTACTCTTCCTCTGTCCGGTCATAGCCTAATCTAAAAGAAATTTGCATGGCTTTCTGCTTCACTTTCCGGCCAACTTCCGGGAAAGAAATACTCGGAAGCTCATTGCGCAGCGCTGTAATGCTGAGGGCGGCAGCGACCGCTCCTGTATGATCGTAAATCGGTGCGGCGATGCACCTTATACCCAGTTCACCCTCCTCATCCTCGATGGCGAAACCGCTCTCGCGAACATTCTCAAGAAATTTCGTGAACGCTTCGTGGGAGGTGATCGTGTGTTCCGTTGTCGCCGGCATGCCGTGAAGCTTTAAATAGGACTCCAAGGTGTCCTTAGGCAGGAAGGCGGCCAGAACTTTGCCTACCCCGGAGTTGTGCAGGGGCATGGATTGACCGACTTCGGTGGAGAACTGGACGAAGCCGGGGCCTTTGACCTTCTCGATATAGGTTGCTTTACCGTTCTCGAGAATGGCCAGATGGACCGTAACGCGGAGCTCGGCAGCTAATTCTTCCATGAGGGGTCTGGCTATATTCCGAAGATCCATCTTGGACAGCATCTCCATCCCGATGTTGTACAGCTTCAACGTTAACCGGTACTTGCCGTCCTCCGCTTTTTGGAGATAATTCAACTCCTCCAGTGTGGTCAGGATCATAAAGATCGTTGATTTAGGAAGCTTACTGGTTTCGTATATATCGGTTACCCCGAGCGGAACCGGGGAGTTGGCCAGTGTCTCTATAATCGAAAGCCCTTTTTCCAGGGCGGGTACCGAATATTTTCTTTTAGTCATAACGGCCCCCTCCTTTTTGCTATATCAAAACCTTTTTCATTTAAGCATAAAATGTACGGGAAAACAAGAAAGGGATTCGGAAAATCCTGGATGGAAAGAGTGGAAGCGGCTTGCATGATCCAAACAAACGAACTGGATACCCCTTTCGTTCTTATCGATCTTGATTTGGTCATGGGTAACATCGCGTCCATGCAGGCGGTGGCAGACCAAAACGGAATTAAGCTCAGGCCGCACGCCAAAACGCATAAGATGCCGGAAATCGCCCGTTTGCAAATGGAGGCCGGGGCGTCAGGCGTTACCGTAGCCAAGCTTGGGGAGGCGGAAGCCATGATCGAAGGGGGGATCCGGAATCTTCTGATCGCGTATCCGATCATCGGCCCGAGAAAGATAGAACGGCTGGCTGAGCTTCTGCCAAAAGCTCATTTGACGGTAGTCGTGGAAAGCTACGATGGGATGAAGGCCGTCTCGGAGGCCGGACGGATGGCCGGCTTGACGGTCTCCGTTCTGATTGAGGTAGACAGCGGGTTTAACCGGGTGGGGATAACCCAAGAGGAAGACGTACTGGCGATCGCGAGGGCCATCGCGGCGGATCCTTGGCTTAAGCTGGAAGGGTTGTTGACCTTTGCTGGCCAATCGTACGACGCAGGGGATACGGAGGAGCTGCTCCGGACCGTTAAGCTGGAAGCGGAGACGGTAAGAGAACTGACCGAACGGCTCCGTAAGGAAGGCTTCGAGATAACGGTAGTGAGCGCAGGCTCCACTCCGTCTAGCCCTCATGTGGCGGGGATGCCGGGCATTACCGAAATACGTCCCGGCACTTACGTGTTCGGGGATTTGATGCAGGTAAAGCTTGGGGCTCACAAGCTGGAGCATTGTGCTTTAACGGTTAAAGTGACGGTAATCAGCCGGCCTGCGGAGGATCGGGCCGTTATCGACGCAGGGACGAAAGTATTCTCGAGCGATGGGGAAGATTCTCCTATCGGTACCGGCCGGGGGTATGTACCCGGACGCCCGGGCATTACGCTGGAATGGATGACGGAGGAGCACGGGATGCTGCGGTTGGCACCGGAAGAGCAGGGGCTGAAGATAGGAGAGCAGCTGGAAGTTATCCCGGTTCACTGCTGCGCCGTGGTTAATCTGACGGACCAGGTAGCCGCTGTCCGTCAAGGGCATGTGGTGGAACTGTGGAAGGTATCGGCTCGCGGCAAAGTTCGATAGAGGGAGGAGGGAGGAGGAGGATGGTCATATCCGAGATATCCCAACAAATAGCCGGCTGGGTGGCCGGCCAGCGGCATAGAATAGTCGAATTGACGGCCCGGCTCGTTCGCCATCCAACGGTCAATCAAGTGACGGACGGAACGGAAGGGGAATGCCAAAGGGAGCTCCAGGTTCTGTTTGAAGGCATGGGACTCGAAACCAGGCTGTACTCCCCGGAGGTGGCCCCGGTTTTTCGTTCCCACCCGGCTTATTTTCCTGGAAAGGACTATACTCATCGCCCTAACGTGGCAGGCGTTTGGAAAGGACAGGGCAACGGCAGGTCACTTCTGTTTTCCAGTCATATCGATACGGCGGTAGTCGCTCCGGGCTGGCTGGCGTCGCCTTGGGAACCGCGGGTTGAACAGGGGAGAGTATACGGGCTGGGCTCCTTCGATATGAAAGGAGGGCTTGCGGCCTCGATTATGGCCGTGAAGTGCCTGATGGAGCTGGGCTTGAGGCCTTTAGGGGATGTCATTCTGGAATCCGTGGTAGACGAGGAATTTGGCGGAGCGAACGGAACCCTTGCCGGGAGATTGATGGGGTATAACGCGGACGCGGCCATCATTCCCGAGCCGACCAACTTGGCCATTTGTCCGGCTACACGGGGAGGAGCGCTGTGGCGGCTCGTCTTCCGCGGCCAAACCGGGCTGGCCTTCAGCGGAGAAACGATCCGCAATCCTCTTTACGACGCGGCTAAGTTTCTGGTTTATCTGGAGCAGTTCGAAAGGGATCGCAGCAAGGGAGGAGGGCCCGCTCCCTGGTATACGTCGTCCGGTGAACTTCCGGTTATTCCGACACGGGCCGCGGCGGGTGATTTGGCCTCCCCCCTCTGCGATGTAGGTCCCGAAGAATGCGCTATCGATGTATGGGTGGAGTGCCATCCCGGAACGACGGAGGAATCGCTGAAGGAGGAGATCTTAACGGGGTATCGGCGCCAGTTCGGCCCGGATGCGCCGTTACCCGAATTCCAGAAGATGATCCGGTTCCTGCCCGGCTCGCAGGTGCTTCCGGATCTGCCTCTTCTTCCTATTATGGGGGAACAGGTTCGGCGCGTGACCGCAGGGGAGCCCGCTTTTCATGGCGCCCCGTTTGCTTGTGATGCTTTTATTTTTAATTTATACAGTCCTACCCCTGCGGTTGTCCTGGGTCCTTCGGGAGCCAACGCGCATGCGGCTGATGAGTATGTGGACATAGAGTCCCTCTGCCGATTAACCGAAATATACGCCGGCATCATTCTGGAATGGTGTGGAATTTCGGATGGAAAAGGAGAAGGAAGATGAGGCAAGCGATCTTTACGAAGGATGCATCACCGGGGGACGGTCCCTATTCACAGGCGATTGTATCCAAGGGCTTCTTATTCGTATCGGGCCAAGGGCCGATCAATCCCCAGGGCTACGTCACAGGAGAAACCATAGAGGAACAGGCCCGGTTGACCTTGGATAATATCGTAACTATTCTGCAAGCGGCCCATTGCTCGATGGACCATGTGGTGAAAGTCAACGTCATCTTGTCGGATATGAGTCACTTCGGGCGTTTTAACGAGGTGTACAAGGAATACTTTGAAGCGCCGATGCCCGCGCGTACCTGCTTCGGCGGTGAGCTTGACGGCATCCTGGTGGAAATAGACGTCATTGCGGCTCTGCCGGAATAGGAGGAAAGCCTAATGAGCAGGTTTGACGGAAGTGTCGTTTTTATTACGGGCAGTGGACGGGGGATCGGGAGGGCGATCGCGGAGCGCTTTGCCCAAGAAGGGGCCGCTCTTGTTCTCGTATCGGATTATGAGCCGGATTTGCGTCAGACGGAAAAGGAGCTTGCCGGCGGCGGAACTCCCGTTCTTGCACTAACCGCCGATGTGTCTGACCCCGAACAGGTGGAAAGGGCGGTCGCGGCGGCGGTCGAGCGGTACGGCAAAATTGACATTCTCGTCAACAATGCCGGAATCGCCTGGGAAGAGCCCGTGCTCGATATTATAGCGGAAAACTGGCGTAAGGTGATGGACGTCAATTTGAACGGGATGTTCTGGGTGGCGCAGCAGGTGGGGCGCGTCATGGCCCGGCAGGGGGGCGGAGTTATTCTCAATATGGCCTCTACGAACGGGTTGGTCGGTGAGGCGGGGTACGCGCATTACAATGCCTCCAAGGGGGGAGTCGTGCTGCTGACCAAAACCATGGCGATCGAGCTCGGTTCCAGCCATATTCGGGTCAATGCGGTTTGCCCGGGCTACATCCAGACCCCGATGAGCGAGGCGATTGATTCCCCGGAATTTATCGAGAGGTATGTCCGGGAGAAAATCCCGCTTGGACGGGTAGGGAAGCCGAAGGATGTGGCGGGTGTTTTCGCTTTTTTGGCATCGGAGGATGCCGCATTTATTACAGGCGAGACCATCGTCGTGGACGGCGGACAATTGGCATTTTAATAAGGGAACAATTGGAGAGAAGGAGGCGGGGAAGTGAAACGGGTTATCCATCTGCAAGGGGATAGGGACGAAATCGCACTCGGCGTAAAGGAAATGGCCGGACATCTGAAGTTTTCTTTATCGGAAGATTCCGGCATCCCGCTTATCGCCATTCGAACCGAACGGCAGGATGCTTTGGAGCTGGAGATGAATGCCAAGGAAATCATCATCCGCTTCGGTGCCGTTCACCATTTTTTTCGGGGATTGTCCCTCGTATTCGAGCGTTGGGAGGAGTTAGCCGGGTCTCAACCTTCCATTCGGATAACGGAATACCCTCAGTTTGATCTGAACGGGGCGATGTTCGACTGCTCCCGGAATGCCGTCATGCATGTCGAGGGCGTGAAACGGTTTGTTCGGATCATGGCCGCCATGGGCCTCAATATGCTCATGCTCTACACCGAGGACACCTATGAGATCGAGGGAATGCCTTACTTTGGTTACATGAGGGGACGGTATACGCAGGAAGAGCTTAAGGAAATCGACGCCTACGCGGCGCTGTTCGGGATGGAAGTGATTCCGTGCATTCAAACGCTGGCCCATCTGGCCGCTGCTTTGAAATGGAATTATGCCCAAGCCTTCACCGATACGGAAGACATTCTTCTGGTAGGGGAGCCCCAAACTTACGAATTTATCGAAAACATGATAACGGCCGCCTCGGCTCCTTTTCGCAGCAAAAGAATTCATATCGGAATGGACGAGGCTCACAGACTGGGACTTGGGCAATATCTGGAGAAAAATGGATTACATAGCCGGTTCGATTTGATGAAAGAGCATTTAGAAAAGGTTCTGGCCATTACCCGGAGCCACGGTCTTGAGCCGATGATCTGGAGTGACATGTACTTTCGCCTCGGCTCCAAGCACGGCTGGTATTACGACCTGGATGTCGAGATCCCGGAGCCGGTCATTGAGGCCATGCCGAAAGACGTACGTTTCGTCTACTGGGACTACTACCACACGGATCCCTCCTTCTACGAAGCTTATCTCGATATTCACCGCTCTTTCGGGTCGGAGCCTCTTTTTGCGGGGGGGATCTGGACATGGAATACCATAGCTCCCAATTACGGCAAAACCATAGCCACTACAAACGCTGCCCTTGCGGCTTGCAAGCAAAAAGGCGTTCGCGAAGTCTTTGCCACCTTCTGGGGCAATGACGGCAATGAGGCGAGCTATGCATCCGGAATCCTTGGTCTGCAGTGGTTCGCGGAGCACGGGTATGCGAAGGGAGTCCCGGATGCGGAGACGGTAAACCGGCGAGTAGCCGTTTGTTCCGGGGATGAAAGCCTCACCGGGGAGCATTTTCTTGCCTTAACCCTACTGGATGAAGTTCCTGGAGTGCCGGGAGGAAATTTAGGGGAGAGCAATCCTTCGAAATTCCTGTTGTGGCAGGACATTCTGATCGGCCTGCTGGACGCTAACATTGAATTTGTTCAAGAGGAGATTACCTCCCATTACCAGAATCTAACCCAGCGCTTATCAGAAATAAGATCAGAGAAGTATCAGACTCTGTTTGAATTCTATATGAAAGTAAGCGCCGTGCTCGAGATCAAGGCGGGGGTAGGCATTCGTTTGAAGCAGCATTACGACGAACGGCACAGGGAGGACATGGAACGAATCGTACAAGAAGAGCTTCCCGACCTGCTGGCCCGGATCGAGCGGCTGCGTGAGGCACACCGCCGGCTGTGGTTTCAAACGAACAAGCCGTTCGGATGGGAAGTGCTGGATATGCGTTATGGTGCGCTGCGAGCCCGCGTCGAATCCGCCCAATACCGGATTTCGGAATACGTAAACGGGTCCATCCCACGCATCGAAGAGCTGGAGGAGAGCAGGCTTTTGTTCGACTGGCAGAATTCCCTGACAGCCGATACCTCGATTGGAAGAAGCAATGATTATTACCGCATTGTAACCGCCGGCGTTTTCTTTATGATTTAGCAGACAGCCTATTAGAAGCCCGCCGTGGCTGCGGGCTTTTTGGCGTGTCAGGATGAACCCTATCGAAAAGGCTCTCCACCTCGGCAAACCCGCCGCTTTCGTCCGTGTGCTAAAAAATGATACTTTGCCAAAATGTGATGTTTTTATAAACCAGCGCAAACAAGCCTAAAAAGAGATAGTTTCGTTGAAACGGGTCATTGCTTCCTCTTTTTCCCATCCTTTATGATCAATCTCATAAGTTGTAAACGCTATCAATTATCGAGAAGGGAGTGAGCGGGGATGCCGGCCCGAAGGTCCGTGTGGAAGCAGTATCTGGAATACAAGTATTTCTTTCTTATGCTCCTTCCCGTTCTGATCTATTACGCCGTCTTTCATTACGGTCCGATGTACGGGGTCTTGATCGCGTTCAAGAATTACAAATTTATGAGGGGGATCTGGGGAAGCCCCTGGGTCGGCCTGGAGAATTTCCGGGAGCTGTTCGCCGGGGACTATTTCCTGACCGTTCTGCGGAATACGCTCATCATTAACTTCTACAAGCTGCTGTTCGGCTTTCCCGTTCCCATTCTCCTCGCCTTGATGATCAATGAGGTGACCCGCTCCTTCTTCAAAAAAGCGGTGCAGACGATCAGCTACCTGCCGCACTTTCTGTCGTGGATCGTCCTGTCGGGCCTCATCATTGAGTTTCTCTCCCCGAGCCGGGGTGCCGTCAACCTGTTTCTCGACCTGATCGGCTTGAAGCCGGTGTATTTCATTACCGAACCGGATTGGTTCCGGCCTATCCTGGTGCTGACGGAAATCTGGAAGCAGGCGGGCTTCACGACCATCATTTATTTGGCGGCGATTGCCGGTATCAACCCGGAAATGTACGAGGCGGCGGACATGGACGGCATCAGCCGTCTCCAGAAGATCGGGTACATTACGCTGCCGGCCATGGCACCCGTTATCGTCATCATGCTGATCCTTAATTCGGGCTCGATCATCAACGACGACTTCGAGCAGATCTACAACCTGCTGAACGTGAAGGTGATGGAGGTGGGGGACGTGTTGTCCACGTACACCTACACGGAAGGCTTGTCCCGGATGAACTACAGCTACGCGGCGGCGGTCGGCTTGTTCAAGAATGTAGTGGCGCTCCTCCTGGTGCTGACCGCGAACTATTTGGCCAGCAAGGTCAGCGAAGAGACGATTTTCTGAATACTTACCGGAGGGAGGGTTCCCCATGAACCACAGGCATTCTGTTTCCGACCGGCTGCTGCTCTCGGTCATCTACTTCACCTTGGCGGCTCTCAGCCTTCTTACCCTGCTGCCGCTTCTGCAGATCGTCACCATCTCGGTAAGCCCGTCCGAAATCGTTAACCGGTACGGCTTTCATCTCATCCCGCTTAAGCTGGACTGGGGAGGCTACCGGGAGGTTTTCCGCAATTCGCTCATCTGGAACGCTTACGGCAACACGATCTTCCGCACGGTGCTCGGTACGGCCATTACCGTCGTCATGACCTTTCTCGGGGCCTATCCCTTGTCCAAAAAGAAGCTTCCCCACCGGAAGTTTTGGACCGGCGTGATTGTGATCACCATGTTCTTTTCCGGGGGGATGATTCCTTCTTACATCGTGATCAAGAACCTGGGCCTCATGAATTCCATCTGGGCGCTCGTGCTGCCCGGCGCGGTAAGTGCCTTCATGCTTCTGATCGTGCGGAATTTCATTATCGGCCTGCCGGAAAGTCTGGAGGAGTCGGCTAAGATCGACGGAGCAAACGACGTCTACATCCTGTTCCGCATCGTCATCCCCCTTTCGCTGCCCATTGTCGCTACGGTCGGCCTCTATACGGCGGTCTACCATTGGAACGCCTGGTTCGACAGCATGATCTACATTCAGGACATGAAGAAGCAAGTGCTCCAGATGATCCTGAGAAAAATCATTCTCGAAGGGCAGTCCAATCTGCTCGAGCCCGCGGTTGATCAAGTGGTGGTGAACGCCGAGTCGATGAAGATGGCGACGCTGGTCGTCTCCATTGTGCCGATCGTCTGCGTTTATCCGTTTCTGCAGAAGTATTTCATCAAGGGCTCGCTTGTCGGGTCGGTCAAAGGCTGAGGCCGCCGGTTAAGCTCCGGCTTCCCGCCGGGTTAACATATAGATTAAGCATGGGAGGGTATCAAATGATGAAGAGCATAACCAGCAGGAGCGTGACCATAAGCGGGGTACTGGCGGTGTCGCTGCTGGCCGGCTGCCAATCGGGCAAGGAGCCCGGATCGGAGGGAGCGTCGGTTGCGCCGACCGGAGGAGGCAAGCAGGAGCCCGTCGCCCTGGAATGGCTTGGCTACGACTCCTACGGGCAGCCCGATCCCGCTTCGCCGGTCATCAAGATGGTGGAGGACAAATTCAATGCCAAATTCAAGTTCTGGTATGTCGATCCGAACAAATGGGACGATAACGTCAACGTCCGGCTCGGGGCCGGGGAAATGCCCGACGTCATCAAGGTAAGAACCCAGAAGAACCTCGTCAACTATATCGACCAGGGCGTGCTGGCTCCCATATCGAGGGACCTGATCGATAAGTTTGCTCCTACCTATGCTAAATATTTGGACACCACTTACCCGGAAACGTGGGATTACGTGAAGAGCGGAGGAAAGCTGTACGGCATTCCGGCCACCACGACTCCTTACTCGACCTTGGTGGTATGGCGGGAGGAGTGGCTGAAGAACGTCGGCATCACCAAGGTGCCGGAGACGCTCGCCGAATTCGAGGACGCCCTGTACAAGTTCCGGAACAACGATCCGGATAAGAACGGGAAGAAGGACACGTACGGGCTTTCGGACTTTGGCATCCCCGCCATTATGGGCGCGTTCGGCTTCCCGCCGATCGACGACTTCAGCCAGGCCGCGAAAGCGAACCCGACCCGGGCCGTCGGCCTTACGCTGAAGGACGGGAAGATCGTGTTCGCTTCCATTCAGCCGGAGATGAAGGAAGCGCTGGCGCTCCTGCAGAAATGGTACAAAGACGGCATCATCGATCCCGAGTTCATCACCTCGGAGAATACGACCGGCTATTGGGCCAACTCCCAGGCCTTCTTCAACAACCGGATCGGATTAACCGGGAAGACCCAGCCGGCTCACTGGCGGAACGAGCTGAATCCCGACAATCCCGGGGATAAGGGCGGTGTCGTCTGGCAGGACTTCAAGAAGGCCCAGCCGAACGGGAACATCGTCTTCGGCAAGCCACCGGTCGGACCGAAGGGCCTGTCGGGCACCCCGCAGTGGTCTTCCTATAACGGTGCCATCGGCATCACCACCAAGGCGGCCAAGGATCCGCGCAAGGTGGAGACGGTCCTGAAGATGATGGAAGCCGCCGCCACGGACTATGAGTACTACATGAACGTCCGGTACGGCATGAAAGGGGAAGGCTGGAAGGAGGAGAACGGTAAATTCATAGATCTGTCCGGCGGCCTGTCGGCGGGCGATTCCCAGCAGAAGGGCCGCAATGTTCTCCACGTCCAGGTCAATTACGATCCGTTCATGAAGAAGAAGGACCCGTTTACCTTCTCCTTCGGGGACAAAGTGGCCGGTTTTAAAGGGTATATGAATATGTTCCTGCCGTACACCGACGAATACGACAAGTATGCGGCCACGCTCGGCAAAATGACGGTCGAGACGTACTTCAAAATCATTACGGGCGAGCAAGGCGTAGAGGCCTTCGACGAGTACGTCAAGAAGTTCAAGGAAAGCGGCGGAGACAAGGTCGAAAAGGCACTCAACGAAGCCTACCAGAAGACGCAGGGCAAATAGACGACGACCGGACGAAGCGTACGCTTCGTCCGTTTGCCGTATGGTACAATATGGATGAATGTACGGGGAGGGGGATGGGAAGAAAACGTGATGCAGCGGCTCTTGAACCGGAACCGGACCTTCACGAGGCTCATTCTGTTTAACTGCAGCCTGGTGATTCTTATTACGGTCATTCCCGCCCTGGTGTATTACCGGTATTTCAGCACGAGCTACGAGGAGCAGACCCGCAAGCTGAACCGCCAGGCGGTGGCCCAGTTAAGAGAATCCTTCGATGAACGCTTTCTGAAGGAGATCATCCGGATTCCCAATCAGAATTTGTCGGGGATGGAGAGCAACGATGTGCTGACCTATCCGCTTACCAACCCTATCGATCGTGACGTTGTACGGACTCTCCAGGTGTCTAACCGGGTGGAGGAAATCCGGAGCAGCCTGCCCTTTGTGGATACGATAACGATCTACTATCGCCTCAATCAGATGATGTTTCAGAATTTCCGTGCCTGTCATATGGAGACCACCGATTGTTTGACCGGCCCTATGAAAGACTGGTTCCAGAGCTTCGACCGCTCGGACCGGAACGTCGAATGGGCGGTCCTTCCGAACGGCCGGCCCGAGGATGCCGGCGGCGGCCGAATCCTCCTGTATGCCCGCAGCATTCCTTACTTTTCGACGGAGAACAGCAAGCTCGGCATCATAGCCGTAAGCCTTAAGGAGAATGCTTTCCTAAGCCTGCTGGAGGATTATAAATTTTCCCCGGACACGGTCTGCCTGATTGTGGACGGATCCGGCCGGCTGGTGACCTCGACGGACCGGGAGGCTCCCACCCTCGGTGGCCGGGGCGGTGTGCTGGAAACACTGGCCAGCCTTGGGCCGAAGGAAGAAGGGATGTTCTCCGCGGAAGTGGGCGGCCGGGCGAGCGTCGTTTCCTACTCTCCCTCCCAATACAACGACTGGCGCTATGTGTCCATCGCGTCGGTCCAGGATTATTACAAGCAGTCTCACGATTTCCGCAATCTTCTCATCGTCATAGCCGGGGGCCTGCTGCTGGTCAACCTGGGCATGGGGATCCTCATTACCCAAAGGGCGCACAAGCCGATCGGCACGCTGTTTCATCACTTTACGGATCAGATCGATGATCTGCGCCGCAAGATCGACAAAAACAAGCCGATGATCCGCCACAATTTTATCCTTCGCCTGCTGACGGGACAGGAGATTTCGGAGATGGAGCTGTGGGAGAACCAGAGCCTTTTGGACGTACCTCTCGACGGAGCGGTTTGCTTCAGCTTTCTCCTGGAAATCCCGGAAGGCACGAACGGTCATCAGCAGGAAATGCTGCTGTTCTACGACCTGATTGAAGCATTGGAAAGAGAAGACGGAGGGCCTGGCCGGATTTATGCCATCAAGCTGGAAGGGAACCGGCTGGCCGGAATCGCGCTGGGCGGCAGCCCGGAGGACGTAGAACGAATCCTGGTCTCCATCGAAGAAACGATCCAAATGTGCCATTCGGGCGACTATGCGCTGGCCGCCGGGAATCCATACGAAACCGGCCCGGAAGGCATGGCCCGGTCGTATTCAGAAGCGGGGGAAGCCGTGAAATACCGCTTCCTGGAGAGGGGCCGGCTGCTCCGGTTCGAGGAGCTGGGTCTTTCCCGGCTCAAGGACTCGGGCAGCTCCTCCTCCGCTTTTCCTGATCTTGAGGCAAGCCTGCGGACGGGGGACGAGGAGCGCCTGCAGACGCAGCTTACCGGCGTTATAGAGGAAGTACGCACAGGCGGGTATACCGTCGATTATTCCAAAAGCATCCTGCTCGACCTTCTGCTCCATTTCCGCCGCTGCCTGAAGACCGCCGGCTTCCAGCCGCCGGAGCTGTTCGGCTATGACATCCGGCGTCACTTCTCCCGGATCGGGACGATCACCGAGTTCGAGCAGTGGATCGCCGGGCTTGCGGGCGAGGCCGTCCGCCAGCTGGGGGAGAGAAGGCCGAAGGCCGACAAAGCCCTCGAGCTCAAAATCACCCGGTTCATCGAGGACAACCTGTACAACGAGCTTTCGCTCGAAACGGTGGCGGAGCATGTCCGCATCAGCCCCAATTATTTAAGCCGGCTGTTCAAGGGAATGCTCGGCATGACCTTTCTTGAGTATGTCACCGACAAAAAGCTTCGACGCGCCGCGGAGCTTCTCCTCCACGAGAAAATGACCGTTCAGGACGTATCGGCCAAGCTCGGCTACCAGTCGACCCATTATTTCATTCGCATTTTCAAGGAGAGGTACGGGCTGACCCCGAAGCAGTTCCAGAAGCTGAATGCAGGGAAGGAGCTGGGTAGCGGGGGCTTTTAACCCTGTGAAAAATTAAGCAGACTGAAATTTAACGAGTCCATATAAGGAAAGGAAGAGGAAGAGATGATCGAAGAACTGTTCAAGGCGGCCCAATCGGGGGATATCACGAGGCTGAAGGAGCTGCTGGCCGAAAAGCCGGAGCTCGCCAACACGGAGAATGCGGACGGGCTGACGCCGCTCGGCTATGCAGCGCATTTCGGACAGGCCGCCGCCGTGAAGCTTCTACTGGAGGCGGGCGCGGAGGTGAACGCGGTCTCTCACTCGAAGATAGCCTACATTCCGTCGAACACGGCGCTGCATGCCGCGATTGCCGGAGAACGCGACCTCGGGGTAATCCGGCTGCTGCTGGCGGGAGGGGCTTCCGCTTCCATCCCGGACAGCGACGGGCATACGGCCCTGCATACGGCCGCCTATCATGCCGACAGCGTGGACATCATCCGGCTGCTGCTCGAGCACGGGGCCGACATTCAGGCGGAGGCCGGTGGAGCAACGGCTCTTGCCCTAGCGAAGAGCAGGGGAAACGATCAAGTGGCCGAGCTGCTGGAGCGGCACGCGAACCGGGCTTCTTAGTTTGGTCTCGCCTTCCCTGCCTCCATCCCCAGCAAATACAAAAGAGACCGCCCGGGCGGTCTCTTTTGTTATCTCAGAAGCATAATCAGCCCGCCGGCAATCGGGGTTCCGATCATCGCGGCCCGCAGCAGGGCGCGGGGGGCTCGTCCGGTAAACTTGGCTCCGATGTAGGAGCCGATCATCGTCCCGGCCACCACCTGCACGAGCAGAGCCGCATCTATGTAGCCGGCCTGGAAATAGCCGATCCCCCCGAAAAAGGCGATGGGCAGGATTACCATCATCGTCGTGCCGACGGCGAGCCGGAGCGGCATCCGGAAGAGGATCATGAGCGCCAGCTGGATAAACGGTGTCGAGCCGATGCCGAACATGCCGGATAATCCCCCGGTGATCAGGCCGGCAATGGCCGCCAGGACCCAGAAGCGGGAGCCGGCCGGCAGCTCGTGGTTCGTTTCGGCTGATGCCGGCATTTTCGTCCGCACCCAGATGAGCACCCCGGAAAGGAACAGCATGGAGGCCGTCCAGACCACCAGGGCGTCGGCGGGTATGAGCCGCGCGGCGAAGGTACCGGCGTAGGCCCCGGCGGCACCGAACAGGCCGACGGCTGCTCCGGCGCGAAGGCTGACGTTCTTCTCGCGAAGGTGGCTGACGGTGCCCGAAAGCATCGTGAACACCATGGCGGCCACCGAAGTTCCGAGCGCCGCGTGCACCGGCACATGAAAGACCGTAATTAGCAGCGCAATAATAAAACCGGAGCCGCCGGTTCCGGCAAAGCCCAGGATGAGGCCCATCACCAGCATCGTCAACAATACAGTCATCGCCATCGCTTCTTTCTCTTAGCTGTCTTACTGTCTTAAGGGATCCGAAAATCAGGCGGTCACCTCGAACCGCTTATAGAAATCGGGACGCATGTCCTTACGGTTCTGGTTATGCCCCTTCAGGCGCACCTCACGCAAATAATCGAGGTCGATATCCGCGGTCACGACCATTTCCACATTGGGTTCTCCCTGCCGGACGATTCCGTCCGAATGCCCGACCATCGGATGGATGGGGGCGTAGATCCCGCTGATTCCCGTAAAGGCAAACCCGTAGGGAAGGTGGGGCGGAAAAGGCAGGAACCCGATCAGCTGGCTGTTGATCACATACACCTGGTTTTCCGTAGCACGGGCCTTGGAGAACAGCACGCTGCGTTCGGAGCCCCACGCATCCAGCGTACAGGTTGGCGCCAGGATGATATCCGCTCCCAGCATGCCGAGAATGCGTGAGACTTCCGGAAAGGAACAGTCATAGCAGATCGAGGCGCCGAGACGAATTCCGTTAATATCGAAGGTTCCCAGGTCTTTAGCCGGGGAAGTCATCTCCTTATTGTACACCAGTTCGTAAGATGGATGCACTTTGCTCTGCTGGTACATGCGGCCGTCCGGCGCGAAGACGAAGCAGGTGTTGTAATAACGGCCGTCCTCCGGATCGAAGGTAAAATGAGTCCCGCCGGCCAGGATCATCCCGAATTCCATCCCCAATTCCCGGCAGCATGCCTGGATGTCCTCGGTATGGGCTTTTCCGTATTGTTCAAACAGGGCGGGGAAATCAGGATGTTTCCCCAGATTTTTATTCAACGTCAACAGCTCGGCGGTGAAGAATTCGGGCAGAAGCAGAAGCTCCGCGCCTTGGGCAGCCGCCTGCTCGACATGCCACCTCACATGGCCGGCGAAATCCTCAAAGCAAGTAATCGATTTAACGCGGTATTGACTCGTTGCCACCTTCATCCCTCTCAAGCTCCCTTCGTATCTACGTTGTGGGACAAGCTTCTCATAAATTGAGCCATCCGGGCATCCGGATTTCCAAAGAGCTCATCGGGAGGACCCTGTCTCGTGATTTGGCCCTGCTCCATAAACAGCACCCGGTCCGAGATGTTTCTGGCAAAATTCATCTCGTGAGTCACGACAATCATCGTCATTCCTTCCTTGGCGAGCCGTACCATAAGCTCGAGAACTTCGTTGACGAGCTCCGGATCGAGGGCCGACGTCGGCTCGTCGAACAGCATGACCTTGGGTTCCATGGCCAGTGCCCGGGCGATCGCGACACGCTGCTGCTGGCCGCCCGACAGGTTCCCGGGGTATTCCCCAGCCTTGTGCAGCAGGCCGACTTTGTCCAGAAGCTCCTCCGCTTTCCGGACGGCCTCCGCCTTTGGCAGCCGGTGGATCACGGTCGGGCCTTCGATCACATTTTGCAGGACGGTCTTGTGGGGCCAGAGGTTGAACTGCTGAAACACCATCCCGACCCGGGTGCGCAGCCACTGCAGCCGGTACTGTGACATCATCGTCAGCTTGCCTTTGCGGTTCGCCCGGTAATGGACGGGCTTCTGGTCGACGGTCAGCTCGCCCGCCGTCGGAACCTCCAGCAGATTGATGCAGCGCAGCAGGGTGCTTTTGCCGGCTCCGCTTGGGCCGATGATCGAGACGACCTCGCCTTCCGCGATCGTGACATTGACGTCCTTCAAGACGGCGGTTTCCCCGTAGGTTTTCTGAAGATTATTAATATGGATCATGGCGTGTCCTCCTATCTGGTGGAAATGCGAAGCTTCTTCTCACTGAAGTACTGGAGGAGCATAAGGGCGCTGCTCATGGTCAAGTACAGAACGCCCGCCACCCCCAAGGTCTCCATGGGGCTGTAGGTGCTGTTGTACGCCCTCTGGGCGGCCAGCATCAGGTCCGGAACGGTCACAATCGAGACCTGGGCGGACTCCTTAAGCAGAATAACGCAGTTGTTGATATAGGGCGGAATGGTTAAGCGAACCGCCTGAGGAATCGTAACCCGAATCATTTTCTTGATGGGGGACATGCCGATCGCTTCCGCCGCTTCGAGCTGCCCTTTGGGAACGGAGAGCAGGCCCGCCCGGAGGATTTCCGACTTAAAGGCGGCGGAGTTGAGCGACATGGCCAGGAGGCCTGCGCTAAAGGCGCTTAGCTTCAGCCCAAAGGGGGCTGCGTAGTAGAAGAAGAACAGAACCAGTAACAACGGCGTCCCGCGAAAAACCCAAACATACACGAAAGCGAGGCTTTGAAGGATTTTGCTGGGGGACAGCCTCATAAGGGCGATCAAATACCCCAATACCGTCGCGCACACAATACTCAATAGGGCGATCTGGAACGTGACGAGAGCGCCTTTAAGATAAAGGGGCATATAGTTGGTGATAAGACTCCAGTCCATTCGACATGCCTCCTCATCTCTAGTTAGTTAGGAACCGCAAAGCCAAACCATTTGACGGCCAGCTCGTTATAGGAGCCGTCCTTCTGTTTCTTCTCAATGATGTCGTCGATCGCTTTCTTCAGCGCAGAATCGTTCTTGCGGATGCCGATCCCGGCGTCGCGCAGCTTGTACATGTCCCCGACCGCTGCGTACTGGCTGCCGTCTTTGTCGTTCTTGATAAAATCATTCGCCGCGATTTTGCCGAGGGCATAGAGCTGAATCCGTCCGTTCTTCAGATCGGCGAAGCCCTCCGCATTGCCGGGGTATTCCTTCAGCTCTTTGTAGCCGCCGATCTCCAGAAGATCGGAATGCTGGGCCGCCCCGCCGATGACGCCAACGGTCAAGCCCTGCAGATGAGTGATGCCCGTTACGGCCTTGTTGTCCTTCTTGGCGAGGGCCACCACGCCGTCCTTGTAATAAACGGAGGAGAAATCGATGGCCTTCTTGCGTTCT